>CAZSOV010000042.1:23641-34668 GCA_964608505.1 uncultured Verrucomicrobiota bacterium
GGGGGGGGGGGCGCGCCCCCCCCCCCCCCCCCCGGCCGGGGAACCAGGGATCAATCGGTGCGTCCGATGTCCTGGGCTTGCTCGAAGGCGAACACGTACTTTTTCGTGGGCACCCAGCGGACGGAGGAATCGCAGAAGAGCGCGTTGACGCCGTCGGGGCCGTGGTTGTCCCAGGGATCGGGGTAGTCGTTGCGACCGCGCTGGACGAAGGAGCCGTTCTCGAAGTACAGGCCGCCGTCGTCGCCGTCGATGAAGAGCCAGATATTGGCGGGGCCGGGGGCGGTGCCTTGGAGACCGAAGGTGTTGTTGAGGTGGACGTAGCTGTTGACGGAGGACTGGGTCTTCTTGACGGAGCGGGGATGGAGGGGATTGGCGGTGACGGCGCCCATGAATCCGTAGAGTTCGTAGCTGTAGCCGGCGGTATCGCGGTTGCGGGCGAAGTCGGACAGGTCGACGAGATAGGTCTGGCCGGTGATCCGGTCGCGGGTGGCGTTGGTGCGGATGTAGTTGCGCGAACTCGGGCAGACCAGGCCCTGGTAGGTGGAGAGGTAGCCGGGGTAGATCCAATTGATGTTGTCGTCGAGATAGTTGGTGGCGCCGGTGAACGCGCCGTCCTTCTGGTCCTCGGAATAGAGGAAGCAGGCGATGCCGAGTTGTTTGAGGTTGTTGACGCAGGCGATGCGTTTGGCGCGTTCCTTGGCCTTGGAGAGGGCGGGCAGAAGCATGCCGGCGAGGATCGCGATGATCGCGATGACGACGAGCAATTCGATGAGGGTGAAGGCCCGAGCGAATCGGCTCGGCAGGCGGCGAGGTTGCATGGAGTGGAAATCCTCGGGGAATCGTGGGGGCGATCCCGGGCCGCGGCACGGCGCGGCGTGACCAAGTTGTCGGGACGTTCCGGAAGCGTGTCAATGGCCAAGAAAAAGGGGAGCGCCCGAAGGCGCTCCCCCGACAGTCCATTCGTTTCCGAACCGCGCGCCGTCTACTGCCCGGCGATCCGGTAGAAGACGGGACCGGTCGTGACATTGACGGTGGCCGTGCGCTCGTTGGTGGTGGCGACGTCGGTCCAGGCACCGCCGGCGACGGAGGTGCGGGACTGGACCTTGAACGGGGCGGTGCCGCCGGTCCAGGCGAGCGTGGCGCCGGTGGCGGCACGGGTGATGGCGGTGATCTGGATGGGCTTGGCGACCTCGCCGGGCACCAGGAACGGCTCGGAGAGCGGGCCGGTGCGGGCGCGTCCGGACTGCGTGACGTTCTGGTCGAACGAGTAGGTGACGGCGGCGGCGATCTTCGAGCCGGGGGGAAGGCCGAAGCTCGAGACGTCGAACGAGAACTCGCCGAGGGCGCCATTGTTGTCGAGGGGGCCGAGCTTGGTGTCGCTGTTGTTGTCGATCAGGGAACCGAGAAGCCGTCCAGGGATGTTGAAGCCCTTGGCTGCGGCCAGATCATCGATGACGTAGAGGTCCATCACTTCCCACGGCCATTCACCGGTGTTCGTGAGGGGAGTGCGGCCTTCGATCACGCCGTTTTGCAGCTTGGTGATGACGGGTAGCGGCTGGGTCGGGTCGAGGAGGATGCTGGCGTAGTATTCGGCATAGGCGCGGGTGCCGGAGTCGAACCAGGGGAAGGCCTCGAAGCCGTTGTTGGAAAACCGATTTCCGCGAATGACGACGGGGGATTGGGCGCCGGCGACGATGATGTCGTTGCCGGGAACGCCGAAGACCCAGTTGCCTTCGACGTTGTCGCTGAAGCCGTCGCCGTTGGTGCCGATGCGGACGGAGGACGTGCCGGGAAGCTCGGCCAGGTCGGGATCCATGCCATCGGCCGTCGGGGCCAGGGAGGTGCCGTCGATGCCGACGCCGAAGTAGTTGCCGGCGATGACGCAGTTGTTGGCGTTGCTGTAGAACTCGAGGGAATGCTCGTATTTGACGTGCCCGAAGACGTTGCGTTCCTCGGCGTCGTTGATGCGATTGCCGTCGGTACCGAGGACGCTGCCCTCGGTCTGGCGCCCGTTCTCGTAGTTCTCGACGCTCGAGTCGTTGGGCGAACGTCCGGTGTCGAGTTGGGCCTGGTGGATATCGTCGGGGTCGAGGAACGTCTTTCCGTCGGGAAGGACGTTGAAGTAGTTGCCGTGAACGCGGTTATGGGGGAGTTCGAGGGCCAGGGCGATGTGGGTGCCCACGACGACGTTGCGCTCGGCACGGTCCTCGAGGGTGTCGGAGTCGGTGCCGAAGATCAGGCCGCCGGAGTAGGTATCCACGTTCGCGCCGTCGACGTTGACGCGATGACGAAAGGCGGCCACCGCGGAGGCGGCTCCCTTGACCGTCTTGCCGTCGGGCAGGACACCGAACCAATTGCCTTGGACCCGGGCGTTTTCGGCACTGTTGACCAGGGCGATGCAGTAGATGGACGGATCGTCGTCGGAGCCGGGAGTGTGGCGGGCGACGAGCGAGAGTCCCTTGATGGTGACGTTTTCGGCCCCGTAGACGCCCAGGATGCCGTTCTCGGAATCGCTGTAGCCGGGGAAGGGGAGGCGGGTGGAGCGGCGCAGGGGTTTGGTCGGATCGCCTTCCTGCTCGTCGCCGGAGGAGTCGAGGACGATCCTGAGCTGGGCATTGTTGCCTTCGAGGACGCCGAGGGTGTTCGGGGATGCCCCGGGTTGGGAGTAGCCGTCGATCACGAGGCCCTCGGAGGTGATGAGGGGATAGCCGCCGAGCGGAGTGGGAATGACGTGCGGTCCGGCGCCGGGGATGTTGAAGCGGATGATATCGTTGGGTTGCTGGGCGGCGAGGGCCTCCTTGAGGGAGGTCTTGCCGTCACCGGCGGGACTCGCGTTGTCGGCGGTGTCGACGACGACGGTCCGGACGGGCTCGACGCGGACGTTGTCGAAGAGGACGAACGTTTCCTCGAGGGGGTCCGAGATGGAGGTGAAGGGGTCGCTGCAGCCGAGCATGATGGTGCCCGATTTGAAGGTCGTGTCGTTCGTGCGCTGGGCGATGACATGACCGTCGATCTTCCAGGTGACGAGGTCGCCGACCTGGCTGATCTCGACGGCCAGCCAGCGTTTGCCGGCGAAACCGACTTCCTCGAACTTGCCGGCGGGAAAGACGTTGGCGAAGTAGGTGTCCACGTCGGTGTTCGAGTCGATGGCGCCGTCGCTGTTGCGGTCGGTCAGGCCGCCGGAGGAATCGGCCATCTTGGGCAGGGGAGCCCCGCCGGCGACGCCTTGCAGGGAGACCGCGTCACGGGCGGCACCGCCGTCCCCCGTGAGGGCGAAGAACAGGCCATCGCTGTTGTCGCGACCGACGGCGCTGCTCAGGAAGTCGGCGCGCTGGGCGGTGCCGTTCAGGGCGAACCAATTGACGTGGTTGCCGGAGTGGTTGATGCCAAAGAGGCCGTACTCGGTGGTGCCGACACCGGCGTCGGTGTAGGCACTGTGGGCCAGGAACATGTCGAACTTCAGCACGAAGTTGCCGCTGAAATTCTGGTTCTTGGGGAAGAGGTTCACCGCGAACCGGGCGGCCTCCGAATCCTTCTTGTTGACCGAGATGCGGAGGCCCTTGGTGGTGCCGTCGGAGTGCGGGGCCGGCGGGATGGGCGATTCCACCGGGGCGTCGTCGGCGGCGGATTTGTAGATCTTGTATTTGAGCTGGCCGTAGTCAAAGGCCCAGTCCACCGAGTAATCGTCGGACGCGGTGCCGTCGTAGTAGCCGACCTTGACCGTCCAATTGGCCGAGGTGTCGGTTTCGAAGGTGTCCTGCCAGAGCGGAGCGGCTGGGGCGGCCAAGGGAAGGGCCAGGAGCAGGGCGGCGGGCAGGTGGGGAAGTGTTCGGAGGCGTGGTCTGGATTTCATGGGAGTGAAGATGCGATGGGGGAGAGGCGGGGGGGCCGTGGCGACCGGATGGGTTGGGCGGGCGCGGGCGGACATTCCTCGGACCATCGACCTCGCGCCTGTACCACGCGGGGAGGAGGGCTGACAAGCTGGGGACAAGAAATGTAAAAAAAACCGGGCCCCGCAGTCTGAGGGAGACCGTCGGGGCCCGGGGAATGTCGAATCCAGGATGCGCAGTAGGCTTGTGTGGAACCCGGAAACCGTGCGCATCTTCACGGCTCCGGAAATTGATTATTCAGGCGAACAGCTTGGCGGACGTTTTGGGTCCGTGCGGCACGGGCCGCGCCGTTCATTTCAGATTCAAGCCTACTTCCAAAGAGCGACTGTCGACGGGGCCTACGATATGCAGGAAGCGGGGACCGTCAACGGCACATCCGCAGGTATTAAAAGATTGCAGTCCAGCTATGCTAAAGAATTAGATTTGCTAAAGCATGCCCCAAGCACGTCCGAAATCCCGAATCTTGACGGGCGCGGGGTCGCCCGCGTTGGCTTGGCCCGTGCACTCCACCCGTTTCGGACGCGGCCCCGTTTTGGGCATGGCCGCGGCGTTCGTTGTTCTTTTGCCCGAGGTTCAGGCCGAGGTCCGGTTGTCGGCCCTGTTCTCCGACAATGCCGTGCTGCAGAAGGGGAAATCGATTCCGGTCTGGGGTGGGTGCGGGCTGGGGGAGGCCGTGGAGGTGGAGTTTGGGGGGAAGACGGTGACTGCGACGGTCGATGGGGACCGCTGGATGGCGAAGCTGCCGCGGCAGGGCTACGGCGGGCCGCACACGATGGTGGTGCGGGGCGGGGGGCGGGCGATCACCCTCACGAATCTGATGGTCGGGGAGGTTTGGGTATGCAGCGGGCAGTCGAACATGGAATGGCCGATGTCGCGCTCGGAGAATCCCGCGGAGGACATCGCGGGGTCGGCCAATCCGAATCTGCGTCTGTTCACGGTGCCGAAGCGCAAGTCGGAGAAGCCGGAGAGCGACGTCAAGGCGAGTTGGCTGGTGTCGGGGCCGTCGGCGGTGAATTCGTTTTCGGCGGTGGGCTACTATTTCGGGCGGGCGTTGCAGCAGGCGCGCGAGGTTCCGGTGGGTTTGATTCACACCTCGTGGGGGGGGTCCCCGGCGGAGGTGTGGATGCGGGAGGAGGTCCTGGCCGGCAACGAGGAGTTCAAGGCGGCGATTCTGGACGCCTACCAAACGAAGCAACGACCGCAGTACGAGGCGGCGCTGTCGGCGTGGGAGAAGGAGGCGTCGGAGTTGCGGGCGCAGGGCAAGCCGGTGACGAGGCCGCGGCCCAACCCCGGGTGGAGACCTTCGGAGTTGTACAACGGCATGATCGCGCCGTTGCTGCCGTATGCGGTGGCGGGGGCGATCTGGTACCAGGGGGAAAGCAATGCGCCGCGGGCGGACCAGTATGCCCGGCTGTTTCCGGCGATGATCCGGAACTGGCGGAAGGACTGGGGCCAGAACTTTCCGTTCCTGGCGGTGCAGTTGGCGCCCTGGGATCGCAACAAGAAGCGGAGCCTGGCGGAGATCACCGCGGCGCCCGGGGAAAGCGATTGGGCGGAACTGCGCGAGGCGCAATGGATCGCGACCCAGGTGCTGCCGAAGGTGGGGATGGCCGTGATCACGGACGTGGGCGACAAGGATGACATCCATCCCACGAAGAAGCGCCCGGTCGGGGAGCGGCTGGCCCTGGCCGCCCGAAAGATCGCCTACGGCGAGCGGATCGTGCATTCGGGGCCGGTGTTCCGGCGATTGCGCGTGGCGGGCGACGAGGCGCGGTTGAGTTTCCACCACGTGGGCGGCGGCCTAGAGGCGCGGGGCGGGCCGTTGACGGGATTCCAGATTTGCGGCGCCGACCGGCAATGGGTGTGGGCCGAAGCGCGGATTCGGGGGGCGGAGGTCGTGGTGACCTCCCCGAAGGTGGCGAAACCGGAGGCCGTCCGGTTTGGCTGGTCGGACTATCCCGTCCTCAATCTTTTCAACGCGGAAGGCCTGCCGGCCTCCCCGTTTCGCACGGACAACTTCCCCCTGACGACGGCGGCGAAGCCGAGGAAATGAACCGGCGTCCCGCCTGACAAGAACAGGTCGTGCCGTGTCCACGGGGGATCCCGTGGACGGGGCATCTCGATACAAACCACGATGAAAACGAAGCTGGATCGGGAGGGCGGTGTTTCGCGGCGCCTGGCCTTGCGGGCATGGGTGGGCGGGGTGGCGGGTTGGGCCTTCGCCGGGTCGGGGCGGGCCCGGGGTGCCGAGGGTTCGGCGGCGGAGGTGCTGCGGGAGTTCGTGTACGAGAAGGCGGAGTTCCCGGAGTGCCATGCCTCGACGTTGGTGGAGACCGAGGATGGGTTGCTGGCCTCCTGGTTCGGGGGCACCTCGGAGGGCAAGCCGGACGTCTGCATCTACACGGCGCGCAAGCGGGGCGGCGGCCTGTGGTCCGCGCCGGAGAAGGTGGCGGACGGCGCGGTTCCCGGGGCGAACGAGCGGCACCCGTGCTGGAACCCGGTGTTGTTCCAACCGCGAAGGGGGCCGTTGCTCCTGTTCTACAAGGTGGGGCCGCGTCCTTCGACCTGGTGGGGCATGGTGATGACGTCGACGGACCAGGGGAAGACCTGGTCGAGTCCGGTCCGACTGCCCGAAGGCCAGCTGGGCCCGGTGCGGGCGAAGCCGGTGGAACTGGAGGACGGCACGCTGTTGTGCGGATCGAGCACCGAGCAGGCGGGATGGCAGGTGCAGATGGAGTTCACGCGCGAGCCGACGGGGAGTTGGTCCCGCACGCCGCCGCTGAATCGGGCGGAGGAATGGGGGGCCATCCAGCCGACGATTCTCGAGCATTCGAGTCGGGACCTGCAGATCCTGTGTCGGTCGCGGCAGGGCGTGGTGCTGGAGTCCTGGTCGCGGGATGGCGGACGGACCTGGGGGGCGCTGGGCCGGACGCCCCTTCCGAATCCGAGTTCGGGAATCGACGCGGTGAAGCTGGAGAAGGGCGGCTTCCTGCTGGTGTACAACCACACGGAGAAGGGGCGGGCCGTGTTGAACGTGGCGCGGACGAAGGACGGGAAGAGTTGGGAAGCCGCCGCCGTGCTGGAACGGGAGCCGGGCGAGTTTTCCTATCCGGCGGGCATCCGGACGCGGGACGGTCGGGTGCATTTTCTGTACACGTGGAAGCGCCGGCGGCTGCGGCACGTGGTGCTGGATCCGGCGCGGCTGGCGGGGCAGCCCATCGTGGACGGGCGTTGGCCGGAGGGAAAATGAGGCAGCGGGGGGGACGCTTCAGTAGCGGGCGAGATCGAATTCCACGTCGAACCAGAGTCCGTTGAACTCGAACTGCATGCGCGGGGGGTCGAAGGAACCGAGGTGCCAGTGCAGGTCGTTGCGGGCGGCGACGAGGGTCGACACTTCCGTGAGCATGGCGTGGTCGAGGCCGACGATCCCGTAGCGTCCGCGGCGGAGTTTTTGGCGCTCCATCTGGCGGAGCAGTTCGGCGGCGGCCTCGGGGGAGGGTTTCACGGACCAGATCTCGGCGTAGGGCGCCTTGACGGCGAGGCGATCCAGCTTTTCGAGGCTGCACTCGCCGCATTCCACCCAGAGCGCGATGCCGCCCTGGTAGTCGAGTTGGACGACGTCCGGGGTGTACTGGAGATAGTGGTCGTCGAGGCGTGTTTCGAGTTGCACGCGCTCCCGGTGGAACAGGACGTAGCCGAACAGCTTCAGCAGGATATGGGTCAGGGTCTCGGTTTCGCGCTGGACGAGGAGGATTTTCGAGGGCAGGGCCCGTCGCCGTTCCAGGCTGGCGAGGTTGAAGACGTAGCGGGCGTTCATGCCGGGTTTCAGGGTTCCACGTAGACCGGGAGTCCGACCCAGGCCAGCTTGATGAGGTATTCGGCGTTCCAGTTGGCGAGGCGGAAACAACCGTGGGATTCGGTGCGGCCGACCTCCTCCGGATTCGGCGTGCCGTGGATGCCGTAGCCGGGGCGATCCAGGCCGATCCAGGCGGTTCCGACGGGATTGTTCGGTCCCGGCGGGATCATCAGGGGCCGCCCGATCTGGCGGGCCTCGGCGGATTCGCGGAAGATCTCGGGATCGAAGCGGTAATTGGGGTTGGGGGCGAGGCGGGTGACCTTCATTTCGCCGAGGGGCCGCTTCTCCACCTTGCGCGCGATGCTGCAGGGGAAGTGGACGAGCAGGTTCGAGTTCGAGTCGAAAGCCCGGAGGGTTTTCTCCGAGAGGCTGATGCGCACGAAGGCCGCGCGGGAGGGGCCTTCCGGCACGGTCACGGCCGGGACGCGCAGCACCGCTCCGGCGCGGATCCGGCTCCAATCGACATCGGGGTTCAGTTGCCGGATCAGCCGCTGGTTCGAATGGGCCTTCTCGGCGATCAGTTCCAGGACCGTTTCGTAGTCGAGGCTGGCCTTTCCCGCCTTGCCCAGCCAGGACTTGGGAACGGCACCGAGGCGGCCCAGGTCGTCCGCGGTGACCGTGTAGGTGGACAAGGCGGGGCCGTTGGTGCCCAGGCGGCGGAGGGTGGCCGGGTCGAGGTTGCCCGTGACGGGGAGGCCGTGGGCGCGCTGAAAGGCCCGCACCGCGGATCGGGTCTGGCTGCCGGAAACGCCGTCAAGCGGGCCCGAGGAATAGCCGCGGCGCGCGAGGGCCAGTTGGGCCGAGACCACCTGCTCGAGGCTCAGGGGCCCGGACCAACCGGTCGCTGGTGGGGGGGCGTCACCGCCCGTGGCGGCGTTGGTGGGGGCCGGAAAGCTCGGAATCCGCGGGGGCAGGTGGATCACGACGGAGGTGGGGCCCGTCGGGCGGGCGACCGGCGCGGGCACGGGCGTGGGGAGGGGGATGACGGGTGCCTCCTCCCAACGGGGGGGGCCGGCGTCCGGAACGGGCGGAACCAGGTTTTCGGACGAGCGCGGCGGAGGCAGGGCCTCGCCTTGGTCTTTCCAGCCCAGGTCGGGCATCTCGACGACGGCAAAGCCTCCGGGTTGCCGGGCGTTCCAGCCGAGCCAGCCGACGATGCCGGTCAAAATGAATACCAAGGCCCATACCAACGTCGTTCCGGGAGCGGACTTCGTCGGTTTGGGCTTGGCTCGGGTCTTGGGTTTGACGCGGCGTTTGGCCACGGGACCGGAGTTCTAGGCAGCCCGCCGACGGTTGTCGAATGCGGGATGTTCACCCGCGAACAACTACGCATGCGTATGTTCCCGAATTCGGCGTTTGCACCCCCCGCGATGCCGACCTAGCTTGCCCCCACGTTTCATGAGATCCGTTCTGCTCACGCTGATCGTCGTCGCCCTGGTCGGTGCCGGAGCCTTTTTCTGGTCCGGCAGCCGGGGTACCCACGGCGGCGGCGCCCCCTCCGGGGCGGAAGCCTCCGTCCGCGAGACCACCGCCACGGCGGAGCTCGGTTCCATCAACCCGTCCATCGGAGTCGCGGGCGAGATCGGGCCGGCGGAGCAGGTGTCCGTGCGTCCCGAGGTCAACGGACGCATCTCGGAGTTGCCGGTCGACGTCGGGGACCGGGTGAAAAAGGGCGGGTTGCTGTTCGCGCTGGATGACCGGGACCTCCGGATCGAGATGGAGACGCGTCAGAACCAGATCGAGAACGCCAAGCTGCAATTGGACAAGGCGCGTCTCGCCATGGAACAGGCCAAGCGGGATTTCGACCGGGACCGGGAGATGTTCGAGGAGAAGCTGCTGGCCGAGCAGTCCTTCGAAACGAGCCGCCAGCGGTCCGACTCGTCGATCAAGGATTATGACCTCGCCCGCAATGCCATCGAGCGGACCGAGAAGGAATTCGCCCTGGCGCAGGAGCGCCTGCTCAAGACCCGCATCGCCGCGCCCTTTGATTGCACGGTCCTGACGAGGCCCGTCTCGGTCGGGCAGGCGGTGTCCGGCTCCGGGGGGTTCAACAGCGGCACCGAGGTGCTGACCATCGCCGACCTCAGCTCGATGGTGATCAATGCCCACGTCAACCAGGCGGATGTCACCCGGCTCAAGGCCGGCATGAAGGTCGAGGTCGACGTGGACGCGGTACCCGGCCTCCAGGTCGGCGGCGAAGTCGAGCGCATCGCTCCCCAAGCCACCGTCCGCAACCAGATCAAGGGATATTCCACGCGCATCGTCCTCAAGGACATCGATCCCCGCATCCAGCCGGGCATGACCGCCAGCATCTCGATTCCGATCGCCGGCGTCGAAGGCGTCCTGACCGTTCCCCTGGCCTCCGTCTTCAGCGAACTGGGCGAGCGCTACGTCTACGTGAAGTCCGGCGAGTCCTTCGAACGCCGCCCCGTCGTGGTCGGCCTCTCCGACTTTTTCCGCGCGGAGATCAAGTCCGGTCTCGCGGCGGGCGACATTCTCTCGCTCGAACCGCCCGTCGGCGCGGCGACGGGTCGCCCGCCCGGGGCGGGTCCCGGCCTGGCAAGCACCGGTGCCAAGCCCGCGGCCACGTCCACGACCACCGCGGGAACCTCCGCGGCGTCGGCCGCTGCCAAGCCCGGGGCTGCCGGGACCGCGCCGGCCAAGCCGACGACCGCCCCGCGATCGGGTTCCTAGGGCGTCCGTTTGTCGGGCTCGCCGCTTCCGTCCCTTCCCTCGCACGCTTTCATGGCCATCCTCGAACTGCGCGACATCACCAAGGTCTATCATCTCGGCGGGGAAGTCATCCGGGCCCTGGATGGCGTCACGCTCGACATCGACGGCGGCGAGTTCATCTCGATCATCGGCCCCTCGGGGAGCGGCAAGTCGACGCTGATGCACATCCTGGGGTGCCTGGACACGCCCTCGACGGGAACGATCCGGCTCGACGGGACCGAGATCCAGAACGCCTCCGCACGGGAGTTGGCGCAGATTCGCAATCGGAAGATCGGGTTCGTGTTCCAGTTCTTCAACCTGCTGCCCAAGCTCAACGTTCTCCAGAACGTCGAGTTGCCGATGATCTACGCGGGGTGTTCGGCCCGGGAACGGCGGGACGCCGCGATGCAGGCCTTGCAGGCGGTCCAGCTGGAGAACCGGGCGAAACACCGGCCCACCCAACTTTCCGGCGGCCAGCAGCAGCGGGTCGCCATCGCCCGGGCGCTGGTCAACAATCCCCGCCTCATCTTCGCCGACGAGCCGACCGGGAACCTCGATTCCCACACGGG
>CAZSOV010000043.1:0-30414 GCA_964608505.1 uncultured Verrucomicrobiota bacterium
GAGGTCGAGGACGAGGGTTTGCCCGGCGGTGACGGTTGGGTTCGGGATGGGATCGAGGGTGGGGGGGCGGTTGGGGACGAGATTGGGCAGGCCGGGCGTGGGGGCGGGGAGCGGGCCGCGGACGAGGGGTTGGGCGGGGTTCAGGATGCCGGTGGAGGTGTCGGACGCGGCGACCGCGTAGGCGATGTAATCGACGACCGCGGGGCGACCGTCCTGAGCGCGGCTGAGGGCGACGACTCCGGCGGGGTAGGGCAGGCGGAAGGAGGCGTGCCAATGGGTGGCGGTGGATTCGGCGGGTTCGCCATCGGCCCAGATGAGCGGGTGGAGGCCGGCCTCGAGGAGGGCGCCGGCGGGGAGGGGCCATTTGGCGAGGTTGGCGAGGTCGTCGGTGAGCCACCAACCGGCAAGGTCGGCGGGGGTGTCGCCGAGGTTGGCGAGTTCGATCCAGGGATCGCGATCACCGGCGTTGTCGGCGGGGCCGGCGGTGTTGCGGGGGAGAACCTCGCTGATCCAGACGTCGGGGAAGGGATCGAGTCGGGCCCGGACGGAATTGGCGGCGCCCGGGGTGGAGGGTTCGCGTTTGACCTCGAGGACCTCGAGGGAGGCACCCCAGACGAGGTCGGAACTGGTGGCGTTGACCTGATGGACTTCGACGGCGAGGACATTGTCGCCGACGAGGAGGTTGGTGGCGGGGAGGGTGACGGGACCCTCGAGGACGGCATCGCCGACGGTGCGGGAGGCGGGGGTGGAGTCGAGGACGGTGGCGGTGGGTTCGAGGCCGAGGCGGTGGAGTTCGCGACCATTGAGGTGGAGCACGCAGCCGTCGTCGACGATGGTGTTGAGGACGAGGGCGGCGCCATCGGGATTGCCGTCGAAGGAGAAGCGGGTACGGAAGTAGTAGGTCATGCGGCCTTCGGTCCGGACCAGCGGCGTGTTTTTGGGGGCGGGCAGGGCGGCGTCCTCGACGAAGAGGAGGCCGCGACCGGAGGGCCAGGAGGCATCGTTGAAGGAGGGGGAACGCCAGTCGGCGGGGGCGGGTCCGTCCTGCTTGTAGCGCCAGGCATTCGTGAGGCCGACGAGGGTGCGGGGCGCGTTGGTGGTGGTGCCGACGAGCGCGGCCCAATTCGCGACGCGTCGGGTGTCCCGCCGGGCGTCGAGGAGTTGGAGGGAGGCGCTGCCGGCGTTGGCAGCGGACGGCCAGGGGGCGGTGCGTTCGAAGGCGATTTCGCTGACGGCTTCCCAGGCGTCGCGGACGGGACGTTCGAGGACAAGGTGCTGGTAACCGGTGGCGGTAAACCGGGGGGTGCCGGCCACGAGACCGGCGTTGGGCGCGGCGGGATAGGCGGCGGTGAACGCGGCGGGTTGGGCAACCACGAGGACATGGCCGCCCGGGGCAAGGACGGTGTCGGGACCGAACGTGGCCTCGAACGCGCCGCGGAGTCGCCAGCCGGCGATGTCCCAGGCGGTGTTGGTGGAGGCGTTGTGGATCTCGACGAACTCGGCACCGGCCCGGGGCGGTTGGTACATGATCTCGTGGATCACGACGCGGAGGCGGGGGCGGACGATGACCCGGACGATGCCGGTGGCGCTGAGTCCGCTCGTGGCCCCGTCGGAGACGCGGACGACGATGGCGTTGGTGCTGGCCCCGGCGTCCTCGGGGATGGGCCACGAGAAGAGGCCGGACTGGGGGTCGATGGTGGCGCCGGCGGGCGCGCCGGGATCGAGGGTGAACGCGAGGCGTTGCGCGGGCAGATCGGGATCGCTGGCGGTGGCGGTGAACGAGACGACGGTGCCTTCGGCGACGTCGAAGTCGCGGAGTCCGGAGAGGGTGGGAGCCTGGTTGTCCTCCTCGACGGCGATGGAGAACGTGATCCGTCCGGAGGGCCCGCCCCCGGCCTGATCTGCGCGCACGGTGACGGGGAAGGAGCCCGGGCCGGCGGACTCGGACGGGGTCCAGACGAAGACGCCGCTGGACGGGTCGAGGGTGGCGCCGGAGGGGGCGGATTCGAGCACGTAGGTGAGGGTCCGGGAGAGGGAGTCGGGGTCGCGGGCGACCAACTGCAACCGGAAGGGTTGGCCCTCGAGCGTCACCTGCTGGCCGAGGGCATCGAAGACGGGGGCGTCGTCGACCTCGTTGACGACGATGCGCACGTCGCGGCTGGCGGACAGGGGCGGGGTTTGGGAATCGGAGACGGCGACCGTGACGGTGTAGACGCGCGGTCCCTGGGACTCCGTCGGGGTCCAGCTGAACTCGCCGGTGACGGGATGGAGGAAAGCGCCATCGGGGGCGCCGGACGGCAGGGAGTAGACGAGGTTTTGACGCGGCAGGTCGGGGTCGGTTCCGGTGACGGGGAAGGCGAGGCGTTGGTTTTCGTCGATGGCCTGGTCGGGGACGGCGTCGAGCGTGGGCGGGCGGTTCACCTCGTTCACGGTGAGCGTGATGGTTTCGGAGTCGAACCGTGCGGGCTGACCGTCGTCGGTCACGCGGACGGTGAAGGCATAGGTGCCCGGGCCGTCGGATTCGGTGGTGGGCCAGCGGAATTCGCCGGAGGCGGGATCGAGGGAGGCGCCGGCGGGGGCGCCGAGCAGGGAATAGCGGAGGCGCTGTCCGGCATCGGGATCGGTGGCGGAGGCGGTGAAGGCGAAGACGGTCCCTTCGTCGTCGGCGCGGTTTCCGAGGGCGGCCAGGACGGGCGGTTGGTTGACGGTGCCGAACGTGTTGGGTTCGCCGGGGGTGGGGAAGTCGAGGTCGACGAACGGCTCGGGGCCGGCGTCGGGGAATCGGCCCTGGGCGACGTTGTCGGTCTGGGCACCGAACGAGACGGCATCGACGCGGGTGCGGTCGGGGGCGAAGAGGCCGATGTGTTCACCGGCGGCGGAGAGCCTGAAGTTCACATGAAGCTGGCCGTTGGTGGACTGGCCGGTTTCCTCGTCGGCCCACACGAGGAGGAAGCCGCCGGGGGGGATGACGGTGCCGTTGGGCACCGTGAATTTGTCGGGGCGCGCGAGGTCATCGGTGAGGGTAAAGGCGGAGAGATCGGCCGGGGTGGGGCCCGGGTTGTGGAGTTCGAACCAGTCGTCGGGATCATCGTCGACGGGATCGCGCACCGCACCGAGGTTTGACGCCATCCATTCGTTGATGAAGACGGGGGTGGCGGGGGCGCCGGGTTGGTTGGGCGCGCCGGGGGTGGGCAGGTGAAAGAGTTGGCGACGGAGGGGATCGGAATCGGGGTACGAACCCCAGGCCTTGTCGGCGGGGAGGTTGCGGTACGGGAGCGAGTCGAGAACCACCGGGGTGCCGGACTGGAGGCGGACGAGGGCAACGACTCCATTGGTGGGGGGCAGACGGAAGGAGGCGTGGAGCTGGGCGGGCGTGGACTCGGAGGGTTCGGCATCGCACCAGACGACGAGGAACTGGCCGGCGCCGAGGACGGTGCCGGCGGGGAAGGCCCATTCCGCAAGCCGGTTGGTGACGGAGGCGGCGAGGAAGAGGTCGGAGAGATCGACGGGGGAAGGGCCGGGGTTGTGGATTTCAACCCACGGGTCGCGGTCGCCCGCGGCGTCGGTGGGGCCGCGGGTCTGGAACGGTTGGACTTCGTTGAGCCAGACGGTCGGGAAGGCGGGCAGGCTGGCCCGTAGGGAATTGGCGGCCCCCGGGGTGGCGAGGGGCGGGGTGTTGATCGGTGCGGCGCCCCAGTTGGCGACGCGCCGGTTGTCCTGGAGGGGGTCGAGGAGTTGCAGGGAGGGACCGAGGCCGCGGGGCGTGACCGGCCAGGGCGGCGCGCTGTCGTACCGGACCTCGTCGACGATGCGGTCGGGTGCAGGCGGGACTCCGGGTTGGACGAGGCGCAGCGTCTCGCCGTTGTTCTGGAGGTTGCCATTGAACTGGCCGACGGGGACCAGCGTGGTGCCGTAGGCGGCTCGGAAGGCGACGAGGTCGGCGGCGACGACGAGGAACCCACCGGCGCTGAGGACGGAGCCGGGCGGGAACACGAAGTCCGCGCCGTCGAGGCGCCAGCCGGAGAGATCGAAACTGGCGGTGGTGGAGGTGTTGTGGATCTCGACGAATCCGGCGCCGGGCGTGGCGGGGTCGTACATGATCTCGTTGAGGACGAGGAAGTCGTCGGGGCGCGGGAGCGGGCCGGTATAGGTGATGGTGATGGAATCGGAGGCGCCGGGAACGGGCTGGCCGCGGAGGTCGCGTCCGGTGATGCGGAGGACGTTGCTGGCGGCGGCGAGGGGGAGGTTGAGGGTCCAGGTGGTGACGGTGTTCCAGGTGACGGGGAAGGGGATGCCGTTGACCTCGATGGAGGCGACGGCGATGGGGGCGGTGCCGGTCAGGGTGGCGAGGTTGCGGTTGGTGGAGAAGTTGGCGCCGCCGTTGCTGGTGATATCGAGCGAGGGGACGTCCTCGGAGCGGGCGCGGGTCGCGAGATAGGTGCGGCGCTGGTTGATCCAGTTCTTGATGGACTGGGTGCGTTCGAGGGTGGTGAAGCCGTTGGCGACGAGGGCGGCGTAGCGGGCGTCGAGGACGGGCCCGACGGCGGATTCGAGGAGAGGGCCCTGGACGGCATCCTGGAAGGCACGCCAGTACATGCGGCGGAAGACGGGGGTGTTCCAGAGCTTGTGGACCATGGGATCATTGGATCCGAAGACGTCGGTGGTGGGGCCGTCGGAGCTGGAGCCGAGGACGAAGTCGATGTCCCAGGGAATGAGCTGCCAGCGGCCGTCGGTGGGGAGGTAGAGGTAGGCGTTCTTGCCGCGGTTGTAGCCGTAGGCGTCCCAGTTACCGACGATGTGCTGGAGGGCGAACTTGCGCATCCAGGCCTCGACGTCGACGAGGTTGGCGAAGGGCGTGGCGTAGGACGCTGCGGGCACATTCAGGGCGCGCACCAGCTGGAAGAAGCGGGAGTAGTCGTTGGCGGAGTCCTGGACGGCGCGTTTGCGCCAGGACCAGCGGTAGCGGGCGAGCTTGAGTTCGCCGTTGGAGGTGAAGGATTCGAGCGTGGCGTCGCGGGAGTACGGGAAGGAGGTGCCCGCATCGTTGAACTCGAACCAGTCCTCGATCTTGAACAGATCGCCGTCGGGGCCGTCGGGGAAGCGGCGGTCCACGTAGAGCCCGTTGGGTTCCTCGGTGTCCTCGTACAGTCCCTTGAACGCGCCGTTCTCGTAGAAGCGGACGTGACGGCGGTGGAGGTAGGGAACGCCGAGTTGTTCGGCGATCCAGTAGGCGGCCTGTTCGCGCTGGCCGCTGGGATCGGACCCGAGGTTGCCGAGCGTCACGATGGCCATGTCGCGCGCGCCGAGCAGGCGATCGTCGTCGGGCAGCGCGAAGAGGTAGTCCCCGCCCACGCTCCCGCCATGGAACGGGCTGCCCTTGCCGCGCATCTGGGCGTTGTAGATCACTCGTTCATCCCCGTAGACGAACGTGCAATCGACGTTGTCGTTCGCAAGGGCCTCCCGGCTGCGGAGGCGGTTGTAGTCGGCGGCGCGCTGCCAGAAGCGATAGAGCCCGACCGTGCCCGCGGGGAATTCGGATTCCCACCGGACCAGGGCTTCGAGCGCGGGGGCGGTGGCGGGGAACAGGGTCGTGGCCGGCGCGGTGGCGTGCCGGTCGATGGCTTCGATGCGGAAGGCGACCAGGGAACCGGCGGGCCGTCCGGCCAGCGTGGCGGAATGGATGCCGTCGCCCGCAACGGCGTCGCCGCCGGTGCCGTCGTCGCGCATGGCGACGGAGGTCAGGGCGGTGTTGGGATCCAGGCGATGGCGCAGGGTGAGGGACTGGAGACCGTCGGGATCGGTGACGCGGGCGGTGACGACGACGGGTTCGTTGGCGCGGGGGACGGGAGGGGAGTGGCGGACGTCGAAGAGGGCGGGGCCGGCGTTCGGGAGGCGGCGGCTGTTGGGGGCGCCGGGGGTGCCGAGGTGGCCGGGGATCTCGAGGCGGCCATGGGCCTCGAGACCGCTGCCGAGCGTGCGGAGAAGGAACTCGGGCCAGCCCTTCAGCCAGCGGATTCGGGCGCGAAGGGTGGCGTTGTTGTTGACGCTGAGGGAGGGCGTCAGGGCGGCACGGACGCGGTTGACCGCGGTGTCGCCGCGTCCGGTGGTGCGGACGTGGAGGGCGCGGGAACCGTTGATGCCCCCGGTCTCGGAAAGGGCGGAGTCGCGGTGATTGCCCTGGGCGGTCCATCCGGCGAGGCCGTTCGCGAAGTCGCCGTTGGCCAGGCGCGGGGTGCCGTCGTGGCCGAGGACCTCGACGTTATCGATCAGGTATTCGCCGGCGCCCTGGGCGACGAGGTGCAGGCGGGTCGCGTTGACGCCCTGGAGATCGACGCGGCCGGTGAACTCGACGGTGGTCCACGGGGCCTTGGCGGATTCGTCGGAGGCTGCCCAGTTGGAAGGCTGGAGATGGTCGGAGTTGGGGTCGACGAGTTCGAGGCTGCTGCCCAATCCGTCGTTCCAGAGCGGCCATCGTCCGCCGGAGCCGTAGGTGACCTCGTCGACGTCGATGTCGATGCGGTTGGTGGCGACGAGGCCGGCGTCGTTGGTGGACACGACGAAGTCGCGCATGGCGAGGGCGAGGCGTTCGCCGCCGTTGGCGAGGGTGCCGGCGTAGTCGCCGAACACGAGGGAGGGGGCGAGAGTGGGATGGCGGGAGAGGAGGTGGAGGCGGTTGCGGGCGACGACGGCATAGCCGTTGGCCGCGATGGAGGCGCCGTTCGGGAAGCGGAAGTCCACGCCGTCGGACAGGCTCCAGCCGGACAGGTCGACGGGGAGCCCGGTGCGGTTGTGGAGTTCGACGAATTCGTCGTCGTCATCGCCGGAGATCGGGGCGTGCATGATCTCGTTGATGACGATCGGGCTCACGCGGAACGCGGTGTTTTCGGCGGCGAAGCTGGGTTGGGTGAGGCGGCGCCACTCGGGCGTGCCATCGGGGAAGCGCCCGGAGGAGACGCCGTTTTCCTGGGGACCAAACCGGAGGGCATCGATGACCCGAAGACGGTTGGAGCTGACGAGGAACAGCGTTTCGCCGGAGGCGGAGAGGCGGAAGCCGAGTTGGGTCTCGTCGAAGGCCACAAAGCCGCGGGGCGTCAGGCGCGTGCCGTCGGGAATGCGGAATCGGTTGGTGCCGGGGTCGTCGGTGAGGATGCAGCCCGAGAGATCCACGGCGTCGTTGCTGTGGTTGTAGAGTTCGAGAAAATCCAGTTGGGGCGGGTCCGTGTGGGCGAGGACTTCGTTGAAGACGACGGACGAGTCGGGGAAGAGGCGGGGAACCTCGGCGACGCCGGGGGAGCCGCCCCGCCAGACGCCGGGTGCCCAGGCGCGCGGGTCCTCCTCCCCGAACGACGGGCGGGCGAGCACGAGCGAATGCCCCCCGCCGTCGGGGGAGGCGGGCCAGGGCGGGCGGGAGTCATAGGCCACCTCGAACAGGATCGCGCCCGAGGCGTTGCGCAGGCGGAGGGTGCCGCGGGAGTTCGGGAGGTTGTTCGTGTTCCGGAACGGACCGAGGACCCCGGTCAGGCCGTGGATGAAGGCGAGGTCGGCAGGGACGCGGGCGATGACCGCGTGGCCGCCGGAGGGGAGTACGAAACCGGCGGGGAAATCGAATTCGACGTCGCCGGTGAGTCGGTGCCCGGTCAGGTCGCGGGCGATGAGGTCGGAATTCCGGATTTCGACGAACTCCCCGTTGCGCCCGTCGGACCGTTCGAGCGGGTGATACATGATTTCGGAGATGACGAGGCCGGAACCGCGGCTGGAGGGGCCGGCGGTTTCGGCGAGGCGAGGCGGGGCCGGGACGATGGTGGGCGCGACGGGCGTGCCGAGGTCGCGGAAGGCGACGGCGGCGGCGCGGGTGGAATCCCGGCTGCTGGCGGCGAGGCCGAGGAAGACGGTTGGCGGCATCGCGATGGTTGCGGAGCCGAGGAGGGTCCAGGCCTGGCCGTCGAGGCTCGCGTAACCCTCGAACACGTTGCCCCGGCGGCGGAGTCGGAGCCAGGCGTCGGGCAGGTGGGCGGGGTAGCGCCCGGACGAGACCGCCTCGCCGCGGGCGGTGGGACGCGACAGGAAGACGGAGCCGAGCTGGGCGGGCGTGGTCAGGATGGCCGCGAAGACGACGTTGGTCTCGAGGGTCGGACGGGCCATCAGCCCGGCGGTGGCGAACGGATCGGTGGGCGTGAACGAGGCCAGTCGGACCTGGCGGTCGAAGTCGCCCGCGACGGGTTGGTAGGCGAACTGGAAGGCGTCGCCCCGCCCGCCGATCGCGCCGGAACCGGAGACGTCGACGCCTCCGGGAACGGAGGTGACGGAGCCGGCGACGGGCGGGCTGCCGACGGGCGCGGGGGCGTACTCGTAGGCGGTGAAGGCGCGCGACAGGCCGTCGGGGACCCGGTTGGGGGTCTGGGCCTGGTCGGTGATGCCGGATACGGAGAGGGTGTAGCTGGTGCCATAGACCAGGCCTTGGACGGCGAGTTCGATGGTGGCGGGATCGGAGCCGACTCGAGCCGACGTGATGGGCACGAGCGGAGCCAGGCGGTAGTTGCCGGGCTGCGTGGCGGTCGCGGTGGCGACCGGTTCGGTGAACCGCACGCGGATGAGCTCCAGCCCGACATTCTCGAGGGCGGCCAGGCCGGGCGGGGTCGTTTCCGGGGTGACCGTGAGGACCGCTTCGGAACTGAGGGTGGACCCCTGCTGGTTGGTGACAAGGACGCCGAAGCGGGCGCCGGAATCGGCGAGGCGTGCCGGGTTCACGAGATGGATGGGCGCGTTGGCCCCGGCAATCGGGGAACCGTCGCGACGCCATTGGAAGTGGGCGGATCCCGAGGCGGCGAGTTGGACGCTGAAGCTGGCCGACCCTCCTTCCACGACCGTGACCGGAGCGGGTTGGACGCCAATGACCGGTGCCGCGAAGGAGTAGCCCCAGGGAAGCAGGTTGGTGGCGACGATGGGCGCCTCGTCGATGCCGTCCGGTCGGAGCCAGCGGACGGCGAGGTTGTCGCCGCCCCCCGCCTCCTTCATGAGCGCCGACACGTAATAGGCCCGGCCCGCAGACAGCGTGATGGGAGCGGATTCCTGGTTGGGTTCCTTGGCCCATTCGCGGGAGGAGGACCAACTGTTCACCGAGGCGACCAGACGGGCCCGGGACGGAGTCTCGTCCGTGCTGAGAAAGAGGGCGCCGCCGTCGTCGGATGCGATCCAGAACGTGTAGGCGCCGGAAACCGGCGGCACGACGTAGCCGTGCATCCGTTGGCCGTAGTTCTCGAGGATATCCGTGGGCGCCTCGAAGAAATCGGTGATGTACCCGGAGGAGGTGGGGCGGGAGGGATAGTCGACCGAGTTGGTGAGGTCGGTGACGGAGGCGCCTTCCACCGACTCCCAGACCTCGCGCAGCAGGCCGCGGGGCGGCAGGGCACCTTGGGCGGAGGTCGGGGTCGGAGCGAGAACCGGGCCGGCGGCGAGGACGAGCGCGGCCAGGCGGACGAGCAGGGCCTGGACCGGGGGACGGCGACGAACGCGAGGTGACATGCGGCGGGAAGATCACCTATCCGAGCCGATTGACAAGGTTCGGAGGGGACCGGCCCCGACGCGGCTGGAGGGCCGGAGGGATCAGGACGCGGGGCTTTGTGATCGGCATGGGCCTGCGGTTGCGACCGGCTGTCGCGGCAGGCGCCCGTGGGCACTCGGAACCGAGGCGAACCGCGGGGCCTTGGGGCGTCGCGTGTCGTCCAGCGCGGGGGGGGGCAGGGCCGTCCATGAGGACGCGTTGCTCCCCGAGTGGGGGTGTGGGGACGGAATTCCCCGTCGTCCACGGGGAGTGGAGGGCGGAGGGGCTGGGCGCGGCTGGGGTGGCGCGGGACGATGCCGTCTTCAGGGGCCCGGGCCTGGGGAGCAGTACCGAAGGGACAGGTACTTTATCTATCCACAAACAACATAAAGACAGTCTTTTTCTAATATCGGTGCCATCGGAGGGGGCGGTGCTCGTGTTCGGGGGGGCAGCCGGTTGCGGCGGTGCGGGGGGGCGCTGATCCAGCCCAGCCGGTGCCGGGGTCAATCCTCGTCGTCGCCTTCGCTGTCGTTGAAGCGGCGTTCGATGGAGCGGGGGTGGTCGTCGAGGTTCCGGGAAAGGTAGACGTGACGAACGGCTTGTCCGAAACCCTGGCGCTTGAAGAACTGCAGGGCGTGGCGGTTTTTCTCGTCGGTGTCGACGAGCATGATCCGGGCTTCACGCTCGACGAAGGTCTCGGTGAGCCGCCGCAGGAGCCGGGTGGCGACGCGGCCCCGGTGGAACTCGGGTTCGACGCCGAGCCAGAGGAGCCAGCCGTAGCGCCAGGCACTGCGGGGCTTGTCCATGATCCGACCGAGGGCAAAGCCGATGACCTGCTCGTTGGCATCGGCGACGAGGCAGGTGTCGCTGTCGCTGTTGAAGAGGGCGGTGAGCTCGTGGTCGTCCCAGCCGCGATAGAGGGTGGGCCAGGCTTCGGCGGTGAAGAGTTTCTGGCCGAGTTCGAAGACCTGGGGGAGATCCCGGAGTTGCATGGGGCGGATCTCCACCGGGATGGGTTTGCGACGGGAGCGTCGACGGGGCGCGGAAGGTCGGGGTCGGTTTGGGGCGTCGCTCACGGGGAAGTGGGATGAGGACCAGTGGCTCGAGCGGATTTGGGGGTTGCGGGGGGCGGGGCACCGGGTGATTAGGCCCGGGTGAGATGCACGCGGACCCGCGAGGTGGGGGTCGAGGTCGCGGTCGGGTTGGCAGGCATCCGGTCGGGTTGCGGTGCCGGAAGAAGTACCGCGAGAATGGAAAGGCACGCGCCCGTGAGGATGGCGAGGACGGCGATGAGCAGGGCCCAGATCCGTTCCAGTTGGCCGCCGAGGACCAGTGCGACGGCCAGGGCGACCAGAACGAGGTCGGCCCCGATCAGGAGGTAAAAGGCACGAGAGCGGGAAGGGGCGGTGGGGGGAGGAGCCGCCGACGGAAGCGGGGAGGAAGTCACGGACGTCGATCCGGGGGGGCGCAGGTATCCCGGTCGCGGTGCGAAGGGAACCGCCGGGGACGCGGGAGGCGGGTTCTCCGGGGCGGCGACCGGGCCCAGAAGCACGGGGGACTCGGGAACGACCGCGAGCTTCGGCATGGACGTCATCGGGCCGGCGAGGGGGCCGACGGGCGTCGTGGGGGGGGCGGCGGATTCGGCGGGAAGGGGGCCGTTCGGGGGTGGCGAAGGGGACGTCGGAATGATGCGCGTCGGACGCGCTGGGGCGCGCTGCTCGCCCATCTGGGGGCCGTGGTTTTTTTGGCCCCCGGGGGGGGGGGCAGGGGGGGCTGCCGGTGAGGGGGATCGGGGTCAGCCGAGGAACGCGCGATGCAGGGAACGCACGGCCTGGTCGCCTTGGGCGAGTTGGACGACGACGGAGATTTTGATCTCGCTGGTGGAAATCATGTCGATATTGATGCCTTCCTGGGCGAGGACCTCGAACATGCGCCCGGCGACGCCGGTATGGCTGCGCATGCCGACGCCGACGATGGAGACCTTGCCGATGCCCTCGTCGGCCAGGACCTTCTGGAAGCCGAGTTCGCCCTGGAGCTCGTCGAGGACCGTGCGGGCCTTGAGGAGATCGGGCTTGTCGACCGTGAAGGAGATGTCGGTGGCCGGGGATCCGCCTCCGTGTCCGGCGCTCTGGACGATCATGTCGACGTTGATCGTGGCATCGCCGAGGCGACGGAAGATCCGGGCGGCCCGACCGGGCTGGTCCGGCACTCCGACGACGGTGAGTTTGGCCTGGTTCTTGTCGAGCGTGACGCCGCGGATGACGACGTCCTCCATGCTGCGGGTTTCTTCCTTCACGATGGTTCCCGGATTGTCATTGAGGCTGGAACGGACTTCGAAGACGACGCCGAATTTCTTGGCGAACTCGACGGAGCGCAACTGCATGACCTTGGCCCCGGAGCCGGCGAGTTCGAGCATCTCGTCGTAGGCGATCTCCTCGAGTTTGCGGGCGTTGGGGACGATGCGAGGGTCGGTGGTGTAGACGCCGTCGACATCGGTATAGATCTGGCACAGGTCCGCCTTCAGGGCGGCCGCCAGGGCGATGGCGGTGAGATCGGAGCCGCCCCGGCCAAGGGTCGTGATCTGGCCTTCCGCCGTCTGCCCCTGGAATCCGGCGACGATGACGACGTTTCCGTGGTCGAGAAGTTGGTGGACCTGGCGGGGCGTGATGTTCTGGATCTTCGCCTTGGTATGGACGCCGTCGGTGACGATCCCCGCCTGGGCGCCGGTGAGGGAGACCGCGGGAATGCCGAGGGATTGGAGGGCGATGGCGGCGAGGGCGATGGTTTGCTGCTCCCCGGTGGCCAGGAGCATGTCCATCTCGCGCTCGGCCGGCAGGGGGGTGATGTCCTTGGCCAGCTTGATGAGGCCGTCGGTGACCCCGCTCATGGCGGAGACCACGACGACCAGCTTGTCGCCCCGGGCGCGGTATTCGGAAACCCGCCGGGCGACGTTCTTGATGCGGTCGGTGTTGCCGACCGAGGTGCCGCCGAATTTCTGGACGATCAAGGCCATGCGCGCTGGTCCCGTCTGCCGACCGGAGGATGTGGGGTACCCGGAATCGTTGCGGCGCAACGGGGAGGGGAGCGTGCCGTGCCGGGGTGGAGTCCGGGAAGAAGAAAACGGGGGTGCAGGCGGGCGGCGGCGGGGCGATTGACAAAGTCGATTCGATTGGGGCGCGCGACCGGCTCCCCGCCATGGCGTCCGCGGGACGGCGGGGTGGGTCGCGGGGCGAACGAAGGAGGCGAAACCGGCGACTCGGCGGTCGCCCGCCCCACAACGCGGTTGCGTACCGGGCTTTGTCCCTTGCCCTGCGGGTGGCATGACCGTCGGCGCTAGCCACTTGTGCATCGCCAAGCGCGCGGCGTCGGGACAGCCTCGGGCATGGTGCGGGCGTTCTTCCGGGGGGGCAGGCTGGGGGTGTGTTGGGCGACCATGGCCCTGGCCCTGGCCCTGGCGGCGGGTGGGTGTCGGACTTCCCGCCCGGAGCAGGGCCACAAGCTCGTCTGGCGGACCCTTTCGCGGGGTTTGAGCAGCGGTTTGACCGAGCCCCGACGGCAGGTGATCCGCGAGGAGGGCGCCTGGTACCGGCTGTGGAGCGAGCACGCCGCGGAGATGAACCGCGTCGCGTTGCCGCCGGAGGTCTCCTTTGCGCACGAGATGGTGGTGGCCGTGGCCATGGGCGAACGTCCCACCGGCGGGTATCTGGTGGAGATCGTGGACGTGGAACTGCAGGGCCGAACGCTCCGGGTGCTGGTCGGGGAACGGAGACCGTCGCCCGGAACGCTCCAGATCCAGCGGGCCACCCAGCCCTTCATCTTCGTCGCGTTGCCGGCCATCCGGGGGCGGATTGATTTCCGCACCGTGTCCGAGGGCAGCCTGCCGCGGCCCCGGGGACCGGGGGGTGATACTGCGGGAGGATCGGAACCGCGGCGGCGCTCCCCGGGACGGGAGGAGGCGCCGGTGGAATCCCCCCGGGGCGCGACGAGTCGGGAGCGTTAGGTGAAACCGGAGCATGCCCATGACCATGACCATCCCCACCCCTACCCATCCCCGACTCCTGAAGGCGATCGCCTGCGAAATCGCGTTCCGCGAGATCAGCCATTGCGCCGCCCGCAGCGTGAACCTCATCGACACGGAGTTCGTGACGCAGGGATTGCACGACATGCCGAGTCGCGGGCTCGGCCATATACAGGAACGGGTGGATGCGGTGCCGGAGGGCCGGTACGAGGCCATCCTCGTCGGGTACGCCCTGTGTGGAAACCTGATCAAGGGGCTGCGGGCGCGCCGCACGCCCCTGGTGATCCCGAGAGCCCACGATTGCATCGCCTTCTTTCTGGGCTCGCGGCAACGGCATCGGGAGCTGCTCGAGAGCCGACCCGGGACCTACTACTACACCTCGGGTTGGCTGGAGTGCCTGCGGCGGCGGGGCGAGCGGGCGACCCCGGGCGATGCGATGTATCTGCCGGGCCCGGCCGGGATGACGGACAGCGCCCGGCAGCAGTACGAGGGTTGGGTGGCGCGGTACGGGGAGGAGAAGGCGCGCTACCTGCTGAGCGAACTCGAGACCTGGAAGGAGCATTACCAGATCGGAGCCCTGATTGACTTCGATTTCGCGCGACCGCTCGGTCTGGGCGACCAGGTGCGCGGCATCTGCCACGACCGGGGCTGGGCCTACGAGGAAATCCCGGGTGACCTGGGGCTGTTGCAGCGGTGGCTCGACGGTCCGTGGTCCGGCGACGAGTTCCTGATTGTCCCGCCGGGCCACGAAGTGAAGCCGAGCTACGACGACGGCGTGATGGAGGCGCATCCCGCCGGTTGACCGGCGCTCCGGACTCGGGACCGGGCTTCCGGGTCACTCCCGGGCACACTTCGGGAAGGACGAAACGCGGAAGGTATGACCGTCCGGATGGCGCAGGTGGAACTCGCGGACGCCCCAGGGCTTGTCCGTGGGCGGCATGGCGACGTGATATCCGAGTTCGATGGCCCGTTGGTGCATCGCGGCAAGGGATTCGGGGGAGTCCAGCCACCAACTCATCCATACCCCGTCCGTCGCATCGTCCCCCACGAACCGCGGATGAAGCGTGCCCCGCGAACCCTGCGCGCCGCAGCACAGGAAAACCTGCGGGGCGCCGCTGCCTTCGCCGGCGAGGACGCTGGCAAACGTCGCGGGCCCGGACGCGTTGCGATCCGCGGCGCCGGGAACCAGGCCGCCCGAGTTCCAGGAGAATCCACGTTTCCAGCCCAACGTTTCGAACCACGCGAGGCTGGCCGGCACGTCGCTGACGTTGAGAATGGGGGTGACACCGGTGATGGGCATGAAGGGACGATGACGTGCCGGCGGGCGGCCCGGCAAGGAGGCATGTCCAAATCCGGCCCTGCGCCGGAAGTAAAGTTGGGGTGGACCCGGCTCGATGTGGAGACGGAGCGTCGAGGCCCTGCCCTGCCCCCTGCCGATCTCCGCCGCGCATCCGCCAAGCCAATCATGAAGACACAGCTCGCCATCCTGATGCTGGCCTCGTTTCTGACGAGCCGGTCGACTCCCGCCGAAACCACGGTCGCCGACCTCGTGGAATCCGCCCGCGAACCCGGGCCTGATCTTCCGTCGCTCTCCCCGCCCGATTCCGGCCGATGGTTGGCCGCCGCCGCGGTCCCCGGGCCGGTCTCCGACCGAACCGACGGTGGGCCGCGGGAGGGCGAGGTTCGGCGCGCGCGGAATCCCCTGATCCACGCCGACGTGCCGGATGTCGCCATGATCCGGGTCGGGGACGCGTATTACATGAGCAGCACGACGATGCATCTGAGCCCCGGCGTGCCGATCATGAAATCCACGGACCTGGTGAACTGGGAGATCGTGAACTACGCCTACGACGTGTTGGACGACGTGGACGCGCTGAACCTCGTCCGGGGCCGGAGCGCCTACGGCAAGGGATCGTGGGCCAGCAGCCTCCGGCATCGTGAGGGCACGTTCTACGTCACGACCTTCGCGCAGACGACCGGCAAGACTTACGTCTACACGACGCGGGACATCGAGCGGGGCCCGTGGCAGGTGTCCTCCTTCCGTCCGGCGCTCCACGATCACACGCTGTTCTTCGACGACGACGGGCGGGTCTACATGCTTTACGGGGCGGGCAACCTCCGGTTGGCCGAGTTGAACCCGGATCTCTCGGGGTTGAAGCCCGGCGGGTTCCACGAGGTCGTCGTCACCAACGCCAGCGCGGTGGCCGGGCCCGGCATCGGATTACCCGCCGAGGGTTCCCAACTGCTGAAGGTCGACGGGCGCTATTACCTCTTCAACATCGTCTGGCCGCGTGGCGGCATGCGCACCGTGCTGGTGCATCGGGCCGACCGGATCACGGGACCGTGGGAGGGACGGGTGGCGCTGGCCGACCAGGGCGTCGCCCAGGGCAGCCTCATCGACACTCCGCGCGGCGAATGGTTCGCCTACCTCTTCCGGGACTTCGGCGCCGTGGGGCGCATCCCCTATCTGGTGCCGGTGAGCTGGGTCGACGGCTGGCCGGTGCTGGGCGTGGACGGCAAGGTGCCCGACACCTTGAACCTGCCGCCGGGGCGCGGTCCCCTCCCGGGCATCGTGGCCTCCGACGAGTTCGACCGCCGCCCCGGGGAGCGTCCGCTGCCGCTCGTCTGGCAATGGAACCACAATCCGGATCCCGGCCTTTGGTCGCTCGCCGCCCGCCCGGGTTACCTCCGTCTCGCCACCGGGCGCGTGGACCAGGACCTCGAGGCCGCCCGGAACACCCTGACGCAACGCACCATCGGCCCGGAGTGCTCCGGGACCGCCTCCATCGATGTCCGCCATCTCAAGGACGGCGACCTCGCCGGACTGGCGGTGTTCGCGAGGAACTACGGTTTCGTCGGGGTGAAGTCGGAGGGCGGGACGAACCACCTCGTCATGATCAGCGCCGAGACGCATCCGCCCGTCGAAAAGGCACGTGTGCCGCTGAACCAAACCGCCGTGCACCTCCGGGCCGACTGCGACTTCCGTGAACGGGCGGACCGCGCGGGATTCCACTACAGCCTCGACGGACGCACCTGGCAGCCCATCGGAGTCCCGCTTCGGATGAAGTACACCCTGGCGCACTTCATGGGCTACCGCTTCGCGCTGTTCACTTACTCGACCCGGGAAGCCGGCGGCTACGCCGACTTCGACTATTTCCGCATCCGCCCGGGGATGCCAGGCGAGGGGACCGAGGGACGGTAGGGGCTGTGTGGTCTGATTGTCCGGGACAACCCGGCGGGCCGATGGCTCGAACGGGAACCGGTCCATCCGACACCGCCCGTCGCTGGCGGCAATTCGGTTGCCGGGCCGGGTCCACGACCGAGGCTTTCACCATGAAGCCCTCCGGTGCCTTTCCGAGGACCCTGCGAGTCCTGGGCCTGCTGCCTTGGATCGCCCGTTCGATCTCCGGCGATGCCGGGCCCGCGCTCGGGACGGATCCGGGTCCCGCGGCCCGCATCGTGCTCCGGGAGGAGGGGCGCGACCGCTGGATCGAGGGCACCGCCCGACGGGTGCGATTGGATCTCGATGCCCTGAACCTGGAGGTGCGGATGCCCGGCGTCACCTGGCGCTGGGCGGAAACGGGCGCCGGCGACCTGGCCGTCCGCGACGCCGACCGAGACCTGGCGTTGAATCCCGCGTCCGCAGGCTCGCGCTCGTCCGAACCCTATCGCACCGGATACTCGGCGGGCTGGAAGGTCACCCTGGCAGGCTGGCGCGCCGGCGATCGCCCGCTCGACCTGGAACTGCAGTGGTTCGTCACCCTCGATGGCCCGGACGAGGATCTGCTGGTCGAACTGCTCTCGTCCGATCGGGGGGCATCGGTGCAGGACCTGCGTTGGCCCGGCGTCCTCGCGGCGGATTCGTTCGATGCGGTGGTGGTCCCGTTCATGCAAGGCATGCTTCTCCCGGTCCGCTGGCCCACCCGGGTGCGGCTCTACGACACCCACTGCTTCGGACGCGGACTGTACCAACCCTGGTGGGGCTACCAGCAGGGTGGACACGCCTTGCTCGCCCTGCTGGAAACCCCGGACGACGCGGGCTGCCGGTTCGAGCATCCGGCGGGTGGTCCCACCCGGCTCGGGCCGCGCTGGACGAGTTCCCTCGGGCGCTGGTCCTACCCGCGACGCCTCCGTTACGCGTTCGTCGACGGCGACTACAACGGTCTCGCCAAGCGCTACCGCCGGCACGCCGTCGCCACGGGGAGATTCGTGTCCCTGCGCGAGAAGATCGCCCGGAACCCGGCGGTCGGCACCCTGATCGGCGCGCCGGTCATCCACACCTCGATCCTGTATCACATCCAGCCCGAGTCCTCCTACTTCAACCGCACCAACCCCGCGGCAAACCATCAGTGGGTGAGTTTCGACGCGCGCGCGACGGAGGTGGCCCGGCTTCGCGCGAAGGGGGTGACCGGCGCCTACCTGCATCTCGATGGCTGGGGGACGCGCGGGTACGACAACCTGCATCCCGACGTGCTTCCGCCCAACGCCGAGGCCGGGGGATGGGACGGCATGAGGAGGTTCGCGGCGGCCTGTGCCGAGGCCGGATTCGTCTTCGCGATCCACGATCAGTACCGCGATTACTACCTCGACGCCCCCTCCTACCAGGAACGGCACACGCTGATCGAACCGGGCGGGAAACGGCCCCTGCACTCCACCTGGTACGGCGGACGTCAATCGATCCTGTGCCAGCGCCTCGCCCCGGGTTACGTGCGCCGCAACCACGCCGACATCCTCGCGCACGGCGTGAAACTGCGCGGCGCGTACCTCGATGTCTTCTCGGTCGTGCCCCCCGACGAATGCCATGCCCCGGAACATCCCGTCACGCGGTCGGAGTCGCTCCGCCATCGGGGCGAATGCCTCGACTCGGTGCGGGCCTGGGGAGGGATCGTGAGTTCCGAGGAACCCAGCGATTGGTCGGTGCGCCACCTCGATCTGGTTCATCACGGCCCGTATCCCCTGGATCCCGGACCCGGCGCCGGCCCCGCCATGGGCATTCCCGTGCCCCTCTTCAACCTCGTCTACCACGACGCGCTCCTCGTCCCGTGGTCGATGGGACGCGGCGGCTGGGGCATCCCCGAGCACGACAGCGGATTCCTCCACGGTTTGGGCAATGCGGGCCTCCCCTACCTCTCCCTCGAACCGGATGAAGCCGAGCTCGGACGTGTTCGTACGCTGCAAGCCCTGCATCGGCGCGTCGGCCTGCTCGAACTCGTCGCGCACCGCTTCCTCGACGACGCCCGCCGCCGGCAGGAATTCCGGTACGCCGACGGCACGACCGTCGTCATCGATCTCGCGGCGGACAACTGGAGCGTCCACCCCGCCTTGGAAGCCGGCACCCCGGGTCCCTGATCCATCGCCGGACGCGCACCTGCACCGGGTAGGCCCGGCCCGGGCCGGACCCCGACTCCTGTCGCGCGAGGGGCACGCCGCGGACGGCCCGGTCGGCGGAGGTGTCCCCGGTGCCGCTGCCGCGCCTCGCGAGGACGATGCGAGCCGGGCGTGTGCCGCGTTCCGATTCCGGGGCGGGACGCCCTGCGGCGCGGTTTCGAGCGGATCACGGCGTTTGCCCCGGACCTCCGGGGGCCGTCCGGCCTCGTCCATACCGGATCGCAGCAGGTGTCCGGAGGATCCTGAACCGGCGCGTCCCCGCGGCGGCGGCGGCCAGGGCGAGGGCCGTGACGACCGACGTCACGCCCGGCTCCGGCACCGCCGAGATCGCGGAGGTCACCGAGGCAAAACTGCGTCCGATGCGGATCTCGTCGAAGCCCGCGACCAACCCCTCGTGGTGGGCGGAGAGGGAGACCCGGTACAGCGTGTCGTAGTCCCCTCCCCAAACGAAACTCGCCGCGGGAGTGGTCGGTGCCGCGGCGCCCGGGCCGGTGGGTGGGTTGACATGGAAATCGAACGCGTACGCCACGTTGCCGATGCGGGTCAGATGCCCGACGAGCAGCGCGGGTTCGCCCGGGGTCACGACGGGACCCATGCCCAGCGAACCGTTCAAGCTCCAGCGCAGCGGGTCGCCCGCCAACCCGGGCGCGTAGGTGCTCAGCGTCACGGCCTCGCCGAAGGACGGATCCTGGAACTCGAACCCGGCCCGGACGAGCGAACCGTCCAGGGTCCCCGAGCTGGTGCTCAGAATCGCGCTCATCCACAGGTCGCCGCCCAGCGGGATCGGGATCGGGTCGATGGATCGGATCGACCAGAAGTGACTGATCGGCTGGCCCGGCCCGCCGAGCGGTTGGATCACGCTGCCTCCGCTGACCTGCACTCCGGGAGCCGGTGGCACGAGACTGCCCGGCACCATCGGGAAGCCGTCGACGAACAGCCCGGTGGTCCATGGTCCACTCCATCCAAAGCCCCCGGACGTGCCCGGCAGGTGCGATCCCGCGCCCGCATCGAATCCATCATAGACCAGCAATTGGGCCGGGACGGGTTGGGAAGCCAACAGGACGGCACCCGCGACGAGTGCGGACGGAAACCGGCGGGAACGGGCGTTCATGGTGTTTCGGAGGGGCTGGGGATTGGAACTGGGGGGGCACGGGTGTCCCCGTCCTGAAAGCGGCATCCGTCCTCCGCGATTACCGAACGGTCGCGAAAGGGCAGGCCGGTGTCCCGGACGCCCTCCAGGCGTCGACGGATCCCGGAGTTCGCTATCGCCCCGATCTCCCGGGCCACCTACCTTGACCGTCACGTCGTGCTTGTCCCATGAACCCCGCACCTGCCGGTCGTCCGGAACCGGGCCCCGGCCAATTTCGCACCACGCACTGGTCCGCGGTCCTGCTCGCGGGCCGCGACTCGCAGGCCGGGGCCCGCGAGGCCCTGGAGGATCTCTGTCTTTCCTATTGGTATCCGCTCTATGCCTTCGCCCGCCGCAAGGGCGCGTCGCACGAGAACGCCCAGGACCTCGTCCAGGGGTTCTTCGGTCAGCTTCTCGCCCGCGGCGATCTGGCGGGGGTCAACCCGGGCAAGGGCCGGTTCCGCACGTTCCTCCTGGCCGCGTTCTCCCATTTCCAGGCCAACGAATGGGACAAGCTGCGGGCCCTCAAGCGCGGCGGCCAGGCCGAGGTCCTGTCCCTCGACGCCGACCCGGAGGGCCGGTATGACGTGGAATCGGAGTTGGTCGTGGCCGGGCCGGAGGCGCTCTACGATCGGGCTTGGGCCCGCCAGGTGCTCGCGAGCGTCCTGTCCCGGCTGCGGCAGGAAAGCGTTCGCGAGGGCGGTGCCGCGCGATTCGACCTCCTGAAGACGTTCCTGCTGGGCGAAAAGGGTGGCCCGCCCTACGCCGAGCTCGCCGCCCGCCTTGGCACCACCGAGCTCGCGATCAAGTCCGCCGTGCACCGCCTCCGCCAACGTCTCAAGGCGCTGTTTCGCGAGGAAATCGCCCGCACGGTGGCCTCCGAGGCGGAGATCGACGACGAACTCCGGCACCTGATCCGGATCATGGCGTCGTAGCCGGCCAGCCCGGGAAACGCCCCTGCGCGCAACCTCCGCCCCCGAATCCTTCTCACGACATCGGGAATGTCGACTCCGCACCCTCCAGAAACCCCGTTCTGCCCCGCCTGCGGCGCTCCGTTGCCGCCCGGCGCCGTCGAGGGTCTCTGCCCGCCGTGCATCTTCCGGTCGCTCGCGCTCGACCCGGAGTCCCCGCCGCCGGATCCGGAACCCGGCGTGGGGCAGGTGCTCGGCGACTATGAACTGGTCGAGTTGCTGGCCCGCGGCGGGATGGGGCTGGTGTACCGTGCCCGCCAACGCAGCCTCCGGCGCTGGGTCGCCGTCAAGGTCGTCTCGGGCGGAGCCCTGGCCGCGCCCGACTTCGTGCACCGGTTTCGCGCGGAAGCGGAGACGGCTGCGACGCTGGATCACCCCAACATCGTGCCCATCTACGAGGTGGGCGAGGTGGATGGCCAGCCCTACTTCAGCATGCGCCTGCTGGAGGGGGGGACCCTCGTGGACCGCGCCCGCGGTTCGTCCCTGCCCCCGAGGGAGGCGGCCCGGTTGATGACCCGGGTGGCCCGCGCGGCCCACTACGCCCATCAGCGCGGCGTGCTCCACCGCGACATCAAGCCCAACAACATCCTCCTCGACACCGCCGGCGAACCGTTCCTCACCGATTTCGGCATCGCGAAACTCGTCGAGCGGGAAAGCACGCTCACCCGCACCCACGCAGTCCTGGGCACGCCCGCATACATGTCGCCGGAACAGGCCCGCGGCGAATCCCGATCCCTGACCACCGCCGCCGACGTCTACGGGCTCGGGGCGGTTCTCTACGAACTCCTGACTGGCCAGCCTCCGTTCGCGGGAGGCATCGCCCTCGAAACGGTCCGGCAGGTGCTCGAACGGGAACCGCGGCGCCCGTCCGCGCTCAACCCCGAGGTGGATCGTGACCTCGAGACCGTGTGCCTGAAGTGTCTCGAGAAGGAACCCCGCCGCCGGTATGGCTCCGCCGAGGCCCTCGCCGAGGACCTCGAACGCTGGCTGCGGCGGGAACCCATCCTCGCGCGCCCGATCACCTCCGGGGAACGCCTCGCCAAATGGGTCCGCCGCCGCCCCGCCATCGCCGCCCTGTCCGCCGTCGCCGGCGTCGCCACCCTCGCCCTGCTCTCCGTCTCCCTGGTCTTCACCCTGCGCCTGGGCAAGGCCCGCCGCGAGGTCCGGCACGAGAGCGAGAAGAACCGCCAGGGTGCCGTCCGCCTCCTCGTGGCGGAGGCCACCCGCGCGGTGGAGGACGGGGATTACATCGATGCCCTCCTGCCGCTGGTCGAGGCGCTCCGCGACGACCTCGGACACCCCGTCGACGAGGACCTCCAACGCCGCCGCATCGGCGCGCTCCTCCGCCACAGCCCCCGCCTCCGCCAGCTCTGGCTTCATGCCGCGGGGATCCACCATCTGGCCCTGGCCCCCGATGGCCGCCGCATCGCGTCCGCCTCCGCGGACGGCACGGCCGCGCAATGGTCCCTCGACTCCGGCGAACGTCTCGGTGGCCTCCTCCGCCATACCGGGCGGGTCTACCAGGTCGCCTTCAGTCCCGACGGCCGGCTGCTGGCCACCCAGGAGGATTCCGGGCATGCGCGCCTGTGGGACGCCGCCTCCGGGCAGCGTCGCGAGCTCTCCCTGCCGCACCGTTCCGCGCACTACGAACCCATCGCCATCTCCCCCGATTCCACCTGGATCGCCGTGCCCGGCCCCGACGCGATCGTCGCCGCCCGCCTCACCGATCCGTCCCCCCGCCTCGTCGTTCTCCCGGATACCGGACCGGGCAACGCCCTGGCCTTCGATGCCACCGGCCAGCGCCTGCTTTGCGGGACCCGCGATGGTCGCGTCCAGCTACGGCGCCCGCCCGACTTCCTCCCCGACGGCCCGGTGCTGTCCCACACGCAGCCCGTGCGGGCCGCCCTGTTTGCGCCCGGGGAAGGGCGGGTCTTCACCGTGACCGAGGATCGCCGGATCCAATGGTGGGACCTGCCGGGCGGGCGTCGCCTCCGTTCGACCGTCGCCCACGGCGGGGACATCATGGCCTGGGACCTCGCGCCGCGGGGCCCACGCTGCGCGACGGCGGGCTTCGACAACGTCGCCCGGATTTGGAACCTCGAGGAATCGTCCGCGCCGCTGCTGACCCTGCCGCATCCCGCGGCCGTGCTCGCGTTGCGGTATGCCCCGCTCGGCGACGCGATGGTGACCGGGTGCCAGGACGGCCGCGCCCGACGCTGGAATTGCGAGAACGGCCAGTTGTTGCCGCCCTCCTTCCCCCACGCGGGCATCGTGACGGCGGTGGTGCCCGAACCTCGCGAGGATCGGTTGATCACGGCCAGTTCCCTGGGCGACGTTCGCCAGTGGGAACTCGTCCCGCGCCAGGGGGCCCGCGCGATCCTCCCCCTTTCCTCCCGGACCGTTTTCGCCGCCTACCTGCCCGACCGACCCGAAGCCCTCCTGATCGGCGAGGACGGAACCGTGCAACGCTGGGCACCGCTTCCCGACCAACTCGTGACCGGGTCCCTCCGAATTCCGGGGCGCGCCACCACGGGAGCGTTGAGCCGCGACGGACGGTGGCTGGCGGTGGGCGGGGAGGACGGTCGAATTCACCTCGGCGCGCCCGGGGAAACGGCTCCCGCCCGGATCCTCGAAGCCCATGCCTCCCGTGTCCTCGCCCTCGATTTCTCGCCGGACGGGCGCTTCCTGCTCAGCGCGGGCGAGGATCACACGGCGGCGGTCTGGGAACGGGACACCGGCCTCCCGGTCGGGCCTCGCCTGACGCAGGGATTCGAGATCCTGTGGGCCGAGTTCAGCCCGGACGGACGCCGGATCGCCACCTGCGGCATGGGGGGCGAGGGCCATGTGTGGTCCTTCACGGATCGAGGCGCCACGCGCTCGGCCACGCTGCCCCGCCAACGCTTCGCCGTCGCCCAGATGCGCTTCGCGCCGGACGGTCGCTCCCTCGCCGCGGCGCCGTGGGATGATTCCAGCGACGCGCAACCCGCCCTGCTCTGGCACCCGCCCGAGGCGCCGGGCGGATTCACCCCGCTTCCCCATCGCGACGGCGTGCGCTGCGTCGCCTTTAGTCCGAACGGGCAGTTCGTGGCCACCGGGGGCGAGGACAATCTCGCCCGGGTCTGGCTCGCGGCCACGGGGGAGGCGCGGACGCCCTACCTGCGTCACCGGGGCTACGTCCTGGCACTCGCCTTCAGCCCGGACAGCCGGATGCTCGCCACCGCCAGCCTCGACGGAACCGCGCGCGTCTGGGACACCCGGGATGGACATCCCCTCACGCCACCCCTGCGCCATGGAGGTCCCGTCCGGACCGTCGCCTTCTCCCCCGATTCCTCCGCGCTGCTCACGTCCTCGGATGACCAAAGCCTCCGGGAATGGGATCTGAGCCCCTCGACGTGGCCTTGGGATGACCTTGCCGTGTTGGCCGAACTCCTGACCAGCCACCGACTCGCCCGGGCCGGGGATCGGGCGGCGCTCTCCCTCGCCGAAATGCGTGCCCATTGGGAATCGCTGCGAGCGAAACACCCCGAGTACTTCCTCTCGCGGTAGCCGCGCCACCCCGGGCGCGGGGGTTGCCCGGTGGTTCCCGGCGAAGCGGCCCGAGGTCGGGGAGGATTCCCCCGGTCGGCAGATCCTTCCGACGCGTCTACCCGCGCAGTGGGTTCTTCCAGTGAACGGATGGAAACCGGTCGAAGTCCCGGTCATTGGAATAGATCGTGCCCCCGTACTCCTTGGCGGATGCCGCGATCAGCGCATCCGTGCAGAGGTTCCCCCCGGTGCCGGCACTGCCCAGGAACTCGAAGAAGAGCTGCACCGTGGAAGACCCCACCGGCAACAACCGGCAGCCCGGTTGCTTCAGCCAGCCTTCAACGCACTCCCGGGCCTGCTCGACCGTCATCGGGTTCTCGCTCAGCGTCGGATGGGTCATCAGCCGGACGAAGGCGAGCGCCACGACCCACGGTATCCCGACCGGTTCGGTCCCTGACAGCGCCGCTTCCCACCAGCGGCGAGCCGTCCGGTGCGCCGGCGCAGTCTCGTCGTGCGCGAAGATCAGCAGGTTGGCGTCGGGGACGATCATTTCGTGGCCTCCTCCGCCTCCACCTGGTCATAAACCTGGTTGAGACTCAGATTCCGAAAGCCGGCTTTGAGGCGAAGCGGGTGGGGACGGACCCGGTAGGCCGGTTGCGAGGCGCGGGTCGTTTGGCGATGCAGGCCGGCGGTGAGGGTGTCCTCGACCACCCGGCGGAAGGGGAGTCCGGTCTCCACGGAACGAGCCCGAAGCTCCTTCAGCAGCGCATCACTGATGTTCAGGGTCGTCCGCATGGCGGCATCATGATGCCATGCCCCGGGGTGTCAAGGAGTGCACCGGGCGACCGGCCCCTCGCCCCTCGTGGCAAGGTTCCCCCCCGTCCCGGTCATACCCGGTTCGTTGACAGAATCCGCCGGCCCGGGGCGGGATGGAGCCGAGGTGCGACGGACGAAGCCGTCCGCGAACGCGAGAGGAGCCCTATGAAGGCGAGGTTGGACTTCGGAACGAGGTGCCCGGTGGTCCTGCTGGCGATCCTGGCCGCCACGGTGCTGGCGAACGGGTCCCGGGCGGCGGCGCCATCGAAGCGGGTCGACGGAACCCTGGTGTCGGAGAAGGGCGATGCCCCGGCGGTCCGGGCGTTGATCGGGGATTTGCAGACCCTGCATGGCGCCCGCTACGCCTCGGCGGACCCGCACCGACGGGACTTGCTGGCCGCCGACGGGGCGGTCGACGGCGCCGAGCGACGCTCGCGCCTGCGCCGGGCGGTGCTGCTGTTCGATGTGACGTCGCTGCTGGCGATGCAGCGGCACGAGATCGATTCGTCCCACGTTTACACCTATCACAACGAGGGCTTCCGCCCCGGGGGCGGCCTGTACCGGATCCCGGTCGAGGACGGCCTGCCGGCGGAACCCGTCGAGTTGGTGGCCTCGCCGAACGGTCAGATTCTCGACTGCGACCTGTCCTACGACGGGAGGACGGTGTTGTTCGCGTGGCGGCGGGAAGCGGGAGCGGGCTACCACCTCTGGACCGTGGGCGTCGACGGAGCGGGATTGCGGCAGCTGACGAGCGGCGCGTGGCACGATTACAACGGCTGCTGGCTGCCCGACGGCGGGATCGCGTTCGTGAGCACGCGGGACGCGCAGTTCGCCTATTGCTGGAACTCGCCGGTGGGCGTGGTGCACCGGATGGACCGGGACGGAGGGCAGGTCCGCCGGTTGTCGGCCAATTATCTGAACGACTTCACGCCCTACCCGCTCGCGGACGGGCGCCTCATCTACTCCCGCTGGGAGTACGTCGACAAGCCGGCCATCCCGATCCAAAGCCTCTGGACGATCAACCCGGACGGCACCGGGCTGGCCGGGTACTTCGGCAACCGGGTGCTTTCGCCCGGCACGTTCATGGAGGCACGTTCCATTCCGGGAACGGAGCAGGTGGTGTGCACGATGACCGGGCACAATGGCCCGGCCCGCGGCGCCATCGGGGTGATCGACCGGTCCCGCGGCGCGAACGCCCAGGGCGCGATCCGGAACGTGACGCCCGACGTGCCGCTGCCGAACGTCGACCAGGGCAACGGCAATTTCGACGGCACCAAGCTCTACAGCACGCCGGTGCCCCTCGACCGCGTGCGATTCCTCGTGTCGGCCCGGGGCCCCGTGCTGGTGCGGGACTTCGCGGGGACCTGCGAAACGGTGGTGCTGCCCGCCCCTGCCGCGGGACGCGCCTGGTTCTGCGCGCAGCCGCTTCGGGAACGCGAGCCACCGAACCCGCCCCCGCGGGGAACGACGGCGTCCGGCCTTGCCACCGGCCCCGCCGAGCGCGGCGGGGAACAAACCGAACCCGGGTCGAGTCCCGGCGTCCGGGACCGGGCCTACCTGTTCGTGCAGGACGTGTATCACGGGCTCGAGCCATGGGTGAAACGGGGCGAGGTGAAGCGGTTGCGCGTGGTGCGCGAACTGCCCAAGACGGTGCGCATCCATCCCGACCGCCGGGCCTTCGGGTTTCAGTTCCCCGTGATTTCCGCGGGCGCGACCTACGCGGGGAAGGAAGTGCTGGGCGAGGTTCCGGTGGAGGCGGATGGTTCCGCGGCGTTCGCGGTGCCGTCCGGGGTGCCGATCTATTTCATGGCGCTGGATGCCGAGGGGCGGGGGATCCAGCGCATGCGCAGCTTCACCCACCTGATGCCGGGCGAGGTTCAGGGCTGCGTCGGGTGTCACGCGGACCGTTCCGGCGGCGCTCCGCTGACCACCGCCCGGGCCCCGACGGTTCCCGTGTTTCGCGACCTCGAGCCGCCGGAGTGGGGCCGGGGCGGATTCGACTACGCGAACGTCGTCCAGCCCGTGCTCGACGCGCATTGCGGGAAGTGTCACGCCGGCGAGAACCCGGAGGGCAAGGTGGACCTGAGCGGGGATCGCACGGACTACTTCAACGTCTCCTACGAGACGCTCGCCCGCGGCCGCAGGCAGTGGGGCGAGGCGCAGTACGACAGTCCCTACGTGAGTTGGATTCCGACCTACAACGGGTTCGAAACCAACATTCTCCTCGTGACGCCCCGCGCCTGGGGCAGTCCGCGGAGCCACCTGGCGGATCTTCTGCTCGATGGACATCCGGATCGCGAGGGCCGGACGCGCGTCGCGCTCCCCGACGCGGCACGTCGCCGGATTCTGGCCTGGATCGATCTCAACGTGCCGTACTACGGCTCCAGCGAGACCACCCACCCCGAGGCCGCGGGCAGTCGACGACTCTATCCGCCCGACCTCGACCGCACGCTGGCGCGCGTCGCGAAGGAGCGCTGTGCCGGATGCCACGCCGGCGGCGCGATCCCGCGCCCGTTCTGGACCCGAATCACCGAGCCGCGGCTGAACTCGTTCCTGCGCGCTCCGCTCGCCCGCGCGGACGGCGGGACCGGGGCGTGCGGGAAGGTGGTCTTCGCGGGCGTCGAGGACCCCGACTACCGCGCGATCCTGGCCACGTTCGATCCCGTGCTGGCCGAGATGCGCGACTCGCCCCGCATCGACATGCCGGGCGCCCGGGTTTGCGTGAACGTGAACCGCAGTTGCGAATGACGCCTCATCCGCGCGGTGCCACGCCGACGCGTCTGCGGCAGGGCAGGGGCAGGGGCAGGGATGGCTTCGCCCGGATCCTCCCCGCCATAGCGTCCGCGCAACGGCGGGGTTGGCGCGGCCCGCGAACCGGGCCCCGATCAAGTTCGTGAATCGCCCTGTCCATTCCGGGAATTCGAAGAAGATCTGTACCTTGGAAGACCTCACGGACAACAACCGGCAGCCGGGTTGCTTCAGCCAGCCTTCGAAGCACTCCCGGGCCCGCTCGGCCGACATCGGGTTCGCGCTCAGCGTCGGATGGGTCATCAGCCGGCAGCGCGGCCACGAGGGGTGGGCGTGCCGGGCCACGTCAAACGTGGCGGCGGCGAAGCATGGCCTGAACCGGCATGCGTCGTGGCTTCTATTCGGCTCGATACCCGCGAAGGAGCCGTGAATCCCCATGATGTCCCAGCGGGATCGTCGTGCCTGAACCGTCATCTGGCATTCGGATCCTACGGAATGGGCTCCAGATGGAGCCGTTCTCGGAGGCTTCGAGAACCACCAGAGCGCCGGGAGGTGCACTGATGCCGAGCCGGAGGGTGCTCGGATGGTTCGAGTCATGCCACAATCCCAGCGTGATTCCACCGTCCAAGGTGGTCGCTTCGAGTCCGGGTCCGGCAGCCGCAGGCACTGCGTGCGGTGGAGTGGGGGCGGGCAAAATGCGATGGGTAACGAGTTCGAGGAGCTCCGTTCCCCATGCTGAATCCGAGGTCCGCCGCTTCACCTCGCCCACGCCTTTGGCCCACCAAAGGTCATTTGTCCTTCCGCCGAGCACTACCCTCAGATGCAGACAGTCGGCATAACTCCCGGCGGGCACGACCAGATTCGTTCTTTCGAGCAATCGGACAACGCTGGCCGAAGCGCCCTGAAACAACCCATTCTCATACAAATCCACATGCCCACTTACATGCTGCCCAACCCTCGAGATATCTCCCAGCAGAAGGCCCCCGTCCACCCGCAAGCCGGTCCCGCCACCGGACGCCCATGGCGAGGAATCTCCATCCGCCCCCCAGAAACGGACGCCTCCACGGCTGGTGAAATACTCGTGCCAGAGGGCCTCGACCCCCGACTCCACGCCATCCGCGTAGGAACAGTAACTCACCCGGAACGCGACCACATTGGTGGAATACCGGAAGGGGACGGCGCGGCCACGGTAGACGTCGAGGCTGTGCGGGGCGGCGTCGACGCGCACGACGCAGGCTTCAGCCCCACCCCGTGAACCCGTGCGACGGTAGACCCATTCACTTCCGGGAACTCCTTCCCGGGCGTAGTCCTCCAGACGGTAATTGGGGGTGTGAAGCACCCGTCCGCTGTTGGTTGCCGAACGATTGCCGGACGCGTCGATGGCAAGGGCCCGGATCGTGTTCGTCCCGTCCACCAGCGGGATTTCCAGTGCCCAGTGGGTCCAACCGTCGGAGGTGAGGGCGCGAATCCAGGGGCCCGAGTTTGCTTGAACCACCACCTCCGCGAGGGAGTGGTTGTCGCTCCCGCTGCCCGCCACGCGGAAGGTTGCCTGTGTCGAAGTCACGCTGGAGCCTGGTGTGATGAGTCGCAGGGTCGGAGGTGCGACATCCCCGAACACCACCGAAATCTGCAGCCCGGCCTGCATCGTAAGGGAGATTGGAGCCATGTCCCCGCTCCGGAAGACAAGCCCCTCCCTCGACGCGGTCCATTGGGAAAGCACCCAGCCCGGCTTCGGAACCGCGGTGAGGGTGTAGGTTTTGCCGACTTCCAGGAGCTGACCGTTTGTCGCCCCCGTTACCGTTCCGCCGTTTCCTACCTCCAGGCGCAGCGGACTGGTCACGACGTACTGGAATTTCACCTGGTTGGTCACGGAGCTGTTCCCTTCCGCGTCGATCACGCGGACCCTCAGCAGGTTGGTTCCGGCCTGCATGCGGAGCAGGGCCTGCCAGTTCGACCCCTGTCGGGACGTGGGGGCCTCGTTCCAGGCGTCCTGGTTCAGCTGCCATAGCACCTGGGCCACCCGTCCATTGTCCTTCGCCGTACCCCGGGCCTCCAGCAGACCATCGCTGGAGAGCACCCGCAGTCCGGGCGTGGGGTGGCCGACCGTCACGGATGGCGCCTGCACGTCCGTGAAGCTGGCGGCCAACGCGAGGCCTGCCTGCATCGGGAACGTCAGGCTTGGCTTGGTGCCGCCGGGACCGCCCTCCCAACGTCCGAATGCGAAGCCCGGCTTCGGAACCGCGGTGAGGGTGTAGGTTTTGCCGACTTCCAGGAGCTG
>CAZSOV010000043.1:30514-34529 GCA_964608505.1 uncultured Verrucomicrobiota bacterium
CCCCCGTTACCGTTCCGCCGTTTCCTACCTCCAGGCGCAGCGGACTGGTCACGACATACTGGAATCTTATCGAGTTCGTGTTTGAACGATTCCCGGCGTAGTCCTCCGCGTAGGCCTCAACCGTGTTTGTGCCGGGGACCAGAGCAAGACTCACGCTCCATTCCCTGGCCCCATCGAGGGGATGCCACACACCTTCGTTGAGCCGCGTCCAAACCTGGAGGATGCCCGTGGCGTCGGTGGCCGTGCCCCGGAGCACCCATTCGGGGGTGAATATCACCTGATTTGGCTTGGTGTTGGAGATGGCGATGGTGGGGGGGGCTCGGTCCGTCCCGGGCGGACCGTTCGTCACGCCGCGGATCAGGTTAAGCGTTGTGAGGGCGGACTCGTTGCCCGCCAGGTCCACGGCTTTGACCTGAACCAGGTTCGAGCCGAGTTCCAGATCGATCGCGGCCGACCAGACGATGGTGCCCGAGGCATCCTGAAACGGACCGTTCCGAACACTGTAGACGACTCGTGCCAAGCCGTTGTTGTCGGCGGCTCGACCGCCGATAACGGTCACCGGGGAGGTCGTCAGCAACGAACTGCTCGCTGGCGCCGTTATCGTGAGCGTGGGGGGGACTGACTCGAACAGGGTGGAGGCGGGGTCGAAGCGCATCGCGGTGACACGGCGCTCGATGCCCTCGGTCCAGTATCCCGAGATGCTGCCGCTGGCCCATTCGTAGGTCGTACCGGACGCCGCACGCAGGAGTACGGAGGAGCTCGACCCTGCGATCGACAGGATCGGGCCGGGATCGTTTCCGGGCGTCAGGAAGGTGTTTAGGGGCCCCACCACGGCATTGGTTCTCGGGGAAGGAAAGACCCAGAACCACACCGAGCCATCCTTCTTCCGCGCCAGGCATCCGGTCTCCCAGTGCGGGTCGTCCCAACGCGAACCTTGGAGGCTCCACCATAACGGCACCGCCTGCACCTCCGCCCAGTCACGGTCCTGACCCAGTTGCTTGGCGGACAGGACGGGTTCCATGTCCCAGCATTCGAGGCCCGCCAGTCGACAGGTGGTGTCGATCCGCCACAGCGTTCCGTCCGACTTGATCCCCGCTGCATCCAGATTGCGGTTGTTGTCGTCCAGTGCCACCAGGTCGAGCGTGGCCCATCCCGTCCCCTCGACGACTTGGTGCAATTCGAGTTCCTCGCGCCAAGCCCACACGGTCCACACGCTCCCATCCTCCTTCAGGAACAAGGAATGGAACTCGGCGCGATGATTCAGAATTCTGCTCCAACCCTGACCGATGGGCAGCTGCAACCACCCGCCCTCCGCAACGGCCCACGGCAGCCAACTCTCGTAGAACTCGTTGATCCAGAACTCATGCGGCCTCGAGGAGCGCCCCGGAAGTCGCTTTATCCAGACCGCCCCTTCCTCGTTGATGCCGCAGAAGTGATTGTTCATGAGGACCATCGACTTCCAGCGGGTGTCCTGACTGATCAAGTCCGCCTGGGGCAGGCCCCCGTCGAGTCGGATGCAATGGACCGAGCCATCCCGCTTCGTCGCCAGGATGCGGTCCTCGCCCGCAATCGCGCCCACCCAGTCGTTCTCCTTCGAGATTCGGGTGGGATGGAACTGGAACAACCCCTGCTCAGGGATCGTCCCCCAGCCCCAAAGGCCCCCGTCCAGCGTGACGGCTGCCGCAAGGCCGAGACGGGCATCCACGGAGCGCACGGGAACAGACGTGGCGGCCCACCCCGTCACGGCAGAACAGGCCAGAGCCACCAGGGTGCGCAGCCAGGCCGGCATTCGGGTCCTTGCCGCCACTGAACACGTTGGACCGTAGGCGTCTCGGGCCAAGTCCGCTCCCGGAGCAACCCACCGAGGCAGCCGCCGATCGACGGGGTATCCTGCCTGCTTGGGGGTAGGGTAGTTTTCGATTCTCACACCCTCTCCAAGGCGGTCTGCCGCGCCTGGTTACCGAACACCGCGATCCAGACCGGCTCCGCATCCGAGCACGCCGTCGAGCCCAGCCGGGAGCACGACGCCCGACTGCAAACCACGGAGACCCAATGCTCGAGATCGAATCCAGCAACCCACGGTTACCCCCCTTCACGGTCATACCCATACCCGGTTCGTTGACGGAATCCGCCGGCCCGGGAGGAACCCAGGGAAGGAACCCAGGAAGGAGTTGGTTCGAAATCGCGCCGGGCCTACCCTCAAGCCGCTGCTCATTCATGACGCCATGACGTTCCATCCTGTTCTTCCTTCGCACCGACGGGTTTCGGTGGCTCGAACGCCCGCCTCGAGCCTCCTCGCCCTCCTCGTCCTTTCTGGCCTGCTGCCCGTCTCGGGCGCGACGCTGCTGGATTATCCGTTTCACTCGGCGGAGGGAACCACGACCGTCAACGTCGGGACGCTGGGTGCCGCCGCGAACGGATCTCATTTCGGCACCATCGATTACTCGAGCGACACCCCCGGCGGCACGGGCGAGTCGATCCGTCTCCTCGGCGTGGTGGGCGGCATCCAGGTCCCGGATGCATGGGACTATGGCGGCGCGCTGACCGTCGAGGCTTGGATCAAGCCTGCCTCCATCGAGCAGCAGAGCATTCTCTGGGATGATTACGGGAACCCGGGCGTGGTCTTCGGCGTGCGCCCCGACCTGATCACCCCGTCGACCAAGGTCCTCCAGTTCAGCTTGTCGACGGCGTCGAATCCGGGACCCGGCCTCAGCATTCTGGACGGGGAGATCGCGCTCGACGCCTGGCAGCACGTGGCCGGCGTCTACGACGGCACGACGATGTCGATCTACATCGATGGAATCCTGGCGGGAACCCTGGCGAATTCCGGAGCCATCCAGGACAACGGCGGCACCCCGGCCGGGCTCGGGGCGGAGAACCTGTCGTTGACCCTCAATTTCGACGGGTGGATCGATGACTTTCGCATCCACGACACGGCGCTCTCGCCGGCGCAACTGGCCGGCGGTGCGTTCGGACCGCTTCCGGAGGGGGATTCCCTGGGGGCTGGATTCCTGCTGGCCTGTCTGGCGGCGGCGTGGCGGTTCGGACGCGCGGGCCAGCGCCTGGAGATCCCGGAAGGACGCGTCGCCGCGTTGAGGTCCGAGCATCGACAGGCCGACTGACGAAGTACATTGGGGCCCGCGACCGGCTCCCCGCCATAGCGTCCGCGCGACGGCAGGAGCAGTCGCGGGGCGCTCGCAGCCCGCGAAAAGAGAGGAAGAGCCGGCGACTCGGCACTCTCCGGCCCCACATCGCGGTGCCGGTGCGTGCCCGGAGAGCGCGTCGACGAGTCGGGGCGCGCGGCTTACAGCGGGCAGGCCCAGGTGCCCTCACCGGGCGTCGCGGTCGCGGAGGCCGGTTCATGGAGAGTCGGGTTTTCCGAGATTTGGACACGCATCGGGACCATGAACCCGAACGATGGAAGGAGGATTAGGATTAGGATTAGGATTAGGAGGAGGTGGATCCGGGATGGGAGTCTGGGCTCGGTTCATGGGTAGTCGTAACGGGGTGTCCGTCCGTGGCTTCCTGGTCGCGGAGCGACCCTTCGAAGGTTGCCGGGGGTTTCAACCCCCGGAAAAAGTCCGCTCCGAAAGAACCCTCGTCGCGGAGCGACGTCCGAAGGCTCCGACGTCCACGCCCCACCCGGGCGCCCCGAGTCGAACGTCGCTCCGCGACGGGGAAGGGAGAGAGGGGGAGACCGGGGCCTGAAGGCCCCGGCAACCTTCGATCGTCGCTCCGCGACATCGCTGCCCGGGCCGGACCGGCACGGCCCGCGGAGGATGGCGAGGCATCCGGTTGGCAAGGCGCATCGCCCGCTTCGGGGAGCGGAACCGCGGACGGCACGTCGCCGCGTGGGGGCGCGCGGCATACCACGTGCAGGCCCGGTGCCCTCACCGGGCGGCGCGGTTGCAGAGGCCGATTCATGGAGAGGGTTCGATGCGGTCCCGGAGGGACGCCGGAGGGTAGCCAACAGCTGAGGTGCACCAATCAAGGGATTTTTCTATTGTTGTTAATG
>CAZSOV010000044.1:0-34135 GCA_964608505.1 uncultured Verrucomicrobiota bacterium
CCATTTCTCGCATCCGTCGACGATCCAGATCCCTTTCCCGCGTCCCTGGAAATCAACCCTTTCGAAGCACATCGCCACCGCCCCATGGACAGGCAACCGCCATCGCACCGCGTCGTGACCTCACCGGGCCTACAGGCCTCGGGCCGCAGGCTCTCACGCGGCGCCGCGGCGGCGGCGATGCAGGGTCCCGACGCGTGTCCCGAACTCGGAAATATCCCATGCCTATGACCCACCCCGTTGCCCGCCCTGACCGCTTCCATCCCGGCTACTGGCTTCTGCCGGTCGTCCTCGTCGGGGCCTCCACCCTGGCCGAGGACCTGGCCGGCGGCCCCGCGGGCGACGCGGGCGAGCTGCCGCCCATGATCGTCACGGCCACCCGCCGCGCCGAAATGACGCTCGAACTGCCTTTTTCCGCGCTCCAGATCGATTCCGTCCGACTGCGCTCCGAGCAGATGGCCACCAGCGTTCCGGAGGCGCTCCTGGAAACCCACGGCGTGATGGTCCAGCAAACCGCCCGGGGCCAGGGCTCCCCGTTCCTGCGCGGTTTCACCGGATTCCGGACCGTGGCCCTCGTGGATGGCATCCGCCTCAACAACTCCACCTTCCGCGAAGGCCCCAACCAGTACTGGAGCACCATCGACATCCTCGCCGTCGACGAACTCGAGGTGGTGCGCGGCCCGGGATCGGTCATGTATGGGAGCGACGCCATCGGCGGCGTCGTGAACGCCATCATGCGCTCCCCGGGCCCCGGCAACGGACCCTCGACCCAGTGGACAGGCATGACCGCCTACCGATTCGGCTCCGCCGAGCGCGCGCACCTTGGACGTGCCGAGGGCGGCGGCGTCCAGGAGGGCAAATGGGGATTCCACGTGGGAGGAAGCATCAAGGACTACGGTGACGTCGAAGGCGGGCGCGACGTCGGGCGCCAGCCGGGCACCGGCTTCACCCAATGGGATCTCGATGCCAAGGTCCGCTACGATCTCTCGCCCCAGACCCAGCTCGTGGTCGCCCATCAGACGACCGAACAGGACGGGGTGAGCCGGACCCACAACACGGTCCAGGGCATCCGTTGGGAGGGGCTGTCGGCCGGCACCAATCTGCGTCGCTTCTACGACCAGCAACGCCACCTGACCTACGCCCGGCTGCTCCACGAGACGGAAGGGGATCATCACTTCACCGCCACGGTCTCCTGGCACGTGCAGAACGAGATCGAATACATCCAGGCCGGCAACGGCTCCTGGCGCGAACTGGACATGGATGTCGACACGCTCGGCATCAGTCTGCAAGGCGTCAGCCCGAGCTCCATCGGCACCTGGACGTACGGAACCGAGTACTACCGCGATCTCGTGGACACGGAGGGACGACGCTACGACGCGGCGTACCGATACCTGCGCAGCGATGTGCAGGGCAACGTCGGCGACGACGCGAGCCACGACAACCTCGGGGTGTACGCCGAGGACGCGATTCCCCTGGCGGAACGCCTGAAGCTGACGCTCGGCGGACGCGTGAACTGGTCGCGGGCCGACATCGGGCGCATGACCCATCCCACCACGGGACTGGCGACCTCGTTCGAGGACGACTGGACCCAGGTGGTGGGCAGCGGGCGCGTGCGCTGGTTCCCGACCCCGGACGAGGACTGGAGCCTGTTTGCCGGCGCCTCGCAGGGTTTCCGGGCCCCCAACCTGAGCGACGTGAGCAGCGGGTTCCAGGCCCAGACCGGCGTGCAGGAGATTGCCGCCCTGAATCTCGAACCCGAGAAGTTCATCACCGTCGAAGGCGGCGCCAAGATCGCCCGGCGCACCTGGGAAGCCGAAGCGGCCTATTACCACACGTTCATCGATGACCTCATCGTCCGCGCGCCCACCGGAGTCATCACCCCGGGCGGCCTCACGGAGGTCACGAAGCTCAACGCCAGCTCCGGCTGGCTGCACGGCGTCGAACTGTCCGGACGCGTCTTCGTGGGCGGGGGAGTCTCGGTGTTCGCCCGCGGCGCCTGGCAGGAAGGCGAGGGCGACGCCTACGCCTCGGTGACCACGCCGCAGATCCGCGCTCCGCTCAGCCGCATGCATCCCGCCACGGGCATCCTGGGAGTGCGCTGGGATTCGGAGAAGAAGGACATCTTCGCCGAGGTCTTCGGCATGGCCTCCGATCAACAGGATCGCCTGTCGCCCGACGACACGCGCGACACCTCCCGCATTCCCCCCGGCGGCACGCCGGGCTGGGCCACGCTCAATCTCCGCGCGGGGTACACCTGGAAGGAACGCCTTCGCGGCGTCGTGGGCCTCGAGAACGTCACCGACGAGGACTACCGCATCCACGGCAGCGGCTTCAACCAGCCCGGACGCAACCTCAAGCTGAGCGTCGAGTACCGCTTCTGACGCGCCCCGCGTCCGCCCGCCCGTGCGCTATCGCCGTCGCAGGGCCACCTTCAGCACGTCGTACCCGTTCGACCGCTGGTACGTCGCCTCGCGTTCCACGTGCTCAACCGCTTCGAGCACGTCGATGCGCTCCACACGGTCCACCAGCGCCTGAAGCAGCGTCCGCACGATCAACCGCGCGTGCGGCGCCCCCAGGCACAGGTGCGCCCCGAATCCGAAGGACAGGTGCGGGTTCGGCTTCCGATCCAGCCGGATCTCCTCGGGCTTCTCGAACACCGTCCCGTCCAGGTTCGCGGCCGCCCAGCCCAGTGAAACCCGACCGCCCGCCGGGACCGTAACCCCCTTGACGTCCGTCTCCACCGGGCACACCCGCCCGATATGCGTCAACGGCATGAACACCCGGAAGAACTCCTCGCCCGCATGGACGATCCGTCGCGGGTCCTCGCGCAGGTATTCCAGCGCCCCGGGGTTCTTCCCGAGGTACGCCAGAATCGACGAGATGCTGTGAATGATCGTGTCGCGCCCGCCCGCGAAGGTCAGGTTGCCGAACCCCATCCGCTCCTCCCGCGTCAGGCGCCGTCCGCGGAACGTGGCGCGCGTCAGCGCGCCGAAGAAATCCTCGCCCAGATCCGCCTCCGCCCGGTCGAACCGGTCGTTCAGGTAGTCCTCGAGCACCGTTCCCTTCTTGAACGCGCCCCCGGTCACCTTGAAGACATGAACTCCCCAACCGATCCAGATGTCCGCCTCGGTCTCCGGCACGTTCAGGAGATAGGTCAGGGCACGGGACTGGATGGGCAGCGCGAACTCGGGAATCACGTCCACCGCGTCCTTTCCCAGCGCGTCCTCCAGCCTCTCCCCGATCAACCCTTCGACCTTCGCGATCATCTCCGGGGTCTTCGCCCGCTGGAAAAACGGCTCCACGATGGCCCGGTACTCCGTGTGCTCCGGCGGGTTCGTCTCGATCGGCAACTGCCGCATCGACCGCACCTCCTCCTCCGATGGAATCGGGACCCGGAAGGGCGCGTCCGAGCTGTACGTGTTCCAGTCCCGGGCAGCTTCCCGCACGTCGGCGTGCCGCAGCAGCATCGGCAGGTCTTCTCCCTGGAAGGGGCACCGCAACACGCCGTCCTTCGCCCGCGGCTCGCGGAATGGATCTTGGATCTCGCTCATGGCAATCGTTGTGATCGACCCCCGGCGATGCCTCCGTTTCGGGCGTGCCGGGGCGCCCGTCCGACGCCTCACCTCGGACGTCGGCTAGCGCGGGGCCTTGGTTTCCGCCCCCGTCAACTCGTGGACGCGAACCCTACCCCCGGCATCGCCGGAAGCCAACCAACGCCCGTCCCGACTCGTGGCCAGCGCGTGGATCCAATCGTCGTGCGCCGCCCAACTCCGGCGCACCTCGTCGCTCCCGCCGTCAATCTCGCGAATCACGCCCTCCTTCCCGGCGGAATACACCGCCGCCCCGTCCGCCGCCCACGCCAGGGCGAACACGGGCCCGAGGTGTCCCCGCACGATCCGCACCATCCTGCCGATCTCCGGCTGCCACAGCCGCACCGTCCGATCGTCCGCCGCGGTCGCGCAGGTCACCGGCCCCGTCATGGACGAATCCGTTACCGGTCGAAAGGCCACCGCATGCACCGGCTCGGTGTGGTGCCCGAGGGACCGCAACAACCGTCCGTCCCGCGCCGACCAGACCTTCACCGCGCGATCCGCGCCGGCCGTGACCACGGTCTCCCCCGAGGGACTCCAGGCCAGGGCCAGCACCGGCCCGGCATGGCCGAGCAATTCGAGGACCCGTCGCGGTTCCCCGTTGCCGTCCGGGTCCCACTGCCACACCCAGGCCCGGCGATCCGCCGAACTCGCACCGAACCGCCGCCCCCCGCCATCCCAGGCCACGCCCGTGACCACGTCCCCACCCGGGGTCAACCGCCAGCGCGTCCCCCCTCCCGGCCAGGTCACCAGTCTCACCTCGCCCCGGACACCGGGTTCGCCCCCGCCGAGGGCGAGCACCTCACCGGAAGGCGCGAACGCCACGGAGGTCACCTTCGGCAGGTCGCACCCCAGTTCCCGCAACGGCTCGGCCCCGGGAATCGAAAGCACGGACAACCGCCGATCCCCGCCCGCCACGAGTTCGGTATCCTCCGGCGCAAAAGTCAGCGCCGTCACCGGCGCCGCCCGACCTGGGACCACGCCCATGCCCAGACACATCGCCGCCACCCGGAACCATCGCCCCCACCCGCCGCCGGCGCGGGCGGGACCCCGCCAACGGTGGCTCACGTCAATCCTCCGATGACGCCGCCTTCCTTCAAGACCCGCATCGGCCTGCCATCCGGCGTCGTCAACTCCGCCGACGGGTCCACGCCCAGGAGGCTCAACACCGTGCACGCCAGATCCGGCGGCCCGACCGGTCGCTCGACCGGACTCTCGCCGAACGCGTCCGTCGCCCCGATCACCTGCCCGCCCTTCACCCCGCCCCCGGCGAGGCACACCGAACCCGCCCGCGGCCAGTGATCCCGCCCCCCCTGCGCGTTCAGCTTCGGGGTCCGCCCGAACTCCCCCATCAACACCACCAGCGTGGAATCCAGCAAACCCCGCTCCCGCAGGTCCGTCAGCAACGCCGCATACGCGCGATCCAGGGACGGCAGCTTCCCGCTCCCGGGAAACCGCGAATCCGGCAATTCCCGGGCGATCTGCTGGTGCGTGTCCCATCCGGCATCCACCACCGTGACGAACCGCGCCCCCGCCTCCACCAACCGCCGCGCCAGCAGGCAGCCGGTCCCCAGCTTCGAGGGACCGTACCGCTCCCGGACCGCCGGCTTTTCCCGCGACACGTCGAAGGCGTCCTTCGCCTCCCGGGATGCCAGCAACCGGTAGGCCTGCTCGTAGAACGCATCCCGATCCCGTGCCGCCCCGCCCTCCTCCACGTCCCGCGTGAACGCATCCATCCTTCGCAACATCTCCCGGCGTCGCGCGTCCCGTTCGAAACTCACGCCTTCCGGCGCCCGCAACCCGTCCACCCGCGCCGGATCCGGCCCCACGCTGAACGCCGAATAGGCCCCCGGCAGATAACCCGCCCGCGCCGCATTCGAATCCCCGCCGACCGCGTCGTTCGGAATCGCCACGTACGGCGGCATGGCCGCTTCGAATCCGCACTTCCGCGCCACCAGGCTGCCCAGGCTCGGGTATTCGAGCGCCGGCGTCGGACGATGCCCCGTCAGCATGAACCGCGTCCCGGTGTCGTGATTGCCCAGTTCATGCGTCACCGACCGGATCAGCGCCACCTCGTCCATGACCGCGGCCGTCCTCGGCAGGTGCTCGCAGATCCGAAGCCCCGGCACGCGCGTCGTGATCTCCCGGAAAGGTCCCCGCACCTCCGCCGGCGCCTCCGGCTTGAGGTCGAACATGTCCAGATGGCTGGGACCGCCATCCAGCCAGAGCACGATGCAGGAGGTCGCGCGACCCCGGCCCGCCGGGGGCTCGCCCGCCGCGGCGCGCCATCGCAACGTCTGCGCCAGGCTCAGTCCGAATCCCCCCAGGGCCCCCACCTGCAGGAAATCCCGGCGGGTCACTCCGTCGCATCGTGTCTTCATCGCCGGTTGCCTCAGTGATTCATGCCGAATTCCCGCGAGTTCAGAATCGTCCAGGCCAGGTCCTCCACCGCCTCCCGGCGCGACGCCGCGCCCGCCAGCAATCCCTCCCACGCCTCCCGCTCCGCGGCGGAGGGTCGGCGCGTCAGCGCGGCCAGGTACAACTCCTCCACCACCTCCCGATCCGGGAGTCCCACCAACGCCTCCAACCGCCCTCCCGCCAGCTTGCCGTGGATGGTCGCGCCGTGAATCAGGTGCAGCGCCTGCGCCAACCCGCCACCCGACCGTCCGCCGCCCTCGCACGGGCGCTTCCGCGCGCAGCGCCCCAGCACGTCCAGCGCCGCCGACGGCGTCGCCGGGCTCCGCAACTGCACGGCGCGGGTTCCCTCCGGATAGCCCTCGTAGCGGTCCGCGACGCCCAGAACCTGCGCCACCGCATCGGCAAACACCGCCGCGGGCAGTTCCTTCGCGTAGGCCCGGGAATACAGCTGGGTGTCCGACCCGTTCCCGTCGCGGCTCCGCGACGACCGTTGATACGCGCGCGACGCCACGATCGTCCGGATCAACCGCCGCAGGTCGTACCGCGTCCGGACGAACTCCCCGGCCAGCGCGTCCAGCAGCGCCGGGTGCGTCGCCGGATTGGTCGGACGCAGGTCGTCGACCGGTTCCACGAGTCCCCGCCCCAGCAGATGCTTCCAGACCCGGTTGACGAAGGTGCGCGCGAAATAGGGGTTGTCGGCGGCGGTCATCCACTCGGCCAACGCGACCCGGCGATCCGCCTCCCCGTCCTCGGTGGCACCCGACCCGGGGTCTCCCAGCGGCCTCGGCGCCAGGGGCTGGCCGGTCTTGGGATGCTCCACTTCGCCGCGGGCCGCCAGGCTCACCTCGGCGCCCTGCCGCTGCACCCGCGCGAAGTAGGCCGCGAACCGGTGGTAATCCTCCTGCGTCCAGCGATCCGAGGGATGCGCGTGACAGCGCGCGCACGCCAGCTGCGCGCCAAGGAACATCCGCCCCACGTGCTCCCCCAGGTCCCGCGGATCGCTCGCCAGGAGCTGGAACCCCGCCGGCCCGACCTGCTCCGCGTTCCCCGTCGCCACGATCAATGCCCGTGCCATCCGGTCCACCGGCACGTTGGTCGCCACCTGCTCCCGCAACCAGGCGTGGTACGTCCCGACCGCTCCCCCCTTCCCGCCCAACAGCAGCAAATCCCCGAGCTTCAGCGTCCAGAAATCCACGAACTCGTCGCTCCCCAGCAACTCCTCCACCACCCGCAACCGCGCCTCCCGCGACGGCGTCGCCGCCAGAAACGCCTTCGCCGCCGCGACCGTCGGCAGACGGCCCGCGACGTCCAGCGTCACGCGCCGCAGGAACTCGGCCTCGTCGCTCGCCGGCGATGGCGTCACGCCCATGCCCGTCAACTCGGCGGAGACATGCCGGTCCACGAAGTGTTCCTCCCGCTGCCCTCCGGAGCCCTCCGACGCCTCCTCCCGCCACGGAACCCGCACGCGCGCCGCCGCGACCTGGCCTCCGTACCGGATCATCACCGCGGTCAACCCCCGCCCCGTCGACCGAACCTCCCCCGCCTTCGACACCTCCGCGATCCCATCGTCGTTCGCGGTGTACAAGGCCAGCTCGGTCACGTCCCGGCGCGTCCCATCCGAATGCACGGCCGTCACGCGCAGCGGGCGGGTCTCGGCCAGCACGGACAGGCGCAGCTCCGGCGGTTCCACCTCGACCGCCGCCACCCGCAGCTCCCGCGACCCGAAGGGTGCCCCGTCCGCCAGCCAGCGGCGCAGGCGCAGGTAACCGTCGGAATCCCGGCGCAGCCGGCGTCCGCCCTCGTGATCCAGCTGCCCGGAGGCCTTGCGCAGCAACAGGCTCTCCTCCGGACGCGCCATGTCGATCCGGCGTCCCCCGAATTCCCGGGTAATGCGCTCGAAATCCTCCTCCGCGTCGTAGCCCAGCAGGCTCAGCTTGAACCCGCCCTGCCCCGTGGCCGCCCCATGACAGGCCCCCGCATTGCACCCCGCCTTCGTCAGCACCGGCAGCAGATCCGTGCGGAACGAGGCGACGTCGCCCGCCCGTGACGACTCCGGGACCAGGCACGTCAACCCGGCCGCGAGGAAGGCGGCGAACCCGGAACGGCATTTCGTGAAGAGGCGCATACGCAGGTCTGGGTGGGTCCTACACCCATTCCATGCGCCCACGAAAGCCCCGAATCGTTCGGCGAATTCGCCGATCTCGCGGCTCGATTCAACCCCGCCGCAGCGCGAGCAGCTTCTCCCCCGCCGCCGCGAGCGTCTCCTCGCGTTTGGCGAAGTGGAAACGAATGAACCGGTGCACGGGTTCGCGAAAGAAGCTCGATCCGGGCACGCCCGCCACCCCGATCTCGCGTGTGCACCATTCCGCCGCCTCCGTGTCCGACGCGAAGCCCAGCGCCCCGATGTCCAGCATCACGTAGTAGGCGCCCTGCGGCTCGGTAAACGGCAGCCCCGTCCGCCGCAGGTAGCCCAGGAACACGTCGCGTTTCCGGGCGTACAGGGTGCGCAACCCCTCGTAATAGGAGTCCGGCAGCTCCAACCCGGCGACCGCCGCCTCCTGGAGCGGCGCGGCGGCGCCGACCGTCAGGAAATCATGCACCTTCCGGGCCTGGGCAATCACCGACTCCGCCGCGTGCACGTAGCCGAGCCGCCAGCCGGTGATGGAATACGTCTTGGACAGCGAATTGCAGGTGATCGTGCGCTCCGCCGCGCCGGGCAGCGCCGCGCAGGAGACGTGCCGGTTCGGTTCGTACACGATGTGCTCGTACGGCTCGTCGGTGATCACGAACGCGTCGTGTTCCTCCGCCCACCCCAGGATCTCCCTCAGTTCCTCCCGGGTGAACACCTTGCCCGTCGGATTCGACGGATTGCACACCACGATGGCCTTGGGCTTCCGCTCGAAAGCCCGGGCGAGCTCCGCCGGGTCATAGCGGAAATCGGGTGGATGCAGCGGCACGTAGATCGGCTCCGCCCCCGACAGGATCGCGTCGGCGGCGTAGTTCTCGTAGAAGGGCGAGAACACGATCACCCGGTCCCCCGGATTGCAGGCGGTCATCATCGCCACCATCATCGCCTCGGTGCTGCCGCACGTGACGACCAGAGCCGGTCCGGATCGACCTCCATCCCGGTGAACCTCCCGATCTTGCGAGCCAGGGCCTGGCGAAAGCGCGGCGCCCCCCAGGTCACGGCGTACTGATGGAACGGTCCCCGCGTCGCCCGCTCCAGGGCCGCCAGCAGTTCCTCCGGTGGATCGAAGTCCGGAAAGCCCTGCGCAAGGTTGATCGCCCCGTGACGCGTCGCCAGACGCGTCATCGCGCGGATCACCGATTCCGAGAACGCCCCGAGTCTGGTCGCCGTCGCTGGCATGGGATTCGTCGATGGATGGATGGATGGATGGTTCGTCCCCGCGCCCCGCCTCGGCCCGCGACGGCTAAATGTCCAAGGTCCGGGCTTTGAGCTTGGAGCTTGGGGCTGGGAGCTTGTCCACGGACGTTCGCAGCCACGCCCCGGCTTCGGCCATTGGAGCTTTGAACTTTGAACTTGGAGCTTCGCCCGGGCCTCCCCGCGGCCCCCGATCTACACCCATTCCATCACGGCCGCGCCGAAGGTAAACCCGCCGCCGAACGCGCAGAGTCCGGCGTGCCCCTTGGGATTCTCCCGCATGAGTTCGCCGAGCACGAGCGGGATGGTCGAGCTGCTGGTGTTGCCGCTGTGCCGGACGCGGTTCACCAACCGGCCCGCGGGGAGCTTCAAACGCTGGTCCACGGCATCGAGGATCCGTCCGTTGGCCTGGTGCGGGACGATGTAGCTCAGGTCTTCCACGGCGATCTCGCTTTCGGCGCAGGCCTGCTTCAACAGCGCGATCAACTGCCGCACCGCCATCGGAAACACCTTCAAACCGTCCATGTTCACGTTCCGGCTCTCGCGCCGTCCGTGGTTCAGGATCGTGCCATCCTCGCCCCGCGCGCTGAGCACCGGACGGTGCAGCCGCGCCCGGGACGTCGCGAACCGCGGCGAGGCCGGCCCGTGCACGAGCGTCGCGGTTGCCGCGTCGCCAAACACGATGGCGGTGTCGAAATCGTCCATGTTGGTGTACTCGCTCATCGCCTCGGCCGAGACGACGAGCAGGCTGGCGTCGGGCTTCGAGCGGCACACGTCGAACGCGGTCTGGAGCGCGTACAGGTAGCCGGTGCAGGCCGCCAGAATGTCGGAGGCCGCGATGTCCTTCGTCACGCCGTCGCGGGCCAGCTCGTGATGCAACAGGCAGGCCATGCTCGGGCTGATCGAGATCGGCGTGCTCGTGCTGACCAGGATGCCGTCGAGATCCCCGAGCGTCATGCCCGCCTCCTTCAGCACCTTGCGCGAAGCGTCCACCGCCAGGGTCAGGGCGCTCTCCCCCGGTCCCAGCATCCGCCGCGACTCGATGCCCGTCCGCTGGTAGATGTCCTGCGCCGTGCGCCCCGGGAACCGCCGGATCAACTCCTCGTTCGTCACCACGCGACTGGCCGGGGTCGACGCGATGTGCGACAGCCCCACCGCCACGCGGCGCCCCACCGCCGGTTGGGGCACGAACACGGCGGGCGCCGTCGTCCCACCGCGGCGCGACAGCACCGGCTTCAGTTCGAGCGGCACCCGCCGCGGCAGCGCCGGGCCCCGGTTCAGGGCCGTCAGAATGCGGGCCAGCGGACTGCCCACCGGCACCTTCTCGTCCACCGCCAGGAGATTCCGGATCACGCCCCCGACGGGCGCCCGCAACTCGAACGTGGCCTTGTCCGCCTCGCAATCCGCGATCATGTCTCCCGCCGCGATGGTGTCGCCTTCCTTCACCCGCCATTCCACCACTGACACCGTCTGATCCGCCGGGCTCGAGCCCACGGCCTCGAGCACGAAGAGGCCGTCCGTCGAGGGCGCCTCGCCTTCCCAGCGCAATTCGAGCTCCAGCATGGCCGCGACGGCCTCGAGAACCGGACGCAACCCCGGCAGCACTTCCGCCTGGTTGACGTAGTTGAACGGCGGATAGGTGTCCGGACGGGCCACGCGACGGCACTTCACCTGCGCGCCGGTATCCTCGGTCACCGCGGCAACGACTTCCGCGCCGAACCCGCAGGTCAGATTGTCCTCGTGCGCCACGACGAGCCGCCCGGTCCGCCGCGCGCTCGCCACGACCCCCGTACGATCCCACGGGCTCAACGACCGCAGGTCGAGGAGGTCGATTTCCACGCCCACCGCCCGCAGTGCCTGGGCGACCTTGACGCCCACCGGCACCGTGCTTCCCCACGTGACCAGGGTCAGGTCGTTGCCCCGCGTCACGAACCGCGCGGTTCCCGGCTGGATGATCTCGTCCAGCGCCGCCGCGGACGTGCCCTGGACCGGGTCGTTCAGGCAGACCTTCGGATAGAGCAGCACCGTGGGGCGCCCCGTGGTCTGGTTGGCAAACGCCGCGTTCAGCAGGCCCGCCGCGTCCGCCGCCGTGCTGGGCATCACGACGTCGATGCCCGGCAGGTGGGCCAGCACGCTCTCGAAGGTCTGGGAATGGAACGGCCCCAGGCCCGGTCGATAGCCGCCGCATGGCGCGAGCACGATGACCGGCGCCCGCCACCGGCCCAGGCTGCGCCAATACATGGTCCCCAGCTCGCAGGCCAACTGATTGAACGCGACCGGCAGGAAGTCCGCGAACTGGATGCAGGCCACGGGCCGCCCTCCGGCCATGCCACGCCCGATGCTCACGCCGAGAATCGTCGCCTCGGCCAGGGCCGAGTTCTTCACCTGCCCCGGGTAGGCACGGGTCAATCCCCGGGTCAGCCCGAACACGTCGCCCTTCGGATCCTCGATGTCCTCGCCGAACAACGACACCCGCGCATCCGCCGCCAGATGCCGGCGCAACACCTCCCGCATCACCTCCAGCATCGTCAACGGCCCCCGGTCCCCGGACGTCGCCGTCGCCGCCGAAATCCCGCCCTCCGGCGCCGGCGGCACTTTCGCGTCGGTGGCCGCGGGCGGACGGGCGTCCAGGTTGGCCTCGGGATTCGGGGTGCGCAGCGCCGTTTCGGACGCCGCGCGCGCCTCGGCCTCGATCTCCGACTCGATCCGTTTCAGCGCGTCCCGGGACACGCCGGACGCCAGCAGCCGCGCCTCGAGAAGGACGATGGGATCCGCTCCGGCCCGCGCCTCGCGCAGCTCGGCTTCCCCGCGATACGTCCGTTCGTCATCGGCATTGGTATGATGGGTGAGACGCTCGACCTCGAGCACCACCAGCGCCGGGCGGCCCTGGCGGACGCCTGCCACGATGGGGCCGAGCGCCGCGTCGCACGCCAGCACGTCCCGCCCGTCAAGCCGGTGCACCGGCAGGCCATAGAATTCCGCGGCGGGCCCGCCCGGATGACTGTAGAAGGTCTGTCCGGTGGTCTTCGTGGAGATGCCGTATCCATTGTCCTCAATCAGGAACAGGACCGGCAGTTCCGCCCGGACGGCCTCCGCCACGGCCTCGAGAAATTCGCCTTCCTGGGTCGTGCTGTCGCCGTTCGAGCAGACGACCAGCGGCAGCGGCGCCTTGCCGGTGCCGGTGCCGGTACCGGTGCCATCGCCGGCGAGCCTGCGCTGGGCCACGATCTCGTGAGCGACGCCCGCCGCCTGCAAGGCGCTGTTGCCCACCGGCCCCGCCATCGAGAGCAGCCCGATCTCGGGCCAGCTCAGATGCGCGCACATCTGCCGGCCCGCGGACGACGCCGCCGCCGTGCCGAGCAATTGATGGAAGAACTCGGCGGCCGGCAGCCCCCGGGCCATCAGCATCGCCTTGTCCCGGTAATGGGGATGCAGGAAGTCGCCGGGTCCCAGGTGCGGCACCAGCGCCACCGCCGCCTCGTGGCCGGCGCCCCCGACATGGAAGAAGGCCTCGCCCCGGTTCACCAACTCCATCTCCACGCGGTCCACCATCCGCCCCAGAAGCATGAAGCGATGGAAGAACAAGGCTCGCTCCAATCCCGGGCCGGACAAAGGAGTCTCGGCGGATCTTGCCACGGTCACGGTCGGTTGGCCGGTCAATCCGGCGGGCGCGTCGTCCACGGGGTCAGAATGCCGGATTCCCAATTCCGGCGGAAGTCTAAGCTGCGGAACCCAACCAGGCACGCCCACCCACCCCGTCCCCCCCCAAGACGGCCCCGACGCCCCTGGGGGGAGCGGGTGCGGGCCCGGTCCGGTCCGCCGCCGAGGTCGTAGCCACCGTCAGGAGGCAGAGCGTGTGGGATGAATGAAAAGGGTCCGCCTCGTCCCCTCGTCGGCTACGAAATGCGGGTGCGCGAAGTGCCGGGTCGTAGCCGACGTCAGGAGGTGGAGACCGTGCGGCGGACTTCGCCGCGCTCCGCCGTCTGACGACGGCAGCTGCGGGACCCCCGAGCCGGCGCGGGGTCTGGCGGGCGGGTCCCCCGACCCGGCGGGGCACCCGCGTTCGTACACCCCGGGAGGGCCCGGGCCCGCGTCCTAGCTTTCGCTCAGCCGCTTCTTTGGGGCTTCGAGCAGCATGCCATGCGCCTCCGCCAGGATGGCGGGAATCCGGTCCCGAAACCGGCTCCCGGCCACGGCGCCGCTGAAATCCAACCCCGCGGCCCGCCCCATGTGCTCGCCCGGAAACCAGTGATCGGCGTTGCCCAGAAGGTTGTACCGCATCCGCCCCCAGCCCACGAGGTCCAACCCCTTGGCATAGGTCCACAGGCGCAGGATCTCGAGCACGTTGATCTGCCCGGGGCAATCCACGTACTCGGGGAGGCCTTCCGACCAATGGAGGCACCAGTCGCGACCGAGCACCCGCTCGAGCTCGGCCCGCAGCCGCCGCTCGATTTCGGGCAACACCTCGTGCATCCGGTCATAGTGCTCCAGCGCGGCGACGTGTTCGTCGAAGTCACCGGGGCGCGCAGCCCCGAGGCTGAGGGTGTGCACGTGCGGATTCGCGAGGCACCAGAGATCGTTGAACTGCATCGGGGACAGTGGACGACAGAGCTCCACCAACTTGGCCGGTGGATCGTAGAGTTTTCCGCCCTTGTCGTTGGGACTGATGATGAACACCCCCATGTCCCGCCGCCGCGCCTCCGGCAGGGCCGCCGCGTTCAGCTCGTTCACGAAATACCAGTGCAGGTTCACGTAATCGAAGCCGTCGGTCCGGATCGCGTCCAGGATGACGTCCGGAGTCGCGTGCGTGGAGAACCCGACATGCCGGCACCGGCCTTCGCGCTGGAACTGCCGCGCCGCCTCGAGACAGCCGCCCTTGCGGATCGACCAGTCGAGCAACTGCCGGTTGTTGATGCCGTGCAGCGACAGCAGGTCCACGTGGTCCAGTCCCAGATACGCCATCGACTTGTCGAACGTCGCCCGGAAATCGGCCACCGAGGCCATGGGGGCGACCTTGGTCTGGACGATCAGCTTCTCGCGGGGGAACCGGCGCAACACCGGCCCCAGCTGCATCTCGCTGGAACCGTAGCCGCGCGCCGTCTCGATATGGTGGATGCCCAGTTCGACGGCCCGGTGGATGGTCGCCTCGAGATTTGCCTGGCCCTCCTTCGGCACCTCGTCCCAGGGCACATCCTGCCACTTGTGCTGGTAGCGCATCCCGCCGCACGAAAACACCGGGAGCTGAAGCTCAGTCCGCCCGAAACGCCGATATCGCATGCCCGAATCATGCCAGCCGCCCCGCCCCGAGCGCAAACCCGCCGCCCGGACGCGCCGCTGCGCGCTCGGGGCCTGGGGAGGGCCGGGGTGCGGGTGCCAGCGCAGCCCACCCCTCCACTCCCTTCCACTCCGAACCGCCCCTCACCCTTGCCCTATCCCATCGGACCTGTCCTGTCGTAGCCAGGCGAAGGCGGACCTCGGTCGTGCTTCGGTTGCTGGTCGGTCCACCGTCCGACCCAGTCGCCCGTGGGCTGGCGTTGCTCGAGGATTTGGCGCGAAAGCGCGACCAACCCGTGATCTCCGATCCGTTCGTGGCGGAAGTGAATTTCGCGCTCCAGCATCACTACGACGTCCCGAAGGGAGAACCCCTGGCCGCCTTGCGTCAGGCCGTCCTCGGCGGGAACCGCCGCTGGCGGGACCTGGGGCCCGGGCAAGCCGCGCGCCAACTCGAAAAGGTCGCCGCCCGGGCCCTCCCGAGGTATCGCGACGACCTCTTCACCCCCACCCCCGAGGCTCGCCGGGCATCGACCCGCCTCGTGGAGAACCGCGCCCGCTGCGCCGAAATCATGGTCGCGTGGATGTCGACCTACGCCCTGGACCCCGCGTTCGTCGAGCTCGCCTTCGGCACCGGCTGTTCCCTCCCCCCGTGGCGCCTGCCCGTCGACGATCACCACGCCCAGCGGATCCGCGGGAAGATCGATTCGCCTGTACCTCGTCCGACCCGACACGGGACCGCCCCGATTCTGCATCCTCGACTACAAGCAACGAACCCCGCGTCTGGACGAGGAGCGCTTGCGGGCCGGCATCGATCTTCAGCCGGTTGCCTACCTGCTCGCGGCAACCCCACTCGCCCGGGCATGGGTCCGGGAAAGCGGCGGCCCTCCGCTGCCCGCCGGCATGTTCCACGTCGGACTTGGCGATCTCCCCGGGAACCGGGACGGACGGGGGCTGCTGCCGGGCTCGACGAGGATCCGCGCCGGCTCTTGGCGCACCGGGGCCGCTTCGCAGCCTCCGCGCTTCCCCTGCTGGACGCGAACGTCGCGACCCAGAGCCCGGCGGCCAGAATCCGGCCCGATTGCGCAAGGATGGCACGCTGACGGCCCAGTCCGATGGCGTGGACGATCCTGCCTTCGGTTCCTGGCTGGAGGACATCCGGGACACCCTCCGCGACCTGGGACGCCGCCTGGTAGCCGGAACTCTCGAGGTGGCCCCCCTGCGGATGGGGTCCTACCGGACCTGCGCCGGCTGCCCGTGGACCGGCGTCCGTCGCTTCGATTCCCGGGTGGATCCGTACCGCCGCCCGGCTCGTCCTGCCCGGAGGATCCCTTCGACCACCGCCCCGCAACCGGTCGGACATCGCATCGGAACGGCACCGCAGGTGTCGCCTACTCGATCTGGAGCCGGAACACCCGCGTCGCTTCGCCGTCGGAGCCGAGATCCACCAAAACCTGGACGACCCGAACATCGTCCGCGTAGTAGGTCATGGCGCTGGTTCCGGCCTCCTCCCCGAACCCGACACGGAACGCTGCCGCCGACCATTGCTTCAGGTCCCGCGACGACTGAATCGAGTAGGTACGCCCGCGCACCGCCATGAATTCCAGCACCGCCCCTCCGCCGTCCGTGGCCTGGATCTTGAGTTCATATCCGTCCCGCGGGTCGAAGGCGTACGTGCCGGCCAGGTATTCGTCCACGTTTCGCAGTCCATCCCCGTCGGCATCGTCCTCGGGTCGGATATCACTCAGTGACTGCTGGTTTCCACCGGCGGTCATCAGGGCCTTTTCCCAGGCGTCGGGCAGGCCATCCCCGTCGGAATCGACGCCGAGGGTGAGGTTGAGACGGGTCTTCCGCCCCGGTTGCCCGAGAACCGAGTAGTCCCCGGTCATTTCGATGGGAAGATGGATCGCGGCGCCGATGCGGACCCGGATTTTGAAGGGCACGGTCGGGCGCATCGCCGTGGGCATGTACAGGTCCCCGGTGACGCCGGAATCCAACGGGACCCGGAGTGCATAGTTCCGGGCGGCCTCCCCGGTGGCCGAGACCCGGGTCGTCAACCGAACGCCCGCTGCGGTCTCGAACACGATTTCGGCGTTGTCGACATTCAGCGGGTGGCCGAGCTCATCCCGCACCAGCCCGTAGATCAAGTGGTGGGGTGCGGGCGGGAAGGCCCGGATTTCACCGGAACAGAGGACCAGCAGCAGCAGCCAGAGCTCCGCGCCGCACCGTCGGACGGCGCCCCGGTGATGGGTATCGGTTTTCATGATCGGAAGGACGTTCGGGTTGGAACTCAGTTGCCCGAGTAGGAATAGGTCACGAAATTGAGTTGGATGTCGCGAACCGACCTCAGGAAGCGGTCCAGGCCTTCCTGCGGATCGTTGAGCAGGTAGGTCGCGGGAATGACCAGCTTCCACTGGCTGTTCCAGACCGAACGCCCGATCAGGCGGTTGTTGGTGTATTGGGAGCGCTGCAGCCCGCCACCCGCGGTGTAGATCTCCCGGGCGAAGAAGTCCGCCGAGGGCACCGGACGAAACGCCTGATGCTTGCGGATCGCGTACAGAGGTTCGCTCAGCGTGCTCCCCGACTGCCAGGGCTGGCCGGTCGAGAACTCCGATGCCCCGAGGTTGAACGGCATCGGAACGCTGACGTCGTCCACGGTCCACGAGCGCACCGTGCTCCGATCACCCAGCGGCGGTGATCGCATCGAATCGACGCCGACCGGAATCAGGTACACCTGGGGGGTCGCGGAGAGGGCGCCGGCATCCAGGAAGCTGACATCCGGATCCACGGGAGACAGGCCCCCGGCCTGCCCCACGGCGCCGCTGTTGGCGGCCGGACGGTCCATGCCCTGATACCCGACCAGGGCCACACCGGCCGCGAACAGCTTGGTCGCGAACGCGCTGGGTCCATAGAAATGATCCCCGGCCGCGACGGGCTGCCCGAAAAGGTTCCTGCCCTCGGCGATGGTCGTGGCGAAGGACAGGACCAGGCCCGGGACCGGCAAACCGTGTCCCTGGTCGACCTGCAGGCAGAATCGGCGTACGTCCGGATCGTCGAGAATGTTGGCCATCCGGGCGCGATGCAGAACGTCGGTCCAGTTCGCGTCGCCGTCGATGCCTGGCAGGATGCGGAAGTGCTCGGCGCGCAGGGAAACGGTCGTGCCGTACGCGTCGGGATTATTGAAGCCGAGGCGGCCTTTGACGACCTGCCAATCCGCCAACATCTCGGCGAGCGCGCTGGACAGACCGGGATCACCGGTATTGCTGCCGGCGAACTGAGGTTCGCCGTTGCGGACCACGCCCAAGGCACGGGCCTGGACGATCCGGTTGATGAACTTCCGACCCTGGCTCGTCCCCAGCAGGCCCGTCTCATAATCGTACGCCTGGGCAGCCATGAACGCGTAGCGCGCCGCCAAGTCGAACAGGGCTTTGTAACGGTCCAGCTTCTCGTCCCGGAACAGCCGGAACGCCGCGTCCCGACTGCGATAGCCCTGGATCACGGCCGCGGAGCGTTTTCGGAAGGACTCGCGTTCCAACAGAATTCGGCGCCCGGAACCAAGAACGCTCTCGAACCGGCGACGGGCGTCGTCGAGGTCGTGCAACCGGGCATTGATGGTGTGGACCGCCTGCTGGTTCTTCTCGATCAGGGGTTGGAGCGCCAGCACGTGGTCGGAGATCCGGTCCGCCGCCCGGGACTGATCGAGGGAGAGATCGATGTCCTCGTTCCGCCTTCCAAACACCGCTTTGGTGATCTTGGACGCCACCGCCGCCGCGCCGTCGGTCACCGAGAGGGCCGTGAGCGCGCCAAACAACAGGGCGGTCATCGTGGCATCCAGCGGCGGCTTGATGACATCGCCGCCGTTGGCCGTCCCGAAGATCATGCTGTTCGGCGTGCTGGCGAGGAACGTGAAGTACGTGGCATGCGCGTACCCCCGCAACGTTTCGGTCAGGAAATGCACCGATTCAGCGACGCCCGCCGCGGTCTGGATCGCCCGCTGGTTGGCGAGCCGGTTGGATTCCAGGACCAGGCCATCCGACTCCGCCTGAACCTTGAAGATCGCGTCGCGAACCGCCGTGTCCAACTCGAGCTCGTTTCGTTTGGCGGCCTCCAGGGCCTCGAACAGCAAACCCTGCCGTTGCACGATTGCCGCCGCCGCCTCCTGCGCCCGTCCCGGCGTCTGCCGACGGGACATCCAGCCGGACGGCTTCCGGAATCCGGTACCCTCGTAATGAAACTGAATGACGGTCCGGTTCGTGGCGTCGGCGGCCGTGTCGGCGAAGCCCGGCCCCGTTCGGATCTGATTCAGGCTCTGGTAGGCGTTGGCAGCGATGTGCAACACCGACTCCCCTTGCACCGCCGCGGGATCGAACTGGTCCTTGGCCGGGCCATCCCTGAAGTCGTAGGGGACCCCGGTCGGCCCATTCGTGCCGGCCTGCTGGAACCGGTAGTTCACCGCCCCGCTCCACCAGGACGGGAAGGCCCGCAACGCGAGGTTGTAGGTTCTCGCCGAACCCGCGTCATACAGCCCCCCTTGCCACCCACCCGTTGGTAGCGCGGTCTGGTCGATGTAGCTGTAGTGCACGAAATCCGGGCCGGCATACCCGGGCACAAAGGTCCGTCCGACGCCGATGTCGTCCGGGTAGGGCGAGCCATAGACCTCCACCAGCGCGTTGGTGTACGCGAGTTCCTGTCGTTCGATGGCGGCGATGGTCTCCGCCAGGGAGTCCTGCTCCGATCGCATCAGCCGCGTGACATCCTTGGCGTCGTCGAAGGCGGCGACCGCATTGTTCAACGCCGTCTTGGCGCGTTGCACGATCTGCTCGAAGTGCGTGCCGTTCTCCCCACCGACCACGGCGTTGGGATTGAGGTCGAACGGCACCGCCGTCGTCGGCAACCCGAGCGGCGTGGTCCGTCCGTCGGCGTTGTCCAGGGCCGCTTGAAGGTCCGCTCCGACGAGGGCCAGTTCCTCCAACTCCAGCACCGTCGTGCGGTCGATCTTCAGAATCCCGACATGCGCGGGGTCGTCGTCGACGTCCGGAAGGATGGCGTTGCCGACCAGCCAGTTCAGGTAGGCTCCGCCGCCGGTGCGCGCGGCCCAATGGTCCATGGCCCAGTACTCGGTCCGGCCCGTGCGCTCGTTGCGATTGGTCGTCGAGAGCCCCTCCCATCCCTGGGACATCGGGTCACGGTACCCCAGTCGCCACGTGAGATCGGCGACTTGCTTCCCGGTACGGGCCACGGCCGCGGCGGCGGCGGCAAACTTGCGCTCGTGCTGGTAACCCACCTGTACGGGCACACCCAGCACGTTCACCGCCTCGGTTTTGGGAACCCAGTCGAAGTGCTCGTCGACGAGCAACGAATAGAACCCGGTGAGGGCCGTGAGATAGTGTCCGTAAGCGTCGCCGTGGCCCTGCGGGTAAAGCACGGCGGCGTCCGCCGCGTTCACCACCCCGTCGGTGGTCTGATCGAGGATGTTGTAGTTGAGGCCGTAGACCACCTCGCCCGAGTGGATGCCCCGGGTGTAGTTCCAAACGAGCCGGTTGTAGAAGGGCGCGGTATGAATGGACGGTTGAAGGAAATCGCTGCGCCCGCGCAACAGGGCGAGTTCCTCCTCGAGCAGGTTGGGAACCTGGCCCTGGAACGAGAACAGCGCGGTGGCGACATCCCCATAAGTCCGGTCCTTCGTGCCGATGCCAATGGTGGGATTGTCGGCGTCCGCGCGGGCCTCGTCCCCGAGCATCATATAGAGGTCGTGCACGTACCCCGCGGCGAGCAGCAGCGCGTCGTTGGCAGGACCGTAGTTGATCGGCGGCGCGGCGTTGATGCTCAGGCCACGCCCCCGGTTGAGCACCGTCTCGTAGATCTCGATCAGGCCGTATTGATTGAGGTTGCCGGAGTTCAAGGCAACGTTGCCCTCCCACCGGCGACCCGCCTGGGTCAGCAGGCTGACGTCGGTGTTGACCCGGTTGTTGAAGAGATCGGAGGTCCGCTGGTTGAACGGGTTGATCCCCGCCACCACGCGCTTGATCCAACCCTCCGCCAGCCCCGGCGTGGTCCACGCCGACCACCGGTGGCGCACCGGATGCGCCGCGTTCACGGCCCGGTAGCGAAGGGTCAGGTAGTTGTCGGCCAGGACCTCGATGCCGCTTCCCCCCAGCGTGAACACGCGGTTCGTCCCCGCCGGCACCGGTTGCCAGCCCAGTGTCAGCATGCCCGCGATCCCCGACACCTCGTTGGTCACCGGCAACGGACGTCCGTCGGACGGCGGCGCCATCATCCATTGATACTCGTACTCCCCCTCCCGCCCCGCCACGTCCGGCGTGTGCTGGAAACTGACCAGTTCGCTGAGGGGATTGTCGGAAGGCAACACCTTGAGTTCCCCATCATTCAACGGGCCCGTCACCCTGAAGATGTACAGTGCAACGGGATCCACGGCCGGGGTGAACGCGCGGCCGTTGCCGGCCATCAGCGTCACATACCCGCTGCCAGGCCCCACCGCGCTCAACGCATAGGAATCGACCGCCGTCTCGTCGCTGTGAACCTCCGGCAGGGATGACACCGCGTGCTGCACGGTCCGCCCCGGGTCGGGTGCAAAGCGCCCCGAGCCCGCAGGCTGCTCCGTGAACGTCTGCAATGCCGTCGACAGACCCTGGATGGCCGCCACCCAGGCCGCGTAGTTCGGATCGCTGCCGGGGCACAGGGCCATGACCGCCGCAAGATCCGCTCCCGCCAGCACGTTGAGATCCAGGTAGGGTTCCCCCGCGGACCCATCCTGGAATCGGCCTTCGAGAATCAGTTGACCCCGGCCGGCCCCTGGCGCGGACGGGGACCCCGCCTCCTGCCGAAAATGCAGGCGCGTCGCCAGATGGGGCGGGAGCCCCGGGAAATGGACCTTGTCCTGATAGACCTCCCGACGGACCCCCGCGGGGAGCGACAGGGGAGGCGAGGTCTTGATCCGGGTCGGATCGAACAGCACGACGGAGACGTGATTGCTTAGGTTGGCGGTGAACGCGCGGCTGGACCGGGTCGCCACGGACTGCTGGTAGAGCACCCGAAGGCTGCTTTGGCCCCGCACGGCCGGCAGGCCGCCGTTCGGCTGGGTCGCGGTGGAGCCAAACCCAAGCCTGGGCAGGGGTTGCGCGGGATTGGTGGGATCGCGGTCGGGCCAGACCGGACGATAGACGATGTCCAGGGCCGGATCGGTGGCCGAGGAACCACTTCCCACATACCCGCCTCCGGCCCCTGCCCTGGGACGGAGATAGGGGACGACGGTTCCGTCCGGTGGCGCGTTCAGTCCCGGCCAGGCGAACCCAGGGAGCGTCCGATAATAGAAGTGCATCGCGAAGCTGTTGCCGGCGTCCGGCGATCTCGCGAGGAACGGGGGGCGATCCACATAGGTGACATTGGTGCCGGCAAAGCTGCTTGGGTAAGTCAACTCCAACGGGAACTGCTGCCTCCGCTCGTCGAAGATCGTTCGCCGGACGGACGATCCCAGACCTGCCATGAGAACCCCGTCCGCGGGGGCCCGATCCTGCTCGATGGGCGGCGGCTCCAGGTTCGCGGGAAACCCGGGCGGCTTGGCAAAGGTGTAGTGGACGGCAAGGCCGGGTTCGTTGCCCGAGAGCGTCGCGTATCGGTAGGTGTCGATCTCCGTGGCCGACCGGGCCGTGCGCCAAACTCTGAAATCCGCCAGACTCCCGTTCATGGCGGGCCCGACGACGAGGTACCGCGGGGCGGATTCATCCATGCCCAGGGAGGCAGCGCCGGGCATGCGACTGACTTCGGTTCCATTCCGGAAAATCGCCATGAAATCGCCCGACTTGCTCGAAACGAACGCCCAGTGTTCCCAGATCCCCGCCTGGATCGGCTGGCCCGAGGGCGGCGAGTACGCCAGAAATCCCCTGGGGGGCGTGGGCGGCGCGAACGGATCCCCGGGGAGCAGGGAAAAGCCGAATTCCCACTTCACCACGCCCTCCTGCAGCGAGGCGCTCATCCGGCGGTCGGCGAATTCGGGTCGCAGCTGGAAGAACGTTCGGTCCGAGGTCGAGTCGGACTTCACGAAGAACTCCACGGTGATCTCGTCGGTGGGAAAGGCGCCCGGCTCCAGACCGATCGTCTGAAGGGTCTGAAGCCATGAACTGACGTCGTCACCAAGGCGGATGGCGGGCTTGAGGCCGCCGCCCATCGTGCGCAGGGCCATCTGGTTGGTGACCACGGCACCTGTGACCTGATTGCTGACCACGAGGGCGATATCGGCGGTCCCTGGCGTCGCGTCCAGGGGAGGCGTCCCGGCCAGCGTGAGGGACTGACCGTTGGTGGCGCGCGCGCCGTAGGCGTTCGTGTAAACGACATCCCGGGTGAGCGTCAACCAAGCCGGCAGCGCCGTGAGGGAAAGCAGGCGCAAACTGCTTCCGCGTTGCGAGGAATGGAGGGTGAAATTGAAGGGCAACCCGGCGACCGCGGTCGCATTCAGACTCGAGGCAAACGTGTCGCTCCCGGGCAAATACGTGCCCGCCTGAAGCTCGGGTTCCTGGTGCAAACCACGATAGACCCAGAGGTTGTTCTTCCGGTCCTCCACCGTGAACCGCGCATAGTGTCGGTTGTCCCCGTCGGAGTCTGCCGCCGTCCAACCCTGCGGCGGATTGGCGGCCAGCGTCGGAGAGGGCCGCGAGGCATTGACCCCGGCCACGACCGGCGGCGCCAGCAGCGGCAGCGGCATGGGAGCCTGGAGCGGGTGGCCTGCCTCGGTCACGTAATCGAACAGGACACCGCGTTCCGGCGCCTCGCGACGCACCCTGAAGGGGCGCATGGCCGGACGCCCGTCGGAGGAGGTGTAGCGCAATAGAACGAACGGATCGGAGGAATACCCGCCCTCCCCGGTGAGATTCAGGTCGTCGCGCAAGGCATACACCTGTCCACCCAGGATCAAGGCGTGTTCCTCGTTCGGATTGTAGCCGACCGCCCCGCCCCCGTTCTGGACGTAGATCTGCCCCCTGGCCTGCAGGCTGTCCAGGGGCCCGCTGCCTTCATTGCTCGCGAGCACGATCTCCGACGCGGTCTCCGGCCACGCGAGGGTGTAGGTTCCCACCACCGAGGGCCAGTAGATCGGCGAGAAACCCCGGTTCACACTGACCGGGGCACGCCGGAGCCAGAGCACCTCCAGCTGGTTCGTTCCCGGGATCGCGTTCACCGGAATGATCGCCCCGCGGCTGGCGGCCTCGAATCCGGCGACCAACGGATCGACATAGGCCGTGGGATCGTAGGACTGCCCGCGCCCGGCCACGACATGCCCGGCCCAATAGCCCTCGCCGGGACCCGAGCCCGATTCCCCGGCGGGAGGCAACAGACGATCCCCCACGTAGGCCGTCTGCCGGAAGACGGAGGGCATCGAACGAGCCGGGGAGGGGAGAAAGGTGTTCCCGTTCGTCGTCCACGTGCCGAGCGTCGTGGCCACCGAGCCAACGAAGTTCGTGGACAGCAGGGCTTGGTCGAGCCAGGAGAAGACCCGCTCGAAATGGACCTGGCCGTCCACGGCATACCGCAGCAGGGCCCGGTGAGCAGGAAGAGAAGGATCCAGGAAGGAGTAGTATCCCGCCTGCTGCGTGAGTTTCCCGCGCAGGGCCCCCTGGGCGTCGAGATCCTGGTCCTCGAGCGTTGGCTGCAGCAACTGCGGCAGGGCCACCGCGGTCGCGGCCGCCTCGGCCTCCGTGTTCACGCTCGGTCTGACGTAGTGACTATATTCCGCGGGGTCCGAAGGCCACACCAGCGCGTACCGGGCCAGGAACTCGGGCCAGAGAAGTCCCTGTTCCCCCCTCACCATCCAGAAGATCTGGTAATCGTTCAGGTTCGCCGTCGCCCGCACCGCATGCAGCACCGGGCGCCCGCTGCCGCCCAGCTGTGAGCTGTACGTGAAGGGAACCCCGTTCACGCCGCCGCCGGAGGTCACCGGCTCCGGGGTGAGCAGGGAATCATCCTTCGACGTGTCCTGGAAGGCCGTGATGCGCTCACCGAGCTTGATGGTGATGTCCTGCGGATGCGGTTGCCGTGTTACATCCACGATCTCAAATCCCAGGAAATTCTTGCTCTGGCCATCCGTTCGATCGTCGCCGAGCAATTCCATGAAGATTCGGCCCTCGACGTTGTTCGCCCGGATAAGACGCCCATCGAACCAGACCGTCCGCAGTGACTGGAAGGTGTTGGTTCCGGGGGGCACGATGGGCTGATGCCCGATGGGCTGGTACTCCTGATCGACGAACTCGGGAAAAGCAGCGTTGTAGACGAAGTGAACCGTGGCCTTCCCCACACCCACGGTGATCATCTTGCCCGTGGTGCTGAACGCGCCCTCGGTCCAGAACAGCTTCTGGGGCCTCTTCACCGGGCTGCCTGACACGACATACCGTCGTTCCAGCAAGGCGTAGTAGTTGCCGTTCTCGACCGAGTACGGCACGGACGGAGGGGTCAAGGTGGAGACGGCCCGTTTCCAGATGATCGTCACGGGCCCTGGCTGGATCGCGAACACCCGTTTCGCGTGCGGGCTGTAATAGTAGGGCGCGTTGGTATGTCTGTTGGTCGTGTACGGCTCCGGCAGCCAGTAGGACTCCTTCGTGATGCCCACCAGCAGGTTCGTGTCCACATCCACGTCGGGGACCGGAATGACCGAGCCGAACAGGAGCGTCGCCCGCTGGGCGATGAACGGCAGGCCCACGCTCGCCGCGGGCATCACCACGCTCACCGCCCCGTTGTTCTTGCCCCGCGGCAGGTCTGTGGCCTCGGCGTTGGCGAGGTAACTGGCGGCGGCATTCCAATTCGTCCGCGGCACCCCCGCGCTGAATCCCACGAGGCTTTGGAACTGGCCCGGGCTTGCGGGGACGATGGTCTCGCTCCCCTGCTGAACGGGCGTCGGGCCTCGGCCGTCCGACCCCGGCGGCGCCCCGATGACGGAGGAGATCGGAACGCCCCGCTGGGCCGAATAGTTGTAAAGCGTCCTGTCTTGGTCCAGCTCCGGTTGCGTCGCCGCCAACCCGCCCGGCGCGCCCATGAACAACGTCACGAACAACGTCAGCAGGTTGAGAAGAATTGCCGTCGAAGACCTCCCGGAGGTCTGGCCGTCGCTCGTCCCGGAGGGACTTCGGAAACTAGCCGGTGGCAAGGCGGTTCGGACGCCGCGGCCACCGGAATGGTGGAGGTTAGGTTGATTCCGCCCCGGAGTGGGCGGCGGATTCGCCTGCATACCCCTTTCGGGTGCGATGCTTGTGCCCTCGGGCCATCGGAGCGTGAAGGCACCTGGGGCAAGGGGTCGAGGCTCCAGCGCCCCCGCCGGGGCGCATTCCCATACAGGGGGCTTTTTCCGAGGGCTTCTCCCGCATACGCGGGATTGCCCCCGGCTAATTTCCGCCAGCCCTCCGGGCTGATCCGTCGAAATCGGCTCGGCGAATGAGCCCCACCTGCGCCCACAGTCCAATAGTGGCTCCATACGGTTCGTTGATTTCGCGTCGCCAAGCCGCCCGCGCCCCTTGGGGCATCGCTCGGCCTATTTCGCGGCGTCGGTTCCGGTTCACCGCCCCGCGATGGCACTCTCCGTTGCGGCCCTCGTAACGGCCTGGCGTTCCGCGGCCGGGGCCATGATCTGAGTCATCATCCTCCGGAGTTCGGCCACCTCGCGCTCCAAAACGTCAACGCGCGCGGCCTTCTTCTCCAACTCGGCGATCCGACCCTCCGCCGACTTCAAATCATCGACCTTGTCGGCTAACTCCCGGATGGCACCGATGGCGATGGGACCGAAGGCGGCGTACCCGATGCTGAGAGTACCCTCCTTGTCCTCGACCGCTTCGGGAAACACGGGCTGAACCTCTTGCGCAACAAAGCCGACGAGGGGCCGGGAGTCCTCCGGCTGCGACTGATACCGGAACGTCACCGCCCGCAACTGCCGAACCCGCTCCAGCATGTGGTCCATGGGAACGACGTCTTTCTTCACGCGCGCATCGGACAGGTTATGCCATACGGAATCCTTGCCCAACCACGCGTAGGCCGCCTTGCCGTTGTAATCGAAGACCAGATCCCCCCCGCCCTGGGTCTGGATGATCCACTTGTTCCCGGAAGCGGCCTCGAGGTTGAGCCCGTCGTTGTTGGGATTCGTTCCGCCGCTGTCAAAGGCCTGCTTGATGTGAAGCCGGGTGGTCGGGGCGAAGTGACCGATGGCCATTCCGCCCCCCACGAAGATGTGATTGCCGCCTCCGAATGCGTTGCCACCCTGCAACACGGCGACACCCTCCAGACGGCCTGGCCCGAAGGTTCCGGAGGTGATCTTGCCGGCATCCAGTCCGGGGATGCGGTCCGCGCTTAGCGTCCCCGCCGTGATCTTGCTGCCATCGAGCCCGGGAATGCGTGTGGCGTCGAAGGTACCGGTCGTGATCTTCCCGGCATCGAGCCCGGGAATTCGCGCGGCATCGATGGTCCCGGTGGCCAGCTTGCTCCCATCGAGCCCGCTCAGCCCGGCGCCGCTGCCCGAGAACGACGTGGCTTTGACCGTGCCATTGACATCCAGCGCGGTCGTCGGGGTCTTGTTGATGCCCACCATGCCCGGCGCCGTGGTCACCACCGCCGCGCCGTTGGAATCGAGGAGATTGTTGGCGTTCCTGGCCAGAAACGCGAACGCGCTTGGAACCAACCGCAACCGCGGCAGGATGTCGGTCGCGACGCCACCCAGGGTGACGTTGAGGGCGATGAACCGATCCGAGGCCCAGGCCGAGACCCCGTTCGGCGAGAGAACCGTCGAGAGCGGAGGTCGCGGTTCGCTGCCGTGGGCACTCCCCTGACCCAGCTGGACGCTGAACAAGCCCTTGTCCACCGTGATGACCTGGGACTCGGCCCACAACAGCACGCCGGCAGACGAGTGATCGTAGATCCGGAAGACCGCGGCATAATTGACCGGCGCGGACAGCCCCAGCACGACCCCGTTCTGATCCGTCAGGGTGCCCTGGTAGGTCATCAGCTCGGCCGGGTTGTTGTCCGCAGCCCGCCCCGCCCCGGCCCCCAGGAGCAAGGGAAGGATCAGGCCGAGTCGGACGAGCCAGGCGCGGCCCGGAAGGGATCGAACGATCAGCGGGGTTCCGCCCGGTGCGGACGTCGGATTAGGATTCGTGCTCATAAGAGAATGGCAAAAGCCGAGGCTGCGTGGGTTGTAAAGGGCTCAGCGGCGAAGCGGCGAAATCTCGGAGACCCGGTTGAGGAGGAATTGCCCGGACGAATCGAACTGCCGGGTACTGCTCCCCAGCCCGCGGAGGGTCACGGTCTCGGAGTAGGTCCCTCGAATGAGGGTACTGTTTTCCGTCAGGCTCTCGAAATCATCCCCGGGCGCCGACGTGGTCAGGGTCATCACCCGCGTGACGTCGTAGGATTCCATGCCCCGCTCCAGCGGGCTCCCCGTGACGCTGTCGCGCCCGTCGTGATCGGGATGATAGGTGTGGAGGAACGGGTTCGAGGACTGATCGTCGTGTGACAACGGCACGGTGACCCGTACGATGTTCGTCGAACCCAGCGGATGGTCGAATTCCCAACCCGCGTTCGCGCCCGACCACGGCAGATGTCCGGCACTGATTCGCCGGGCCGAGTCCCGGAACCGGGGATCGAGCAGCGCCTCGCGTGTCGACACGATCCGGTTGGTGCCGGCATCGAGCCCATGGAACACCCGCTGGAGCAGCGTGCTGTTTGTCCCGTCGCAGTGGACGATCAGGCGCAGCGGAAAGGCCCGCGACACCGCGCCGGGACTCGTGTTCGTCGGCCCCGGCACATACGCCCCAGTGGCCGAAAGGGGCAGCGTGCCGTCCGGATTCGACGGATAGGTCCTCAGGTAATGCCGCACCGTATCGACCGACGCCGCCCCCACCCACAGCCCCGATCGGGACGGGACCCGGGCCGACACCGGCACGTCGATCTGGCTGAACCCCAAGGAATCGGCGAGGCGCAGGATCCCCGCGTAAATGGCCCCCGGCTGCCCCGGCATCCGGGATCGGTTCAGGCCGAGGAAGACTTCCGCCTCGGACCCGGTCCGCCCGGCGGGCGCCAGCGAGATGACCTGGGGCCCGGCGGCGAGGATCGCGAAGGCGTGCGTCGGCTGATCCAGGTTGAGCGCGCCGCGCAGCAGGAGCGGCGGCGGGCCCGCAATGGGTGCCTGGCCGACGGGCGGCGCCTCGGAAGCCAGTTGTCGCAGGGTTACGGTCAGCGGCGAGGTCGTCAGGTTCTTCAGCCGAAACCGGCTCAGACTGACATCGGGTCCAAAATCCATGCCGGAACGGTTGTCGAGCGCGAGCTCGAACGGGCCGTAGTAGTTGTTGAAACTGCCGCCAGCCCGAATCCAGACCGCCTCCCCCCGACGCACGGTAGTGGTACGAAAGGCGAACACGAGGGCGGGATTGGAAGGCCCCAGCTCCCCCCCCTCGTAGCGGAAGACCTCCGCGCCGTGTCGGAGGGAAGGCGCCGGCGAAAGGAAGGACTCAAACGTCGGGGCGGCCACGGTTGGGGTGGGGAATCCGATGAAATTCAACCCGGTGCTGGTCCAAAGGTACCCGGGCGGAGCCGGCTTGCCCTTCAGGTCCCAACGGTAGCCGGCGGCTCCATCGATCCGGACCAGGTAGGCGGCGTCGGCCGTCAGGCGCTGCAACTCCGCCGCCGCCCCGTCCACGCGACTCCAGCTCACCCAGCGACTGCCGGTGGTCGTCGGCAACTGGGGACTGGTCACGAACTGGGCCGTGCCGGGCGCGGGCTGCCAGCGCCAAACTTCCTGGATCGGGCTTGCGGCGTCCGAACCGACCAGCGCGCTGAGGGTTTCGTGCGAGGCATCGACGTGGAGGTACACCGCGTTCCAGCCTGGAACGAGGTCGAAGGACTGGGTCGACCACTGGGCGGAGACCGGCAGGATCGAGCATAGCAGCGCCATGAGGCACCCCCACCGCCGGGTGCTGGACCCGGGCCGAATCCGGCGGCAGGGCTCCCCGATCACGCTTCGGCCTGGCCAGACCCCAGCCGCCCGCCGACGCCGATGGGGGGGCGGTCCGCCACGAGGGGATGCCGGGCGCTCGACACCGGCGAGCGGAAGGGGGATCGGGCGGACAAGGTGCATATGGGCCACACCGGTATGCGCGTCCAACCGTTGTTTGTGACACGCGAGAACAAGGAATGTCCGGGAGTATTCCTTTCCGGATCCGCCGCCGCGAGATGCCGGTGTCCGTGCGAGCGCCGCTGACCGAACGGGGCAGCCGAACTCACCGAACCCAGGCCACGCTATGATAGGGTCCCGCGGCCAATCCCAACACTCCGGTCAGTCCGTGGGGCACCTCGGTCTGGGCGTCGTCGTTCCAGCCCCAGGCGACCACCTGGCCGTCCCGTTTCAAGGCCAGCGTGTGACGGTAGCCGGCGGCGATCAGCTGCACGTCGGCGAGACCGCGAGGCACGACCGTCTGGGCGGCGTCGTTGTTGCCCCAGACCGCCAAGGTGCCGTCGCGCTTCAGTGCCACGTTGTGGAAGCCACCGGCCGCGATGGCCTGAACGTCGCCCAGTCCGGCGGGCACGGCGCACTGTCCGTGAAAATTCTCTCCCCAACCCACCACCGTCCCGTCGCTCAGGAGCGCCAGGGTATGGGAGTTCCCCGCCTCGATGGCGCGCACGTCCTTCAGTCCAGGGGGAAGCTGCAATTGTCCGTGCTGGTTGTCGCCCCAGCACACGACGGTGCCCCCGGCGAGCAGGGCGACGGTGTGATGGGAGCCGGCCGCCACGGCCTGCACCGCCGGCAAGTCGGCAGGGATATCGATCTGGCCTTCCGCGTTGCGGCCCCATCCCACCAAGGTGCCGTCCGCTTTCAGCGCCACCGAGTGCGTCCCGCCGGCAGCGACCGCCCGCACCCCGGAAAGTCCCGCGGGCACGTGGTTCTGACCTTCGCTGTTCTGTCCCCAAGCCACGACGGTCCCGTCGCTCAGCAGCGCCAGGTTGTGACGGAAACCGGCCCGAACGCCGCGCACGCCCGCCAGGCCTCGGGGAACGTTGCCTTGGCCAAATCGGTTCAGGCCCCAGACGACAACCCGCGGACCCTCGCTCGGAAAGGGGCTCGTGGTGCGCCGGGAAACCTGGTGCCGACGGCGCCATCCGTAGGTGGCCACCGCGGTCGCCACGAGGGCCACCCCCCCGACCCCGGCCCCGAGCGCCGCCCTCCGGGAAACCCGGGCGTGGCGCACCGCGGGAACCGCGGGCGCCGTGGGCACGGGGGAGGCCTCGACTCCCCTCAGCGCGGCGCCGAACTCCGTGGCGCTCTGGAATCGACGGGCGGGATCACTCTGCATCGCCGTGAGCACCACGGTGTCGACCGCCGTCCCGACCGCGGCATTCACCCGGGACGGAGGTTCGAACACCCCTCGGGGAAGTCGTCCCGTGAGCAACTCGTAGCAGAGCACCCCCACGCTGAAGAGATCGGTCCGGTAATCCACGGCGGTGCCCGCCGCCTGCTCCGGGGCGGAGTACTCGAGGGTCCCGAGCGCCAACCCGGTATGCGTCAACCGTTCCTCCGGTTGGTCGGCCAAAACCGCCAACCCGAAATCCGCCACCTTCACCGTGCCGTCCGAGGTCAGCAGGATGTTCGAGGGCTTGATGTCGCGATGAACGACGCTCAGGGCATGGGCCGCCTCGAGCGCCGCGCAGATCTCCTTCACCCACCGCAGGGATAGCCCCGGGTTCAGGGGCCCCTGTTTCATCCGCCGCGCCAGGTCGCCGCCCTCCATGTATTCCATGGAGAAGAACAGATGCCCCGCCGTGCTCTGACCGAATTCGAACACCTCGAGAATGTTCGGATGGCGCAGCCGGGCCAGGGCCCGGGCCTCCCTCCGAAACCGTTCGGCAAAGGCCTCGTTCTTGCCCAACTCCACTGGCAGCACCTTCACGGCTACCCGCCGATCCAAATCGATCTGTCGCGCCTCGTACACCGCGCCCATCCCTCCGCGTCCGATCAGGCGGATCACCCGGTGCCGGGGCAGAACCAAGCCCAATTGCTCCGGCGTCGGCGGTTCCCAGGCCGACGGCACGTACAGGCCCGATTCTCGAAGCCCTTCCGCCAGAAGCGCGTCGAGATTCAGCCCGTCCAAGTTGGAAGGCTTGATCGCCATTTCCGCCCTCAATGATGCGACACTTTAGGACCTCCGTGACACCCGGGGCAAGACGAGGGCCCGCCCGCAGCCTCACGCCGGCACTTGTCGCCGCGCCCGGGCCGATGCTCAATGCCCGCGAGCTTGAGACCGGAGTTTCCCAAGACCCGCTGGTCCGTCGTCGCGGCCGTTGCCGCGGGGGGCGATCCATCCGCGGCCGGCGCGGCCCTGGGCGAACTTTGCCAGACCTACTGGTATCCCCTGTACTGCTTCGCTCGCCGGAAGGGCCTGAGCCCACAGGACGCCGAGGACGCCACCCAGGCGTTCTTTGCCCAAGCCCTCGCCAGCAATCTCTTTACCGCAGCCGACCCCCAGCTGGGCCGCCTCCGCTCCTTCCTGCTTCAGGCGTTCACCCGGGACTTGGCCGACGCCCATCGGTCCGCCGGGCGGCTGAAGCGGGGCGGGGGTGCGGAGATCCTTTCGCTCGACCGGGAGGAGGCCGAGGGCCGCTACCAAGCCGAGCCGCCCGACACCGAGCCCGTGCACCAATTCGAATCCACCTGGGCCTCCGCCGTGCTGGACGGCGCCCTCCGACGGGTGGAGGCCGACTACACCGACTCGGGTCGCGGCCCGCTTTTCGCGGCCCTCCGCCCTTTTCTCGGCGTCGGAGCCGCGCCCGCCCTCGATCCCCTGCAACTCGCCGCCTCACTCGGCATGAGCGATGTCGCCTTTCGCCAGGCCCTGTCACGTTTCCGGGATCGCTTCCGCTCCGCCCTGCGCGCCCAGATCGCCGACACCCTCCGCGAGCCCACCGACGAGGCGATCGACGAGGAACTCCGCTCCCTCCGACGCGTGCTCGCCGGGGATCCCTCGTGACGTGGCGGGGAGCCGGTCGCGGTCCCCTCCGCCCCGAAACCGGATGAATCAGCCCTGCTTCCAGGCGGCGTCGGCGAAAGGAAATCGCCGGACGGACGCCGGGGATGCCGGAGGATCACCGTTTGGAGGCCGGGTGCCCTCACCGGGCGGCGCGGTTGCGGGGGCGGTTAGCCCTTCGGCTCGACCCGCTGCAACACGCCCGCGATGCCCTCGCGGAGCTGGCGTTCGACCTCGTCCACGGGCTGGTTGCCGTCGACGATGGTGAAGCCGAACTCGAGTTGTAGCTCCTGGAACTTGTCCACGATCATCTTCTGGTACGCGACGAAGCTGGTGAAGATGTCGCGCGACAGGCCGAGGTCCATGCCGCTCTCCCAGTAGTCGAGCGCGAAGTCCTTCGCGAAATTCCGCTGGATGAGGTTCTCGGGCGAGGCCTGGAGGTAGAAGACGGCGTCGGGGGCGAGGGCCATGCCGTACAGGTTCATCAGCCACTCCTTGTCGACGCCGCGTACCAGGTCGCGGGCCATCAGGGTGTAGATGTATCGGTCGGCCAGGACGATGTACCCGGCGCGCAGCCCGGGCAGGATGACGTTCTCGAGCTGGTCGGCGAAGTCGGTCGCGTAGAACAGGCTCATCGTGGTTCGGCTGAGCACGTTCCCGTCCTTGGCCCGATCCAGTTCCTCGCTCACGAGGGTCGAGCGTTTCAGGCCGACCTGGCGCGTGGCATGGCCGGTGCCTTCGAGCCAGTCGACCAGGCGCGCGATCTGGGTGGAGCGCCCCGAACCGTCCGCGCCCTCGATGACGATCAGGCGTCCGTCGAGGCGCGCGGGGTCGACGCCGGGGATGCCCGAGCGGTAGAACCGTTTGGCGGACCGGGGCACGCAGACCACGTCCCGACCGAGTTCCGCGGCGTCCAACACCGGCTCCGCCGGTCGTTTGGCACGCGATTTCCGTTGGCTGCCCGTAGTCTTGGTCATCGGCATCCTGGCCTTTCCCGTCGTTTCAACTCATCTCGAGGCATGAAGGAACCTCGCGGGATCCACCACGTCCTGCACGATTCCGCGCACGACCTGCTGCTGTTTCTCGATGGGGTCCCCGGCCGGGATCACGCGGAAGTCGAACTCCGAACTCATCGCGAGGTATTGCTCCAGCAACCGGTCCTGGAAGAGGGCGAAGCTCTCCCGGGGATCGCTCGAGAGACGCAGGTCCATGCCGGCCTCGAAGTATTTCGGCTCGAGCCGGTCGCTCTGGATCCGGTTCAACGACACCTCGAGTCGGGTCTTGAAGAAAAAGGTCAGGTTCGGGTGTCCCGCGAACCGGTAGATGCCGCGCACCCATTCGGGGCGGCAGCCGCGAACGACGTCGCGGGCGAAGGCGGTGTAGAAGTAACGATCGCAGAGGACGAGGTAACCGGCGCGCAACAGGGGCACGATCTGGCGCTCGAAGCGGTCGGCAAAATCGGTCGCGTGGAGGAGCGC
>CAZSOV010000045.1:0-26673 GCA_964608505.1 uncultured Verrucomicrobiota bacterium
GGCGAGACCGGGGCCTGAAGGCCCCGGCAACCTTCGGTCGTCGCTCCGCGACATCCCTGCCCGGGCCGGACAGGCACGGCCCGCGGAGGATGGCGAGGCATCCGGTTGGCAAGGCGCCTCGCCCGGCTTCGGAGAACGGATCCGCGGACGGCACGTCGCCGCGTGGAGGCACGCGGCCTACAGCGTGTAGGCCCGGTGCACTCACCGGGCGGCGCGGCGGCGGAGGCCGGCTCATGGAGAGGCGCACCCCGGCTTCGTCCCGGAGGGACGACGGACGGTAGCCGGCCCTCCGGGCCGGCCCGATGCAGTCAGTTCAAGGTGATGCCGCGGCGGAGGAAGGTGGGGAGGTCGAGGTTGTGGCCGCGGCGGATGGTGGGCTCGCACTTCTCGAAGCGTCCCTTGGTGATGATCTCGAAGGGGAGCTGGGTCTGCTGGGACTTCTTCTTGCCGCGGCGGAGGGAGCCTTGTCCGCGGGTGAGCAGCAGATCGGTCTGTTCGGCGGTGAGTTCGGGCGGCGGCGGGGCGAGGCGGCGGGGGCCGCGGGCCGCCGGAACTCCGAGTTCGGCCTCGACCCCCGGAGATTCGGGAAACATGGACACCGCGGGTGCCGGAGCCGCCGTCGGAGCCGGGGAGTCGGACGGATCCTCCGCCACCGGGGTCATCGGGGTCGTCGACGAGGAGGGGGAGGTCGACAGGACCGCGGGGGGCATGATCGGGAGGGGGTCGGTGGAGACCTCGTGGAGGACGAGGTCGCGGATCGAGGCGATGACGGTCACGGCGAGGCGGTCGCCGGCGCCCTCGTCCACGGCGGCCCCGACCACGACGCGGGCGCCTTCGGCCTGGCGGTTGAGTTCGTCCATGATGCGCCGGGTTTCGCCGAGACCGAGGTCATGACCGGCCGAAAAGCTGACCAGGAGGGATTCGGCGCGGCGCAGGAGATCGCCCCCGGCGAGGAGGGGATGGGAGAGGAGCTGACGGAGGGCGAGTTCGGCCCGGCTGGGTCCCTCGACTTCGACGCGGGCGAAGGCGCAGTGGAGGTTGGGACCGCGGAGGACGGAGCAGATGTCGGAGAAGCCGACGTTCAGGAGGCCGGGGCGGGTGAGGAGGTTCCAGACGCACAGGACGGCGTCGCGGACGTGGGCACGACTGGCGCGGAAGACCTCGAGCAGCGGCGTGCGATCGTCGTCGACGAGGAGGAGCATCTTCTCGTTGGGCAGGCAGAGGACGCCGTCGGCGACGGTCTTGAGCCGGTGCATGCCGGCGGCGGCCTGCTGGCGGCGGCGGGAACCTTCGCAATCGAAGGGGGCGGTGACGAAGGCGAAGACGGAAGCGCCGGTTTCGCGCGCGACGCGGGCGACGACGGGGGCGATGCCGGTGCCGCTGCCGCCGCCGAGACCGGCCAGGATGAAGACGAGGGATTGGCCCTGGCAGAGGGATTTGAGCGCCAGTTGCTCCTCGTCGGCGGCGGCCCGGGCGAGATCGGGATCGCCGACGGCGCCGTAGCCGCGGGTCAGTTTCGCGCCGACGAAGAGGCGATCCGGGAAGGGGGAGGTATCGATGGCGTGGGCATCGCCGTCGACGACGGCAAAGGAGAGTCCGGGGATGCCAAGATGCTGGAGATCGAGGGCCATTTCGGCGCCGGCCCGACCGATGGCGATGACGCGGGCGGAGGACGCGGGGGGCGCGGAGTCGGGGGTCATGGTGGACTGGGGGATGGGAGGTGGGGCGGGGTGGGTGGAGTGGAGCGGGGGCGCCTAGAAGAGGTGGGAAAACAGGCGGGCGGGGGCGAAGGCCGCGAGTCGGCGGAGAGGGTTGCGGTCGGCCTTCCGGCGATGCTGGTTGGCGCCGAATTTGACGAGGCCGATGGCGGTGGCGAATTCCGGCTGGTCGAGGGAGGAGGCGAGACCGGCGATGCCGCGGGCCTGACCGGGGAAGGCCGGGTGTTCGAAGACGCGTTCGGCGAGTTCGAGGATGCGCGGGGTGCGGGCGCCGCCGCCGCAGATGAAGACGCCGGTGCGCAGGTGGTCGAGCCAGCCCGCCTCTTCGAGGTCCTCGCGGATGATCTCGAACGTCTCCTGGAGGCGCAGGGACATGATGCAGCGGAGGTGCTCGATGTTGATGGGGCGTTCGGGGAGGCCGAGTTCGCTCTGGGGCGCGAGCGAGAGTCCGCGGGCGGTTTCGTCGAAGATCGCGTCGCCGTGCTCGATCTTGAGTTTCTCGGCCTTGCCCTGGGGGAGTTTGAGACCGAGGGCGATGTCCTGGGAGACATGGTCGCCGGCGACGGCGAGGACGCCGGTGTGGCGGACGACGCCGCGGGAGTAGACGAGGAATTCGGTGGAGCCGGCGCCCAGATCGATGACCAGGGCGCCGAGTTCCTTCTGGTCGGGGGTCAGGACGGCGAGGGAGGAGGCGAGGCCGTTGAAGACGATGTCCTCGACATCGATCTGGAGTCCCTTGACGAGGCGGATGGCGTTCTGGAAGCGGTTGGTGCGTCCGTGGATGACGTGCATCTCGACCTCGAGCCGGCTGCCGATCATGCCGACGGGTTCGCGGACGTCCTCCTGGCCATCGACGCCGAAGTGCTGGCGGATGGCATGCACGACGTAGTGATCCGGGGGGATGTTGATGGCGCGGGCGTTGCGGAGGACGTCGTGGACGTCGTCCTCGCCGATCTCGCGGTCGCGGGAGACGATGGGCTGGATGCCGCGGTTGTTGAACCCGAGGATGTGCCCGCCGGAGACGCCGAGGTAGACGGAGCGGATCTCGATGTCGGCGGAGTGCTCGGCTTCGGCGAGGGCAACGCGGACATCCTCCTCGGCGAGGGCGGGGTCGACGATTTCGCCTTTGCGGACGCCGCGGGAGGGGGCCTGGCCGATGCCGATGAGGGTGGGTGATCCGTCGGGGTTGATCTCGCCGACGATGGCGCAGATTTTGGTGGTGCCGATCTCGAGGCCGACGACCAGCGGCCGTTTGTCGAGGAAGGAGCGGAAGTCAAACATGGCGGCGGGAGGGGCGGGGAGGTTTGGGGGCGGCGGGGAAGGGACGGCGTGGCGTGGCGTTGGTGGGGTCTCCGGGGACGGGAAGGGGGACCCAGCGGGCCGGGATGTTGTTGGTGACCGAGAGGTCGAGCCAGGCGAGCTCGTGATTGGTCTGGACGGTGTATTCCTGAATGGACCGCCAGCGGGCGAGCTGGCGGTCGAAGGCGGCGGGGCCGAAGATGATTTCGGAACCCTGGCGGAGCCGTCCCACGAAGACATCGGGTTGGGCGAGGCTCACCTCGTCGAGGTCGACCTGGGCGTACAGGCTGGAGTCCTCGTAGGCGCGGATCAGTTCGAGGGCGGCGGGGAGCCGGGGGTGGTTGAGCGGATGGCCGGAGGTGACGATGTAGGGGTCGAGGCCGGAGAGCCGGGTAAGGTGGGAGAAGTTGGCGGTGGCGCCGGGGCGTAGGTTGTCGGCGCGGAGCGGGGGGAGGATGAAGCCGGCGTGGTCGACGTAGTTCGTCTCGGGCCAGGAGCGATGTTCGGCCTCGCTGTGGCGCCATTGAACGATCTGGGCCACGGGTTCGCGTTCGCGCACGGAGATGCGGATGGTGTCCGGGCGATGCGCATCCACCTCGGCCCGGGCAATCCAGGGGTTCTGTTCGAGGCGATACCGGACCTGGTCGAGGTCGACGGCGAAGAGGTTCTGGCCGACGGCGACCCCGGACCAGAGTTGGACGTGTTCGGGACGGAGGCGGCCTTCGTGAAAGATCTGGATGCGGCGGACGGTGTAGGCTTCGTTCTGGTAGACGAAGCGTTGGAGGGCCAGGCGGTAGGCACTCCAGATCAGCAAGGCCCCGAGGGCGCCGATGGCGACCAAGCCGACGGCGGCGACGATGGCGCGCAGCCGACCGGTCCGGGCATCGCGGGAACGGGCGCGGACATCGAGTTTGCCGGTGCGCTCGTTGCGGCGATTTTTGGGTTTGCGCTTGGGCCACATGGGAGGCGGGGGGGCGGGCTTCGGGTCAGGCCATGGCGCGGGCGAGGGCGAGGTCCACCATGCGCTGGCAGAGCTCGGGGAACGGAACGCCGGCGGCGGCGGCGGCCTTGGGAAGGAGACTGGTCTCGGTCATGCCGGGCAGGGTGTTGACCTCGAGGACGACGGGTTGATCGCCCGGTCGGACCATGATGTCGATGCGGGCATAGTCGCGGGCTCCGATGGCCTGGAAGGCGCCGAGGGCGGCGTCCTGGAGGCGGCGCGTGGCGGATGGATCGAAGGGGGCGGGGCAGAGGTATTCGGTGGCGCCGGAGGTGTACTTGCTCCGGTAATCATACGCGCCGGCGAGGGGCCGGACCTCGACGACCGGCAGGGGTTCGGAGGCCAGGATGCCCACCGTGACCTCGCGCCCGACGATGCGCTCCTCGACGAGCGCCTCGGTATCATGGGCGAGGCAGGCGCGGAGGGCGCCGGGCCATTCGGCGGGTTGATCGACGAACTGAAGTCCGACGCTGGAGCCCTGCCGGACGGGCTTGAGGATCACGGGCGGCGCCCAGTCCGAGGGCCAGGGCAAATCGGGTTGGGTGACGACGAGGAAGGGGGCGGTGGGGACGCCGTGCTCGAGGAGGCGCCGCTTGGTGAGGACCTTGTCGAAGGCGAGCCGGCTGGAGGGGGCATCGCATCCGGTGTAGGGGACGTGGAGACGGTCGAGTTCCTCCTGGACCGTGCCGTCCTCCCCGTAGGTGCCGTGAAGGGCGAGGAAGACGACGTCGGTACGGGGAGGAAGCTGCCAGGGGCCGACGGGGTCGATTTCGGTGACGTGATGGCCGAGGGAACGGAGGGCCTTGGCGACGGCGAGGCCGGAGCGGAGGGAGACCTCGCGTTCGGCGGAAGGACCGCCCAGGAAGACGCAGATGGACCGGGAGACAGGCATGGGAATCAATCGCCGATGATTTCGACCTCGGTTTCGAGCTCGATGCCCCGCTGTTCGCGCGCGGCCCGGCGGATGCGGTCGATGAGGGCCAGCATGTCGGCGGAGGTCGCGCCGCCCTCGTTGACGATGAAGTTGCCATGGACGTCGGAGACGACGGCACCGCCGACGCGCGTCCCCTTGAGCCCCAGCTCGTCGACGAGGCGTCCGGCGGGGATGGCGGGTGGATTCTTGAAAATGCAGCCGGCGCTCGGGGCCGCCGGCTGCGTAGCCCAGCGTTTCTGGTTGAGTTCCGCCAGCCGCGCCTCGACTTCTTCGACAGTAGAGGGGTCGCCCCGAAAGAGCGCGGTCAACGCCAGGTGATCCTTGAAAAGTTCGCAACGCCGATAGGCAACCGGGATGTCTTGGGAGGTTTTTTGGTGAGCGGTTCCGTCGGGCGCCATGTAGCGGACCTCGACGAGTCGTTCGAAGGTGGAGGCGTTCCAGGCGCCGGCATTCATGCGGAGGGCCCCGCCGACCGAACCCGGGATGCCCGCGAGGAACTCGAGTCCGGCGAGGGCGTGGCGGCGGGCGGCGGCGGCGAGATCCTTGAGCCGAACCCCGGCGCCGGCCCGGAGCAGGCCCGTGGCGGCGTCGATTTCGAGCGTCGTAAAGGCCGCCAGGGAGAGGACGAGTCCGCGGACGCCGCCGTCCCGGACGAGGAGGTTGGAGCCGCGTCCGATGACGCGCCAGGGAACCCCGAGGCGACGGGCGGCGGCGAGGGTGGCGGCGAGATCGGCTTCGTGGGCAGGTTCGACGTACAGGTCGGCAGGGCCGCCGACGCGCAGCGTGGTGCGCCGGGCCAGGGGTTCGTGGGTGCGGATGAGGGAGGCCGGGGAGAGCGATTCACGGAGCGCCGTCGCCAGCGCGGCGACGGGCGGAGCGAGGGGCTCCACGGCGGCGGTCGGCGATGGGTGGGCGAGGGCGTTCATGCGGCCAGGTCGATGAGTTCCTCGGCCAGCCGCACGTCGGCGTCGGGCCGGTACCAGGCGGCGAGGGCCGAGCGGATGTCGCGGCGGACGTCGGCATCGAGCAGCAGCGGGGTGACTTCGGAAGCGAGGCGATCCGGAGTGGCGAGGTGTTGTTCGAGGACGCGGGCGGCGCCCGCCGTGGCGAGGGCGCGGGCGTTGGCGAGTTGATGATTGTCCGCCGCGTGGGGGAACGGCACGAGCAGGGCGGGGACCTGCATGGCGGCGAGTTCGGCCGCGGAGGAGGCGCCGGCGCGGGCGATGACGGCATCCGCGGCACCCAGGGCGAGATCCATCTCGGTGAGGAACGGGCGGACGACGGCGCGGAGTCCGGCGGCGAGGCAGGCCGCGCGGACGCGGGCTTCGTCGTGGGGCCCGGTGAGGAAGAGCAGTTGGAGTTGCGGACAGGCGCCGCGCAGGGCCGGCAGGGCGGCCAGGACGGCGTCGTTGAGGCCGGTGGCGCCCTGGCTGCCGCCCGTGACGAGGAGGACGGGATGGATGGGGTCGAGTCCGACGGAGAGCCGGCAGGAGGCGGGATCGGCGGGTTGAAAGGCGCGGCGGACAGGCATGCCGAGCGTGGTGGTATGACGGTTGTGGAGGCGGCGGGCGGCCTCGGGGAAATGGACGAAGGCGCGGCGGGCGAAGGGGGCGAGCCAGCGATTGGCGCGTCCGGGGATGGCGTTGGCCTCGTGGATGACGAGCGGTGCGCCAAGCGACCGGGCGGCGAGGGCGGGGGGGGCGCTGGTGAAGCCGCCCATGGAGAGGAGGACCCGCGGGGGAGCGTCCTGCCATGTGCGGCGGGCGAGGCGATAGGACTGGGCGAAACCGGCGAGGAACCGGAAGGGATGGCGGGCGGAGAAACCGACGGCGGGCAGGGCGAGGGTCGGGAAGCGATGCTCGGCCTGGAGGGCCTGGCGGTCGATTTCCTTGCGGGAGACGACAAGGATGACGCGGTAACCGCGATCCAGGAGGCATTCCCCGACGGCGATGCCGGGGAAGAGATGGCCGCCCGTGCCGCCGCAGGCGATGGCGACGAGGGGGGAATCGTTGGGGGAGGCCGGGGGCATCAGGTGGATTGGAGGGAGGCCAGTTCGCGATCGTCCTCGGCGGGCAGGTATTCGCGGTCGGATTCGCGGGCAGCGCGGAGGGCGACGTTGAGGAGCAGGCCGACGAGCGTGAGCATGACGACGAGGCAGGAGCCGCCATAGGAGACGAAGGGGAGGGCGAGCCCCTTGTTGGGCACGGCGGCGGTGGTGACGGCGATGTTGATCGCGGCTTGGAGGCCGACCACCAGGCCGACGCCGACGGCGATCATGGAGCCATACGTGTCGGGAGCCCGGCGGGCGATGGCGAGGGCGGCGACGACGAAGGCCAGGTAGGCGGCGACGAGCGGGAGGGTGACGCGGAGGCCGAGTTCCTCGCCGATGACCGAGAAGATGAAGTCGGTGGGTTGCTCGGGAACGTAACCGGCCTTGAGGATGCCGTTGCCCAGCCCGCGTCCGAAGGTGCCACCGGATCCGATGGCGGTCTTGGACTGCTCGGACTGGTGGGCGAGGGTAAGGATGTATTTTTCGGGGTGCAGCCAGGCATCGACCCGGGAGGAGCGGTGGGAGTCCAGGGCGAGATAGGTGCCGAGCACGAGGAGGGCGCCGAGGCCCAGCGGCAGGAGATAACGAAAGCGGGCCCCGGCGGCGAAGAGCATGGCGACGGCGAGGAGCGAGAGGAGGGCGGTGGTGCCCAGGTCCTTGCCCATCAGGACCAGCCCGAGGAGCAAGGCAATGCCGACGCCGGGCCGGAGGATGCCTTGGCGGAATTCGGGCATGCGCCGGAGGTTGGAGTCGGCGTAGGCGGCGATGCCGAGGACCAGGGCGATCTTGGCGAACTCGGAGGGTTGGATCGAGACGCCGGAGACCCGGATCCAGCGCCAGGCACCGTTGATCTCGCGTCCGATCCCCGGGATGCGGGCAAGGATCAGAAGGAGGGCGGTGGGGATGAGAATGCCCCACACCAGGGACCGGCTGTACCGGTAATCGATGACCGTCGCCAGGATGCAGGCGAGGAGGGCAATGGGGATCCATCCGGCCTGTTGCTGGAAGAAATGCAGGCCCTTGGGATGGTGCATGCCGATGCTGTGGAGCATGGCCATGCCGAGGACCAGCAGGAGTCCGGTGACGACGGTGATGGTCCCGATGGCGAGACGCATGGGGTGGGAGGTGGAAGGTGGGAGGTTCGGGAGGATTTGCCGGTGCCAGTGCCGGTGCCGTCCGGGAGGGCGGCGCCCGGGGTCAGGCCGGCCCGTCGCCGGTGCCGGGGGTGGAGGCCGGAACCGATTTCGTCGGAATGCTCAGGCGCTGATTCGGGATGATGCGATCGCCCTTGATGCGATTGGCGGTGCGCAATTGATTGACGGTGATGCCGTGCTTCTTGGCGATCTTCGCGAGGGTGTCGCCCGGTTTGACGACGTAGACGTCCGGGCTTTCGGGCGTGCTGCCGGGCGGGGTGGCCTTGGCGGCGGGCGGCGCCTTGGGCGTGGGCGACGGGATGGCGAGTTTGGATTCGACCCGGAGATTGCGGGGATTCACGCCGGGGTTGGCGTCGAGGATGGCCTTGGCGGTGACGCCGTACTTCTTGGCGAGTTCGCCGATGAGATCGCCTTGTTTGACGATGTGCTCGCCGGGGTTGACCGCGGCCGGGGCCGGCGTGGTCGCGGGGGCAGGGGCGGGGGCGGGGGTCGAGGTCGTGCCGGCGCCGGGGGCGGACGTGGTTGCGGCGGCGGTTTCCGGCGCGGGCGTCTGGGCCGGCGGAGCCTGGGTGGGAATCAGCGGAGGGATGCCGGTCGAAGGGGTGGCGGCGGCGATGCCGGTGTCGGGGGCGGACGGGGTGTGGGCGGCCGAGGTGGAGGGGGCCGGCGTGCCCGTGCCGGGGCCGGTTCCGGAGTCGGGCGGAGGCGACTGATAGTAGCGGCTGTCGCCGAGGGACGGGAGGGAGCCGACGAGATTCGAGGACGAGGTCGAGGGGGTGGAGGGCCCGGCGGACTGCGCGCCTTTCTTATCGCAGCCCTGGATGAGGAGGCCGCCGATGACGACGACGTGGAGGGCGGCAATGGTGAGGACCGTGATGCGGACGCGGGAGCCGGGAGCGGCCGCGGCGGCGAGATGATCCTGGTTGGGACTGGGGTTCGAGGTGCTCATGGCAAGGGAGGGGAAGATTCGGGGTGAGAAAGGAAACCGGTGGTCATTCAGGGGCACCGGGCGTCCGGCGTCAGTTGCAAAGTGATGCGGAGGGCACGCCGGGGGGACTCGGGCGGGCGGACATTCATGGGAAGGCGTGGGGCGACGGGTGTCATCGGAGCTTGATGGTGGCGAGGGCGACGAGGGCGAAGAGGATGGACACGATGTAGAAACGGGTCGTGACCTTGGACTCGTACCAGCCCTGTTTCATGAAATGGTAATGCAGGGGGGACATGAGGAAGACGCGGCGTCCGGTGCCGTAGCGGCGTTTGGTGAACTTGAACCAGGAGCGCTGGACGAGGACGGAACCGGCTTCGGCGACGAACACGCCGCCGGCGATGAGAAGGAGGAACGGTTGGTGGACCAGGACGGCCACGATGCCGAGGGCGCCGCCGAGGGCGAGAGCGCCGGTATCGCCCATGAAGACGGAGGCGGGGTGGCAATTGAACCAGAGAAACCCGAGGCCGGCCCCGATGAGGGCGGAGGTGAAGACCACGAGTTCGCCGGCGCCGTCGACGTAGGGCAGGAGGAGTTGGGTGGCGAAATTGCGATTGCTGACGAGGTAGGCGAAGACGACGAAGACGGAGGAAGTGATGAGCGTGCAGCCGATGGCGAGGCCGTCGAGACCGTCGGTAAGATTGACCGCGTTGGAGGCGCCGACGATGGCAAGGATGGTGATGGCGATGCCGACGAGGGGGACTCCGACCAGGATGGGCTTCTTGAGGAAGGGGAGCATGACCTGGTCCACCAGGGGCCGGGTGGATTCGTTGCGCCAGAGGTAGATGCCGATGAAGGCGGCCAGGGCAATCTGGACGGCGAGCTTGACGCGTTCGGAGGCGCCGGCTTCGCGGGATTTGCCGATGACCTTGGCGTAGTCGTCATAGAAGCCGAGCCCGGCAAGGACGATGACGGAGAGGAGGGTGAGTTGAAGCAGGATGTTCCAGCGGCCCCACAGGACGGCGGAGAGATCGAGGACGAGGACGATGAGCAGTCCCCCCATGGCCGGGACACCCTTTTTGCTGCGGGGATCGACGGTGGCGGCGCCGTGCCGGACCCCCGGGTCCTCGTAGTTCTGACCGAAGTTCCAGCGCACGAGCTCGCGGATGAACGGCTTGCCGAGCAGGAGGGAGAGCAGGAGGGCGGTGACGGCGGCGCCGGCGCTCCGAAAGGAGACGTACTCGAACACCCGGAGCGGGCCGACGACGTCGGCCCAGGCGGTATTCGCGGCCCAGAGGCGGAGCCAGACGCTCAGTTCGTAGAGCATGGTTCACGCGGCGTGTTGCAGGCAGGTCGGTTCGCGGAGCAGTGGGCCGAGACGCTCGAGCCGGGCCGCGCGGGAGCCCTTGATCAGCAGACAATCCCCGGGGCGGAGGAACGAACGCAGGGCCGCCGCGGCGGTGTCGATGGAATCAAAGGCAAGGGCATGCGCGAGACCGTGTTCGGAGGCCACCTCCACCGTCAGGGCGGCGTCCTCCCCGACGCCGAGCAGGCGGTCGAGCCCGAGTTCGGCGGCGCGGCGTCCGGTGGCCGCGTGCGCCCGGGCGGAATGCCGACCGAGCTCGGCCATGGTCCCCAGCACGGCCACGCGGCGGCCGGAGCAGGGGAAGTGGCGGAGGGTTTCGAGCGCGGCGAGCATCGAGTCGAGATTGGCGTTGTAGCAGTCCTCCAGGACCTCGACCCCGTCGAACTGCCAGCGATTCATGCGCCATTTGGCGGGCTGGCAGCGGGCGAGGCCGCGCTGGATTTCGGCGCGGTCGAGGCCGAATTCGGCGGCGGCGGCGATGGCGAGCAGGGCGTTGGACACCTGATGGCGGCCGAGAAGGTTGACGCGGTACTCCCCGGAGAGTTCGGGCTGGGGGGCGCGGAGGGTGAAGGTGGAGCCGTCGGCGTCGACGTCGACTTCCAGGCAACGCCATTGGGCGCGGGGACCGAACCCGGTGCGGACGACCCGTGCGCGGCAGCGGGCGGCAATGGCGTCGGACCAGGCCTCGTCGCCGGGCAGGACGAGGACGCCGTCGGGGGGGAGGAGGTCGGCAATCCAGCCTTCCTCCTCGATGACGCCGGCGAGGCTGCCGAAGAACTCGAGGTGTTCCTCGCCGATGTGGGTGAGGACGCCGATGCGCGGAAGGGCGATGCGGAGGAGGGGCGCGAGTTCGCCGGGATGATTGGTCCCGACCTCGACCACGGCGGCGAGGTGCCGGCTTTCGAGGCCGAAGAGGGTGAGCGGGACGCCGATGTCGTTGTTGAAGCTCTCGGGGCTGCGCAGGGTTTCGAAGCACTCGCCGAGGATCGAGGCGAGAATCTCCTTGGTGCTCGTCTTGCCGTTGGACCCGGCGACGGCCGTCAGGGGGATGCGGAATTCACCCCGGTACCGGGAGGCCATGCGTCCGAGGGCGCGGCGGGGGTCCCGGGTGACCAGCAGGGGAAGTCCGGAGAAGCGCTCGGCCTGGGATTCCGAAACCACGGCGGCGACGGCCCCCTGCTGGATGGCGTCCGGGACGAACTGGTGTCCGTCGAACCGGTCCCCGGGCACGGCGACGAAGAGGTCGCCGAAGCGGAGGCTGCGGGAGTCGGTGCAGACGCGCTGGACGAGGGTGTCGGGCGAGGCCAGTCGGAGGCTGCCACCGCAGGCGGTGGCGAAGAAATCGAGGGGGCGCGGGTCCATGGAGGCGGGGGGAAGAGGGTGGGAATCAGGAGCAGGCAGGCCGGGCGGGAGCAGGGAACGCACCCCTCCCCCAAAACCTTGCCGGGCATTCGGCCCGGAAGGGGGGTTGGGCGACAGGAGGAGGGGTGCGTTTCATGAAAGGGGCGGGTCCGGGGTCGGGTTCAGCGTTCCGTCCGGGCGATGGTCATCGGGTGGGGACGGGTTTTGTGGGCGGTACGCTCGTCGTCGGCACGCGGGAGATCGGGCCGGATGCCGAGGTATTCGGCGGCGCGCTGCGCGACGTTGCGGAAGGCGGGGCCGGCCACGCGGCCGCCATAGTAGGCGATGCGGATGTTCGGATCCTCGATCACGACGGCGATGCAGAGCTCGGGGGCTTCGGTCGGGAAGAACCCCACGAACGAGCTGTGGTAGCGCCGATCTTCATGCCGTTTCTGGTAGGGAGCGATTTCGGCAGTTCCGGTTTTTCCGGCCACCGTGTACCGGTCCATTTTGACGAGCGACCCCGTGCCGTCCTCGACCACCTGGCGCAGGGCCTGGCGGACTTTGGCGGAGACCTCGGGACGGCAGACCTCGCGGATCAATTCGGGGCGGGGCTGGGAGAGGACCGTGCCGTCCGCGGCCACGATGCGGTCGATGATCTGCGGCCGCATGAGCCGACCCTGATTGGCCAGACTGCTCATGGCCATGACGAGCTGGAGCGGGGTGACGGCGACGGTGTACCCCATGGCGATGCGGGAGAAATCCTGCACGGACCACTGGCGGGTGGGGTGGAGGATGCCGTGTTCCTCGACGGGGAGGCGGACGCCGGTGCGCTGGCCGAAGCCGAAGCCGAGGAGGTAGTCCGCGTAGCGGTCCTTCCCGAGGGCGAGCGCGAGGTGGAAGGTCCCGATGTTGGAGGATTCGGCGATGACGCGTTCGAGGGGCGAATAGCGCTCCTTCATCGGGTGGACGTCCGTGAGGCGGACGGTTTCGCGTCCGAACTGCTGCTGCCAGCGACCATGGAGGCCGCAATCCACGGGATCATCGATGTCGAACAGCCGTTCGTTCATGGCGGCCGTGGCGGCCACGAGCTTCAGGGTGGAGCCCGGCTCGAACGTGTGGGACACGAGCCGGTTGCGACGCCGGGGCGCGTCGTCCTCGCGCAGCGGGGGGAGGTTGGGATTGTAGTTGGGGTAACTGGCGGAAGCGAGGATGCGTCCCGTGGCCGGGTGCACGGCGACGATGCACCCGCCGCGAGCCCCGAACTTGTCGATGGTCGCGGCGAGTTCCTCCTCGACGATGAGCTGGAGCCGGGCGTCCAGGGTGAGATAGACGCGATGGCCATGCTGCGGGAGGATTTCGACGCCCCGAAAACGGCGGAGCTCGCGTCCCCCGGAGGAACGTTCGGATTCGATGTAGCCGTCGACGCCGCGCAGGTGGGGGTCGAGGAAGCCCTCGAGCCCTTCGAGTCCACGGCCTTCGGCGTCGGTGAACCCCAGGATGTTGGCGGCCAGGGTCTGGTTCGGGTAGGCGCGAATTTCGTCCTCGACGCGGTCGGGTTGGATGGAGCGGCGCAGGCTGCGAATCTCGGCGACGCGGTTGGTGGGCAGGCCGAAGTTCTGGTTGGTGTGGTCGAGGGCGGCGCGGATGACCTTCCACTCCTCCTCGGGGACCCGGCGGCGGAGCACGACGTACTTGTTGGTGATGGGGCGCTGGTTGACGTCGAGCAGCGGCTGACCGAAGAAGTTGGTGCGGACCCGGGGTCGGAGGGCGGAGGCGAGGAGGACCTCGTTGGTGGCCAGGAGCGGGCCCAGGACGCGGGCCAGGGCGTCGGCATGGGGGCCGACGAGGGAGGGGTCGGCAACAATGGTGCGGGCGGGCAGGCTGCGGGCGAGCACGGTGCCTCGGACATCGAAGATCTCGCCGCGATGGCCCTTGAGCGGGATGCGCAGGCGATGCGAGCGGTCGGCCAGATCGCGGAACTCCTCGTGGCGCAGAACCTGCAGATCGATCAGGCGATAGCCCAGGCCCAGGAATGCCAGCACGAGCCCGACGCCCAGGATGGCGAGGCGAGCGCGTTGACGGAGCAGTTCCATGGGGTGACGGAAGGTGGAGGGTTAGCGGGCGTAGCCGTGGGCGACGGCGAGCGGGGGAGCGGGAGCGGCGTGGGCCGGGCGGGGCGCCGCAGGGTGGGCGACGGGGGCGGGTGCGGGTGCGGGTGCGGGTGCGGGTGCGGACGCGGACGCGAGAACCGGGAGGGAGCCCGGTTCGGGCAGGATGATCCGTGCATCGTGTCCGGGCATGATCAACCTGAGGTTCATGTCGCGGATCCGGCTGCCCAGGGAGCCGGGACCCGTCAGGGCCTCGTAGTCGACGAGGAGTTTGATGTTGGCGCGGCGGACTTCCTCGATTTGCCGCTCCAGCCGGCTGATTTCGGTGTAGAGCGCGGACTCCTCGTTCTTGAGCTTGGTGCGACCGAGCAGGACGATGGCGACGGCCAGGACGACGAGGAGGGCGGAGCCGACGGTGCTGCCGTAGCCGCCCTCGGGAGTTTGGGAGCGTTCGCGGGGCATGGGAGGTCAGGTTTTTTCCAGGACGCGCAGTTGGGCGCTGCGCGACCGGGGGTTGTCGAGGATCTCCGCGGGGGAAGCGGTGATGGCGCGCCGGGAAACCCAGCGGAAATCGGGATTCTTCGGGCGTCGGAGTTCGGGAATGTCGACCTCGCCGTCGAACTCGTAGTCCCGGCAGCGGGCTTGGCCGAAGCGCTTGACCGCGCGGGCTTCGAGGGAGTGGAAGGAGATGACGGCCAACCGGCCGGACGGGCGGAGCAGGCGGGTGGCGGCGTGGAGCGCGCGGTCGAGTTGCCCCAGTTCGTCGTTCAGGTGGATCCGGAGCGCTTGGAAGACACGGGTGGCCGGGTGGGTGCGGGCGCCGTGGCGCGGAGCGGCCCGTTCGACGAGATCGGCGAGTTGCCGGGTGGAGGTCAGGGGTTGCACCAGCCGCTCCTGGACGATGAGTTGGGCAATGCGACGGGCCCGGGGTTCCTCGCCGAGATCGGCGAAGATGCGGTGGAGATCCTCGACGGGCAGGGTATTGACCAGATCCTGAGCCGTAGTCGGTTGGGAGGGGTCCATCCGCATGTCGAGGGGGCCTTCGGACAAAAAGCTGAACCCGCGCTCGGCATGGTCGAGTTGCGGCGAGCTGACGCCGAGGTCGAGGAGGATGCCGTCGAGGGAAGCGGGGGCCGCCCAGCGTTCCATCTGGTCGAAGGTGCCATGATGGAGTTCATAGGAACCGGGAAAAGGTGCGAGCCGAAGGCGAGCCGCTTGCAGGGCGGTGCCATCGCGATCGATGCCCGTGAGCGAGCCCCTCGGGGAGATCCGCTCCAAGATCGCCGCGGCATGCCCAGCCCCACCGATGGTGCCGTCCAAAATGTGCATGCCCGGACGGGGTTGCAGGGCCGCCAACACCTCGATCAACAGGACCGGGATGTGCGTGAAGGAGTTCACGGTTGGATTTCACTGGGTGGGGGGGTTAGAGGCGGCCCCAGCGGCGGATACGGCGGGTGCCCTGATCCCACCAGAGACGGAGGATCCGCTGCCGGCAGGCAGGGCTGAGACCGTGGGGGCCACCCGGGCGACGGGCGGGAACGACTTCGAGATCGGCTGTGGTCAGGTCATTGCGGGCCGGGGTGACCGATTGCAGGGCGAGTTCGGCCTGCACGGGACGCGTGCCGCGGCGGCGGTTGCCATGCCGCAGGAGGCCGAGGATGAGCTGCTCGAGCCAGCCCGGAAGCGGCTTGCGGGCGGAGGCGCGGGCACGGCGGGCGGAGCCGGGGTTCAACGGGGTGCCTGAATCCGCGCCGGGGTCGGAGGGGGGGGGCGGGGGCGGGGTGGCCGTCGCGGGGGCCGGAGCCGGAGCCGGGGCGGGCGTGGACGGTTTGGAACCCGAGAAATCCGGCACGAGCCCGGCGGCGGCGGGCTGGTAACGTCCGGAGCGGGTCCCGCTGGGGGTAAAGGCGCGGCCAAAGGGGAGGAGGGTGAGCAGGCTCATGAGGTGGGGCCTAAAAGAGGGAGAACGCGTCGGCCTTGGTGGAGGTGTCCTGTTCCTCGGCGATGGCATGATGCTCGGGCGACCAGATCTCGAACCAGCGCTTCATGCCGGTGAGGATGGCCATCGAGTTAATGCCGGCGGCCTTGGCGAGCTTTTCGGGAATGGTGATGCGCCCGGCGGAATCGAGTTCGACCTCGACGGCCTTGCCGATCAGCTGGCGACGCAGCGAATCGGCCCGGACGTCGGAAAAGTCCATTTTGTCCAGATCGCGGACGCGGGAGAAGTCGTCGAAGACCTGATGCGTGACACCCATGAGGGCGGTGGTTTTGCCGCCGAGTTTGGGGACGGGGATCAACAGGAACGGGGCGTCGCCCAGGCTGCGCCGGTAGCTGCTGGGGATCTGAACCCGCCGTTTGGAATCCACGGCGTTCTCGAACGACGAAAAAAAGCGGGGGGCGGAAGGGGACGGGGGCACCGGGGAGGTGCCGTTGCCGCCGACCTCGCCATGGCCATTGCCATGGTCGTTGGCCGGACTGGATGGACTGGAATCTGCCGCAGACATTCGCCGTTCGCCGCCGGGGGACTGGGCACCACCGGTAAATGGGACCGGTATGCCCTTTTCTGCCGCGCTCACCCTTTATCCCCCTCCGGTAGCCTCAAATCAACTCCAAAAACCTCCACCCCTCTCCCGCGCCCCACTCTGGACGGTGAGTAACTCGGTGAACAACAGGGGGATAGGGGGGCGTTCGCAACCGGGGCCCCGGTCCGGGCACCATGGGTAGGTCCCTGCGGTTCTTCATGATCCGTGGTGCCTCCGACCCCGGGCGTCACGGTCCGGGCGGACGCCGATCCGGATCCCCAAGGAGAGCGCCACCCGCGCCCGATTTTTTTCGGGTCGCCCGAGCCGAAGTCACTGCCGAGACTCGGCGCCATGCGGACGTCGGACTTCGACTACGATTTGCCCCCGGAATTGATCGCGCAGGAACCCGCCGCGGAGCGCGGGGCGTCACGCCTCATGGTGCTGCGGCGGTCCGGGGGAGGGCGGGAGTCGTCGTGGTTTCGGTGTCTGCCGGAGTACCTGCGTCGCGGAGACGTGTTGGTATTGAACCGTTCCCGGGTGATCCCGGCTCGATTGTACGGGAGGAGGTCGGGCGGCACGGGGCGGGTGGAGGTCCTGTTGTTGGAGCCGGCGGCGACGGGCGGGTGGTGGGTGATGCTGCGCCCGGGGAAGCGTGTCCGCGTGGGGGCGGAGGTGGTTTTCGAGGGGACGGCACCAGGGTTGCAGGGGTGGGTTCGCGAGAAGAATGGCGAAGGGCACGCGCGCCTGGAGTTCGGGGCGGACCCCTTGGCCTATGCGGAGCGCCACGGCGAGATGCCCCTGCCGCCCTACATCGAGCGGGCGCAGGCGCGTCCGGAGGATCGGGAGCGTTATCAGACGGTCTTTGCCCGCGAGGCCGGGTCGGTGGCCGCTCCGACGGCCGGGTTGCATTTCACGAACGAGCTGCTGGGGCGTTTGGGAGACTTGGGGGTGGAGGTGGTGGAGGTCACCCTGCACGTGGGGGTGGGGACGTTCGCGCCGGTGAAGGCGGAGCGCGTGGAGGACCACGTGATGCACGCGGAGCGTTACGAGGTGGGGGAGGCGTCCGCGGCGACGGTCAACCGGGCTCTGGAGGAAGGCCGCCGGGTGGTGGCGGTGGGAACGACGTCGCTGCGGGTGCTCGAAGCGGTGGCCCGCGACGGCGGCGGTCGGCTGAAGCCGGGAGCAGGGAGGACGGCGCTCTTCCTCCATCCGCCGGCTGAATTCCGGGTCGTCGGCGGGTTGCTCACCAATTTCCATCTGCCACGGTCGACACTGCTGATGTTGGTCTCGGCCTTCGCGAGTCCGGGCCGCGAGGAGGGTCGGGAGCAGGTGTTGTCGGCCTACCAGGAGGCGGTGCGGGAGCGGTATCGATTCTTCAGTTACGGGGACGCCATGCTGCTGGTATGAAACCTCTTGCCAAAGAAAAGCGGTTCGCCGGCCCGGAGCCTCCCGGGGGGGCGCGACCCTGGGTGCTGGTCAATATGGCCATGACGGCCGACGGTAAAATCGCCTCGGCGAACCGGCTCATGGAGTCCTTCGGAAGCGCGCGGGATCTGCAGCATTTGTACGAGCTGCGGGCCACGACGGACGCGATTCTATGCGGGGCGGGTACGGTGGCGGGAGCGGGGATCACGTTGGGAACGGGGGGGAGGCGGTACGAGCTTCGACGGCGGCAGCACGACCTGGCCCCGGACGCGCTGCGGGTGGTGGTTTCCGGGCGGGGAAGGTTGTCGCCGGAGGCGGAGGTATTTCGGAGCCCGGGCGGGCGCGTGTTGGTCCTGGCGGCACAAGGCCTGGCCGCGCGGCGGCGGTTGGCCTGGGAACGGGCGGGTGCGGTGGTGTGGGTGGGGGGAGTCCACCGGGTGGATTTGGACGGGGCCTTGCGGTGGTTGGGTGCGGCGTGGGGGGTGCGGCGACTGGTTTGTGAAGGGGGTGCCGAGCTCAACGCGGGGATGTTGGCGGCGGGGTTGGTGGACGAAATCCACGTGACCGTTTGTCCGCGCGTGTTTGGCGGACGGGAAGCGCCCACCCTGGCCGACGGGGCCGGGGTGGCCGGATTGGACGCGGCAACAGGGCTCCGCTGCGTCGGGGCCCGGAGGGTCGGGGGGGAGATGTTCCTGCGCTACCGGGTGGAACGTCGGGAGGGGTGACGCCGCCGGGCGGACGCGAACTAGTAAACCTCCGTGCGTGGGGACCGGTAGGCACGAGCCCTTAACCCCCGGAAAAAAGTGCCGATGGAAGGAATGACCGTGTCTTCCAAGGTCCCGATGGGTTCGGTGACGAGCAAGGGTAGTGCCTCCGATGGCGCCTGAAACAGGCCGGCGGTGGGACGAGGTTGCTCACCACCCCCAGGCGGGCCGGGAAGCGGAGTGGTCGAGGGCACGCTAAAGCAAGATCCTATGAATCAATTGGTTGCGCCGGAGTGGACGAAGTGGATCCCAACCGTGAGCCTGATCCTGATGATGGGGGGGGGGTACGGGGCCTGGGGCGAGACCGGTGCCGCGGCGCCTCCTCCGCCACCACGGGAAGGGGAGCCGGGGTCGGCGCGGATCATGGGTTTGAAGGAGTGCCTGCGGCTGGCGGTCGAGAAGAACCGGCGACGACCGGCGTCCGAGTTCGGCGTGGCCGTGGCCGAGGCGCAGCATCGGCAGGCGTTGGCGGGATACTGGCCGCAGGTTTCGGTGAAGGGCGGGTACCAACGAACCGATCAGGCCCCGAACTTCGTCTTTCCGGCGGGCACCATGGCCATCCCGGCGCAGACCATCACGACGCCGGCGGGGACGGCCAACGTACCGCTGCCGCCCGCGCTGGCCGCGCTGTTCGGCCTGCCGCCCGGGGCTTCCCTGCCCATCGATGTTCCCGCCCAGACGATCACCACGCAGCCGCAGGCGTTTCCGATTCCGGAGCAGAATGTCCGGCTCATGGATCCGGACTCCCTGATGGCGTCGTTGAACGCGACCTGGCTGCTGTACGATGGCGGGTGGCGGAAGAGCCTGAGGCAACAGTCGGCGGCGGGGCTGGAAGCGGCGAAACAGGAAAGCCGCCGGACGGAACTGGAGATCACCGACAGCGTGACGCGGATGTATTACGGGGCCATTCTGGCGAAGCAGGTGCAGAAGCTGGGGGAGGACACGCTGGCCCGGATGGAGGCGACCCTGAACCTGACCGAGACGATGTACAAGGAGGGGGGCGGGAAGGTGACCAAGGCGGACTTCCTCGACAACAAGGTCATGGTGGAGACGCTCCGCGCGATGGTCGCCCAGCTCGAAAAGAACCAGTCCATGAGCCAGTCGGCACTCGCGAACACGATGGGGTTGTCCTGGCAGGAGACCATCCAGCCCGCGGACGCCGAGATTCCCTACGAGACCCGCGACGGGGAGTTGGGGGAAATGGTTTCGACGGCGTACGTGTTCAGTCCGGACTGGGCCCGGTTGGAGGCGGGGGTGGCGGCGGCGGAGGCGGCGGTGCGGACCGCCCGCAGCGGGCACTATCCGAAGGTGGCGCTCACGGGGTCCCTGTATACGTGGTGGAACTCGCTGGACACGGGCATGGCGACCTCCGTGAACCGGGACGGCTGGACGGTGGGCGTGGGAGTCGAGTTGCCGTTGTTCGACGGCTTCCTGACCCGCAACCGGGTCCAGGAGGCGAAGGCGCGGCAGGATCAGTTGAAGGAGCAGCGCTTCCTGCTGAAGGACGGGATCGGATTGCTCGTGAAGGACACCTTCCTCGGACTGACCGCGACGCGGAAGTCGTATCAGGCCACCGCGGACGCGATGAAGGCGGCGGAGGAAAACCGCGATCTCAACACGCGGGCGTACCAGAACGAACTCGTGGAGACCGAGAAGGTGATCCGGGCCCAGCTCATGGAAGCGGTCATGACCGCCCAGCATCTCAAGACGCGCTTCGACCACGTGGCCCTCGAATCGCAGCTGAACCTGATCGTCGGCACCGAGGTCTGGAAGCGCCTCCAAGGCGGTGGCAAACCCTGAGGCCGACGTGGTCGTGACGAACACCCTGGATCATCGAGTGAACGACGAACGCGCGCGACGATGCCGTCCGGGACATGCCCGGGCCGCCCGCGCGGTCGTGGCTCCAAGATGGTGACCGCCCATGACGGCAACCCACTTCGAGATCGTCCCGTGCCGCCTCCCGGACGGGCGCCGCATGGCCCGGCCCGGTCCGGCCCTGCTCGCCGGGGCGGGGCTCCCGTGGGACCTCGTGGCGATCCTGCTTCTTCTCGGGCTCGGGGGAGTCCTGGGTCGGGGCGAGGCGCCGCCCGAATCGGGATTTCGGATCGGGGTTTCGTACGGCAGTTTCGGCACCGTCGGAAGGAACGATGCGGGCGCGGCATTGAAGGCGTGGGCCACGACCGTGGTCAGGGAGCGGCGATTGAGCTTTCCGGTGCACGTCGAACTGTTCGACACGGAGCCGGAGCTGACGCGCGCGCTGGAGAAAGGCCGGGTGGACGCGGCGTCGATGACCGCGGCCGAGTTCCTGACCTCGGGGTCCCGCCCGGAGCATGTCATCCTTACCGCGATGGAAACCGGTCACTTCGAGCAGTACGTCCTGGTGGCGCGGCGCGAGGTCGGAGCCCGGACGATCGCGGATCTGCGGGGACAACGCCTCGTGAGATACGACAGTCCCCGGGCCGGTGTGGCCTGGCCGTGGCTCGAGACGGCGCTGGCTTCGAGCGGGCTCGGGGGCGGGCTCGAATTCTGGAGTGCGACCTCGGTGGTGGACAAACCCTCGAAAGCCGTGCTCCGGGTCTTTTTCCGCCAGGCCGAGGCGTGCCTGGTGACCACCAATGCCTTCCGGGTCGCGTGCGAACTCAACCCCCAGATCGCCCGTTCCTTGCAGGTGCTCCTGACCTCGCCCCCGATTGTGCCGACGCTGATGTTCTTCCGCTCCGGCTATTCGGGCCAGGCGCGGACCGACATCGAGCAGGCCATCCTCGCCCTGCACGAGACCACCGCCGGCAAGCAGGTCCTGACCGTCTTCCAGGGCACGCGGATGGTGAAGGAGCCGGTCTCCTGTCTGGATGCGACGCGGCGCGTGCTGGAAGAGCATGAACGGATCTTCGGGAGGAGGCCCGGCCAGGGGCAGGAAGGGACCTCGCAGCCATGAACACCGAACCCTCCACGCGGCGCGGGCTGGGTCTGACGCTGCGCACCGCCATTTGGTCGTGGCTGGCGACGCTGGTGACGCTGGTCCTCTTTTCCCTGGTCATCATCGACCAGCAGAAACGGGTCCTCGAGGAGAACCTGGCCTCCAAGGCGCATGCGGTGCTCGCCTCCTTGCAGCACGTGGCCTCCGGCGCGGTGGTCAACGAGGACTTCAGCACCGTGGTCGATCACTGCAAGGAGATGCTGTTGCGGGATTCGACGCTGGACTTCCTGGTGATCACCAAGAACGACGGGTTCACCCTCGTGCATGACCGGACCGGCTGGCGCTCGGAGGAATTGAAGGAGGAGGAATGGCACCCCGCGACGCGGGTGGCCCGCGGACGGATCGCCTGGATTCCGTTGTTCGGGCGCTCCGCCTTCCACTACAGCCAACCCTTCGATTATTCCGGCATCGAATGGGGCTGGATCCACGTCGGACTGACCCTCGACAACCATCATCGGAGCGTGGCGGCGATCCATCGCCAGACCGGGTTGCTCGCGGTGGTCTGCATCCTGCTCAGTCTGGCGGCCTCGAGCTTCCATGCCCGGCACCTGGTCCGTCCCATCCTCGGCCTCCGGAACGTCGTGCAGCGCGTCGCCGGCGGGGATCTCGCCGCGCGCGCCGAGGCGGGGTTGCCCGACGAACTCGGCACCCTCGCGCATTCGGTGAACGTCATGGCGGAGGCCCTCCTCCGGCGGGACCGGATTCTCGAGAGCGTGCGGTTCGCCGCCCAGCAGTTCCTGGGCGCGAGCGAATGGCGCCGCGCACTCCCGTCCGTGCTGGAGAAAATCGGCCTGGCCGCCGAGGCGGGCCGGGCGTACGTGTTCGAAGGCCGGCCCGGCGGGACCGCGCTGAACTCCGGCCCGCTCTGGTACGTCTGGCATCGGGAAGGTGCCGCGGGTCCGGACGCGCCGGAGGCCGGGGCCGCCGGCGAACTGCCCACCGGATTCGGGGCCACCCCGGGCGCGGACCTGCTCGCGGGCCGAATCCTGACGCGACGGGTGTCCGAACTCGGACCCGAGGAGCGCGCGCAATGGGAAGCCCGCGGGGTCCGGTCCTGCATCGTGATCCCCATCCACGTGGCCGGCGAATGGTGGGGCGGCCTGGGTCTGGACGATGGCGAGGGCGAGCGGGTCTGGACCGATGCCGAACGGGACAGCCTGCGGGCGGCCGCCGACATGCTGGGGGCGACCATCGAGCGGCAGCGGGTGCAGGACGCGCTGGTGGAGGCGAAGGACACCCTCGAGCTGCGGGTGCTGGAGCGGACCGGGGAACTGCGGGAGCAGGTGGCGGCGAAGGAGAAGGCGTTGTCCGAGCGACGCCGGGCCGAGGCCACGCTCATGGAGAGCGAGGAACGTTTCCGCAGCCTCTTCGAGAACGCGACGGTGGGCATCTATCGGACCTCCGGCGAGGGCAGGCTGCTGATGGCCAATCCCGCCCTCCTGAAGATGCTGCGCTTTCCGTCGCCCGAGGCGGCCTTCCAGGGGGACGCGGCGACGATGGGCTGCCAGGAACCCGCGGAGCGGGAGCGGTACCGGACCCTGATCGAGCGCGACGGGCAGGTGCTGGGACTGGAATCGAAATGGCGCTGCCACGACGGCTCGGAGATCCACGTCCGCGAAAGCGCCAAGGCGGTGCGGGAGCCCGACGGCGGGCTGCGCTGGTACGAGGGCACCGTCGAGGACATCACGGAACGGAAGCAGGCCGAGGAGGAGCTGGCGCGGTTGAACCAGGAGGTGCGGGAAACCGCCCGCCAGGCGGGCATGGCGGAGGTGGCCACGGGCGTGCTGCACAACGTCGGCAACGTGCTGAACAGTGTCAACGTGTCCGCCAACGTGGTCCTCGACCGCCTGCGGCAGTCGAAGGTCGCGAGCCTTCCGAAGCTCGTCGAACTGCTCGAGGCGCAGGCCGACAACCTCGGGGAGTTCTTTGCCCGGGATCCGCGCGGGCAGCGGGTGCCGGGATACCTGTCGGCGCTGTCGGCGAACCTCGGGGAGGAGCAGACCTTCTGCCTCCACGAGCTGGAGACCCTTCGGAAACACATCGATCACATCAAGGACATCGTCGCGATGCAGCAGAACTACGCCCGGGTTTCGGGGGTGGTCGAGACCGTCGCGCCGGCCCAGCTCGTCGAGGACGCGCTCCAGTTGAACGCGGGCGCGCTTGCCCGACACGGGGTGAAGGTGTATCGCGAGTACACGGAGGTTCCGCTGATCGCGGTCGAGAAACACAAGGTGCTCCAGATCCTCGTCAACGTGATCCGCAACGCGAAGTACGCGCTCGACGACGCCCGGACCGAGGACAAGCAGATGCATGTCCGGATCGAGTCCGCCTCCCCGGAACGGGTGCGGATCATGGTGATCGACAACGGGGTGGGCATCTCGTCGGAGAACCTCACGCGGATCTTCCAGCACGGATTCACGACCCGCAAGGAGGGGCACGGCTTCGGGTTGCACAGCGGCGCGCTGGCGGCGCGGGAACTGGGCGGCACGCTCACGGCGCACAGCGACGGCCCCGGGCGGGGCGCGACGTTCACCATCGAACTGCCGCTGCGACGGCAGGCGACGCCCCGCGACCGGGCGGCACGGGGGAGCGCATGAGATTCCATTTCCAGGAGCCGAGATGACGCTGCCGGCCACATTCCGGAACCTGAGCCTCCGGCGGAAGCTGTTCGCGCTGGTGGTAACTGCGAGCATGCTGACGCTGCTGCTGGCCTCGCTCAGCCAGTTCGCGTTCCAGGTCTGGAGCTCGCGGCGGCTCGTCATCCGCGATCTCGGCAGCCAGGGGGTGATCCTCGCCGCGAGCAGCGCCGCGGCCCTGCGTTACCTGGACGCGACCCTCGGGGAGGAGGTGCTCCTGACGCTCCTCTCCAATTCGAAGGTGCAGAGCGCCGGGCTTTATTATCCCGACGGACGCCGGCTGGCCGCCTATGGTCCGCGGCAGGACGTGCCCGAGAGCGTGCCGCCCGGCACCCGCGACGGGGTGCGCCTGCGCGGGAGCCACGCCGAGTTGTGGCAACCGGTCATGGACAAGGACCGGAGGCTGGGCACGCTGCACCTGCGTTTCGACCATCGGACGATGGAACGCCAGACGCTCGAGCCGTTCCTCCTGATCCTCGGCGGGACGCTGCTCCTGGCCTTCCTGACGTCCCTCGGGCTGGCCGCGGCGCTCCATCCGGTCATCTCCGACCCCGTCCGGCGCCTGGCCGGTACCGCGAAGGCGGTGGCCGAGCGCCAGGATTATTCCGTCCGGGCCACCGTCGAGGGCGACGACGAGATCGGACTGCTGACCGCCGCGTTCAACCACATGCTCGGGCAGATCCAGAAGCAGGACGCGGCCTTGAGCCGTTCGCAGGAGAAGCTCGAGGCGCTGGTGGATTCGCTCGCGGGCATCGTGTGGGAATGCGCGCCGGACGACTTCCGGTTCACCTTCGTGAGCCGGCAGGGCAGCCGTCTGCTCGGGTATCCGCCGGAAGCCTGGCTGGCCGCCGCGGATTTCTGGAGGGACCACCTCCACCCGGACGACGTGGGGGAGGCGACGGACCGGCGGCGGCGGCTGATCGCCCTGCGCCAGCCCTATCAGCTGGAGTACCGGATGATGACCGCGGACGGGAGGGTGGTGTGGATCCGCGAGTCGGGGGATGTGCGGACCGAGGACAGCCGCCCGGCGGTGGTGCGGGGACTGTTCCTGGACGTGACCGGGCAGAAGCTCGCGGCGGCGGAGGTGGAACGGTTGCACTCGCAGCTGGTGGAAGCCTCGCGCCAGGCCGGCATGGCGGAGGTCGCGACGGGGGTGCTGCACAACGTGGGCAACGTGCTCAACAGCGTGAACGTGTCGGCCGACCTGATCCTGGACCGGCTGGGGGAGTCCAAGGTCATGAGCCTGCCGAAGGTGGCGGGGTTGCTCGAGGAGAACGCGGCGGACCTGGCCGGATTCCTGACCCGCGACCCGCGGGGCAGGCGGCTGACGGAATACCTGGGCGCGTTGTCACGCCACCTGGGGGACGAGCGGCTGTTCGTGCTGCGCGAGGTGACCACGCTGCGGAAGCACATCGACCACATCAAGGAGGTGGTGGCGATGCAGCAGAGCTACGCGCGTCGCTGCGGGGTGATCGAGAGCGTCTCGCCCCTCCGGCTGGTGGAGGACGCGCTCGAGCTGAATGCGGGCGGTCTGTCCCGCCACGGGGTCCGCGTCAATCGCGAGTTCGACGAGGTCCCCGACATCGCCGTGGAGAAACACAAGGTGCTCCAGATCCTGGTGAACCTGATCCGGAACGCCATCCTCGCCCTCGACGAGGGGAATCCCCCGCACAAGCGCCTGCGCATCCGGAGCACGCGGACCGACGCCGGGCTGGTGCGGATCGAGGTCATCGACAACGGGATCGGGATCTCGCCGGAGAACCTGACGCGGATCTTCCAGCATGGCTTCACCACCCGGAAGGACGGGCACGGCTTCGGATTGCACAGCGGCGCCCTGGCCGCACGGGAGCTGGGGGGCAGCCTGACCGCGCACAGCGACGGCCCGGGTCTGGGCGCGACGTTCGTCCTCGATCTCCCTTCCTCCCCCGAACCCGCGCGCGAAGCGCGGGAGGAGGACGGTTTCCCGACGCTCGCGGTTCCCCGCCGCTTCCTGGGGCGATCCGCCACGGCGTCCCCACCTCCCGCCCACAACGATTATGAGTCCCAACCCAGGTGCGACTAACCATCGGATCCTCGTCATCGACGACAACCCGTCGATCCACGAGGATTTCCGCAAGATCCTCGCCCCGCAGAACCATGGCCGGACGGCCCTGGACGAGGCGGAGGCGGCGCTCTTCTCGGAGTCGATCGATGCCGCCCAGGCGGAAATGCAGACGTTCGAGATCGACTCGGCGTTCCAGGGCCAGGAGGGCCTCCAGCGCGTGCTCAAGGCGCGCGAGGAGGGGCGCCCCTACTCGCTCGCCTTCGTCGACGTGCGGATGCCGCCGGGGTGGGACGGCGTGGAGACCATCACGCGGATCTGGGAACAGTACCCCGAGCTGCAGGTGGTGATCTGCACGGCCTATTCCGACTATTCCTGGAAGGACATCTTCAAGATCTTCGGGCGGTCGG
>CAZSOV010000045.1:26683-34051 GCA_964608505.1 uncultured Verrucomicrobiota bacterium
GTCGGACAGCCTCCTCATCCTGAAAAAGCCGTTCGACAACGCCGAGGTGCTGCAACTGGCGCACGCGCTCACCCACAAGTGGGCGCTGAGCCTCGAGGTCCGTGGCCGGATGGAGGATCTCGACCGCCGGGTGCAGGAGCGCACCACGGAGCTGACCGAGGCCAACGCGCGGCTGAAGTCGGAGATGGAACAGCGGGCGGCGGCCCAGGAAGCCCTCGTGCACTCCCAGAAAATGGAGGGGATCGGGCAGCTGGCGGCCGGCGTGGCCCATGACTTCAACAACCTCCTGACGGTGATCCAGGGACACGCGAGCCTGCAGTTGTCGAACCAGGACCTCCCCGAGGACACCCTGGAATCCCTGCGGGAAATGAACACGGCGGCGGAGCGCGCGGCTGGATTGACCCGGCAGTTGCTGGCCTTCAGCCGGCGTCAGGTCAGCCAATCCAAGCCCCTCCAGGTCGCCGATCTGGTCCTGCGCATGGAACGCCTGCTGCAACGCCTCGTCGGCGAGGACGTCGAATTCCGCTGCCATTGCCCGGAGTCCCTGCCCCCGATCCAGGGCGACGAGACCGGGGTCGAACAGATCCTGGTGAACCTTGTCGTGAACGCGCGCGACGCCACGCCGGGGGGCGGTCGCATCGTCATGAAGGGCGAGGAGGTCCGCGTCGACGACGACGCGGCCCGGCAGCATCCCGACGCCCGGCCCGGGCAGTTCCTCTGCCTCTCGGTGTCCGACAACGGGAGCGGCATCCCCGCGGAGGTCCTGCCGCGGATCTTCGAGCCGTTCTTCACGACCAAGGGCGTCGGCAAGGGGACCGGACTCGGGTTGTCCACGGTCTACGCCGTGACCCGGCAGCATCACGGCTGGATCGAGGTGTCGAGCGTCGTGGGGGAAGGAACGACGTTCCGGGTGTACCTGCCCGTCCTGGTCGCCAAGCCGAACGGCACGGAGATCGGCAGTCCCGAGGTCCCAACGGCGATGCCGGCGAAACCCCGGGGACGGGAGACGATCCTGCTGGTGGAGGACGAGTCCGCGTTGCGCCAGTTGGCGTCGCAGGCCTTGCGATCCCATGGCTACCAGGTGGTTTCCGTGGAGGACGGGCGCACCGCCATCGCCGCGTGGGACGAGAAGGGACCCACGGTCGATCTGCTCCTCACGGACATGGTCCTGCCGGGCGGGATCAGCGGACTGGACCTGGCGCGCCGGTTCCAGGCCGCAAAGCCCGGCCTGCGCGTCCTCCTCAGTTCGGGCTACAGTGCGGACCTCGTGAAGTCCGAGTCCTCGCTCTTCGACGGCGTGGAGTACCTGCCGAAGCCCTACGATCTGCAGCGCCTGCTCAACGCCGTGCGGCGGTGTTTGCTGCCGCCCGCCGGCGCGGGTGCGGGCACGGCCCGTCCGGTGAGCCTCTCGTCCTGAACCGCTCCGCCCCCCCGGAGAGGCCAATGGGCCGCTCAACCCGGACGCCTTTCTGCCGATACCCGCGTAAGATGAACCGGGCACGAGGTGGAGGCCCCGGGCGGGTAAGTCCGGCGGGTCTCCGGGAGCGCTGTCGTCGGGGATGGCTGGCGGCCATCGCGGGAATGCTCCCGTGGGTTTCGGCGGAGGCGCCGTGCTGCGGGGAGGAGTCCGAGGCCGCCCCGCCGGAGGAGGCCGCCCCGGTTGCCTCGCGGGATCACCTGGTGCCGGACTGGGGTGGAAAACGCTCGGGGCTGGAGGACAAGGGCTGGACCTTCGCCGTTTCCTACACGGGCGAAACGCTGGGCGTGGTGCACGGGGGGGTGGAACGCGGGGCGATTTACGAGGGGTTGGTGGCGGCGCAGGCGGGTTTCGACACCGGCAAGGCCGGGCTCTGGCCGGGGGGCACCCTGCATGGCTCCATGCTTTATCCGCACGGGAACAGTCTGACGGAACGAAAACTGGGCGACCTGTTCACGTTCAGCAACCTCGACGCCCCCGACGATCCCCGGCTGTTCGAGCTCTGGTACGAGCATGCGGTCTGGTCCGGGCGCGTGTCGCTGCGCCTGGGGCAACTGGGCGCCGACCAGGAATTCGCCGGGACGGATCTCGGCGCGGCGTTCATCAATGGCACCTGCGGTTGGCCCGCGATGATCGGGGCGAACGTGCCCTCCCCGGCCTACCCTGCGGCGACGCCCGGGGCGCGGTTGGCAGTGGATCTCGGCGGGGGCTGGTTGTTCCGCGTCGCCGGGTTCAACGGCACCCCCTGTCCGGTGAATGCCAACGGCGAGTCGCTGGATCCCAACGGGGTCCGATTTCACGTCCACGATGCCTTCCTCATCGCCGAGACGGTCAAGGAATGGCACGCCGGCGACGACGCACGGGGACTCCCGGGCCGCGCGCGCCTGGGCGGCTGGTATCACACCGGCGACTTCGACGATGCGCGGATCGACGACGCCGGTGTCTGCCTGGCGGATCCGGCGAGTTCCGGAACCCCCGCCCGGCACGGCGGCAACCGCGGGATCTATGCCTCGGTGGAACAACAACTCACCCGGGAACCGCTGGCCGCCGACGCCGCGCAGGGCCTGGGTGCCTTTGCGCGCGTGGGTGGCAGTCCCTCCGACCGCAACACCGTCGAATGCTACCTGGAATCCGGGCTTACCTACACCGGTCTGCTCCCGGGTCGCGACCAGGACGTCTGCGGCTTCGCGGCGGTGTACGGCCAGATCAGTCGCCGGATTCGCCAGGCCGAGGCCGATCGGCAGCGTTTCGGAGCGCCGTCCGCTCCGGGGTCCGACTACGAAATGGTCCTCGAGGCGACCTATCGGATGGCCATGGCTCCCGGCGTGTCCGTGCAACCCGTCGTCGCTCTCCTGCTTCATCCCGGCGGTTCGACCGCGATCAACGACGCGCTCGTGCTCGGTCTGCGGGGTTCGGTGGAGTTTTGACCGCGACACGCGCGCAGGGATGACACCTCGCGGCGCCATCCCTGCGGTCGTTACATGATGAAACCGGGCGCTGCGGGCGCCCCGCGGCCTGTCATTCCCCGGACGGGACATCCCCCGCCCGAACGGCACGGTAGAACCGCATGCCTCCGACCGGAACCGCCGGCGTCGGCTGAGGCACCGGGAGGGCAAAGGCGTCGGCGCCCACCGTCTGCCAACGCAGCAGGTCCGAACTCGATTGGATGACGATGTCCGCGGCCAATTCCGGGCCGGAAACCACGAGCAGCAGCGTGCCGTCGGCCAGCGTCCCCAACCGCAGCAGCGGTGGCTGCGCGGGACTCAACGGGGCCACGACGTGGACCATGACGGTCTCCGACACGGTCGCGGGACGGTCGGCGTCGCGGACCTGGAGGCGGTAGGACCCCGCCGGAAGCGGTTTCTCGAGTCGAAACGCGTGGTGCACCGGTTCCCCGGCTTCGGGAGGCCGGATGAAGACGAGGTGGGACTCTGCCCGGACCTCGCCGTCGACGAGCAATTCCGTGCGCGTGATGCCTCCGAGCGGACCGGTGGCCACCGCCTGGACCTCCAGATCTCTCCCGAGCGGAATCGTCGTCGAGGGCAGCGGCGAGACCACGCGAACGACCGCCGGATGCGCGGTCGAGGAATCCAGCACTTCGATGACGAGGGTCTCGGTCGTCAGGTCCGGATTTCGGATTTCCCGCACCTGGAGCGTGTGCCTGCCGGGACCGACGTCGGCCACCACGAGCAGGTGGTGCACCGGTTCCTCCGCCGTCGGGGGGCGGATGAACACGATGTGGGATTCGGCGACGGGCCGGTCGTCGAGCAGGAGTTCGACATCGGTGATTCCTCCGAAGCGCCCGAACCCAACGGCCTCCACTTCGACGCGCGCGGGCGCGACGTAGGTGGAGCCCTCCTTGGGCGCGAGAATGGAAAGGACCGGGGCGGTCCCGGCGAGGGTCGTCACGGCGAGGCACTGGGCGGCCAGCAGGCAGGCCAGGGCAAGGCGTTGCAGGGTCATGTTCATGGGTAGTCGGGTCACTGGTTGGGTTGGGTTTGTTCTGGTTTGCTGCATCTTCGTTTTGGTTGGGTGGGAAAGGGACTCCTGGAGCGCCCGGGACCGGGGCGGAGCTCCGCCGTTCCGGGCTTCGGGACGCGTGCCGCCGGGCGAACCAGGGCCAGGGCCGGGTCGGGGCGCGGGGTCCGCGCCCCGCCGGCTAGCGGGGAATGAGGGCGAAGTTCTCGCCGGCTTCGATGCGGGACCGGAGGCGGTCCCCCGGGATCGTGGCGACGTGCCAGTCGCCGAAGAGGTAGTTCGCCGTCTTCCCGTGCCGGTACGGATCGATGTCCGCCGTCACGTGTCCCCAGCCGAAGAGCCAGGTGTCGGGGTGCGTGTGATCGTCGAAGATCGCGCGCGGCCCGGGCACGACGCCGGCATTGGACGCCTCGAAAAGCAGGAACGTGTCGGAGGGTCGGGCCAGGCTGTCGACGTTGCGGTCCGGGTCGATGCCATACACCGGATCGCCTCCGGGGCCGTCGAAGCTCTGCGGGCGACCGCCGGAGGTGTAGTAGTTCGGGACATACCCGCAACTGCGCGCCTGCAACCGGGCCTCCCGCAGCGGGTCCGCAGGACAGGTGCGCACCCCGTCGACCGCGGCAAGGTAGGGAACCAGCGATTCGACCCAGCTCGGCGCGCGGGGTTCGCGGGGATCCAGGGGCAGTTGGCCGTGGTCCTGGGAATACAGGTTCATGCCCAGACCCAGCTGGCGGATGTTCCCGAGCGATCGCAGCGAGCGGGACCGACGCAGCCCGCCGGCGAGGGCCGGCAGGAGCAGCGAGGCGAGAATCGCGATCACCGTGATCACGACCAGGAGTTCGGTGAGCGTGAAGCCGCCCGTCGCGCGGACTCGAACGGGCTGATTCCGGGGGTGGAGTTTCATGGCAGGTTCAAGGCAATGAGCCGGGGTTGCGGACGGGCCGGGTCGCCCTCGGCGCCAATCCAGACGGTGCCGTCGCCCACCATGACCCCCTCCTCGGTGCAGAAGAGGCGGTAGTTGGGCGATTTCAGGATCACCCCGATGACCGGCGCGGGGAAAAGTTCGTCGAACCGGGACACGAATTCGTCCGGGTCGGCGATCAGTTCGCTGCCCCGTCGGAAGTGGACGCGGAACGGGTAGCGCGCCAGCGCGGCCACCCGGTCACGGCGATCGGCGGCCAGCGCCCCCTGCAACTCGGCGACGTGTCGCGTCACCACCGCGGCATCCGGGAATCCCGCCCGCCGGTAGTCGTCGGTCGGGGTGAGGAGGACGGTCGGCGCGGGGGCCAGCGGCGTCAGCAGGCTGATGCCTGCCCCGGTCAGCGCCGCCGCGCAAACCACGCCCGCGATCCAGGGCCGCAGGCCCTCCCAGAAGAACCGGCGCGTGATCGAGGATGCCAGGAGTCCGATCTCCGTTGCTGAACCCGGGGAAGCCGTCGCGGCCAGCGTTCCCTGGGCGGTCGACTCCACCAACTCCGGGCCAAGGTGCGGTGCCGCGTAGGACCCCAGGACGACGGGCAGGAGCGGTGCGGAGGCCGGGGCGCCCTGGCGGACCAGCTCCGCGTGCAGCCGCTCGAGCGCCCGCTTCACCCGTTTGCGGGCGGCCTCCTCGGGGATCCCGAGCGCCGCCCCGACCGCCCCCAGGGTCTTGTTCTCAAAGAAGCGCAGGAGCAGGGCGTGGCGATCCAGTTCCCGAAGCCGGAACAGGGCCTGGTCCAGGTAGGGTGCCAGCCGCTGCCAAAGGGATTCGGCTTCGGGATCCGGGGAGCCACCGGAGGCGGGATCGGAGCAGTGCATGGCGTGGAGCTCCGCTTGGTGCCGCTGTCGGCGGCTTTCGGCGCGGAGGGCATCGATCGCGGCATAACGGGTGGCCCGGAGGAGCCATCCGAGCAGGACGGTGCTGGGGTTGAGGGTGGCGGCCTTGCGGGCGAGAGCCAGGAACACGGCCTCGGTAACTTCCTCCGCAAGATGCGGTTGGTTCGTCTGCCGAAGGGCCGCGGCACGCACCGCTCCGCCGTGCCGCCGCACCAACTCCGTGAACGCGGCATCGGAGCCCGTGCGGGCGTACTCGGCCAGAAGTTGGGCGTCGCTGATCATTCCTTCACCTCATATCCGAGCGGCGGACCCGAAACCGGACAAAGTTTTTTTCGGAATCCTTCGCTCCCGTCCCCCCCCGTCGACCGAGGGTGGTTCCGCCCGCTTGGACGGGACGTCGTCCGACCGGGGCCACCCCCCGGTCCAGGATACGCGAGCTGGTCCGCCGCGCCGTTGGGTCTTTTGGACCATGGACAAAACGCCTGTCTTGGACGGGGACGGGGCGGGCGGTCTCGGGCGGCGCGGTATAAGGTCCCCGTTACGTCCCTGTTTTGGAGGACCGGAAGCAACCCACCGACGCCTTGACTCTGGCGGGTTCGGTCGCCATTTTCCCTTCCCTTTTCGGTGTTCAAGCCAGCCACGTCCCCATGACCAAGCCCAAAGCGCGCAAGCCAGCGCGCAAATCCCCCCCCGCCAAGACCGCTCGTGCCCGCAAGCCTTCCGAGAGCCAACACGCTCCGGCCGCGGCGAGCTCGGCGGCGGCGCCCATCTCCACTTCGGCGGTCGTTCAAGTCGTGACCGTCAAGACCCCTCCGCCCATGCATCCCCTGGACGCCCATCCTCTCGATGGCGGTCCGATGGGCCCCCCGCCGGAGGCGCTGATCGAAGATGTCGCCGGGACGCCCTCCTCCGGCAAACCCGGGGAGTTCAATGTCCAGGACAAGGTCAAGGAGTTGGTCAAGCTCGCCCAGGAACAGGGCTACCTGACCTACAACGACATCAACGACGCCCTCCCCGACGGCATGGTGACGCCGGAGGAACTCGACGAGATCTACATCAAGCTCCGGAATCTCGAAATCGAGATCGTCGATCAGTCCGAGGTGGACCGCGTCAAGCAGCCGGAGGTCGAGGAGGAGGACGAGAAGGCACGGCTGGACATCCTGGACGATCCCGTCCGGATGTACCTCAAGCAAATGGGCCAGGTGCCGCTGCTGACCCGCGAGCAGGAAGTCGAAATCTCGAAGCGGATCGAGGATGCCGAGAACGAGGTCAAGCGGATCATCTACGGCTTCGGGTTCTCCGGGAAGGAGCACATCGCGCTGGCGGAAAAGCTGATCGCCGAACCGCCCAAGGAACGGTTCGACCGCGTCATCATCGACAAGAAGATCGACAGCCGTGATCTCCATTTGAAGGTCCTCCGGAAACTCGTGAAGGACGTGCGCGGCCTCGATCAGGAAGTGGACGAGCGATACCAGGATCTGCTGAACGAGAGCGGCAAGACCAAACTCGAGAAGCTGCGCGAGGAGTTCCTGAAACTCGACGCCAAGCTCCAGAAGTCGTTCCCGAAGTTCTACTACAAGCAGAAGGTCATCGAGGAA
>CAZSOV010000046.1:0-33963 GCA_964608505.1 uncultured Verrucomicrobiota bacterium
GCATTTATTACTCGGGCTGTTCCGTCTGGTTCCTAAGTCCGACAGCCTGCTAGGCAGGGGCCAGAATGCGCTTCTCCTCCCGCGGACGGGCGGGGACCCTGCGCGCGGCCGCGAAACCATGTGCGGCTGTCACCATCCTCATTCCTTCCATGCTCGCGCCGTTCCTCCGCTGTCGTGCCGCCCTGTCGGGCGGTCTGGCCCTGTTGCTCGTGGTCTCGTTCGGTCCCCCGGTTGCCGGGGCGGACCCCGTTCCCCGGAAACCCGCTCCCGCCAAGTCGGCGCCCGCACCCGCGAAGGGCAAGCCGTCGGCACCGGCCAAGGCCAAGGCCAGGGCCGTGACGGGCGCGAAGGCAAAGAAGCCCGCGGCAGCGGCGGCGGCTCCCGGGATCCGGGGTGCGATATCGAGGAACCCGTACATCGGGGCGATGGTGGTGGAGGCGACGTCGGGGCGGGTGCTGGGGGAGGACCAGGCGGACGCGCGGGCGTATCCGGCGAGCGTGTTGAAGTTGATGGACCTGCTGATCGTGCTGGAGCACGTGCAGGCGGGAAAGCTGACCCTGCAGGACAAGGTCACGGTGAGCGCGAGGGCGGCGAAGACGGGGGGGTCGCAGGTCTGGCTGGCGGAGAAGGAGGTCTTCACCGTGGAGGAACTGCTCTACGCGTTGATGATCCAGTCGGCGAACGACGCGGCGGTGGCGCTGGCGGAGCGGGTGGCGGGTTCGACGGAGGCGTTTGTGGAACTGATGAATCGTCGGGCGAAGGAACTGGGGATGACTCATACCGAGTTCCAGTCGGTGCATGGCCTGCCGCCCGGGGCGGGACAGAAGCCGGACGTCACGACCGCGCGGGATTTCGCGCTCCTGTGCCGGGAGCTGGTCAAGCGCCCGGACGTGCTGAAATACACGTCGACGCGCGAGATGCCGTTCCGTCCAAACGTGGCGAACAAGACGGTCCTGATGCGGACGCACAATCATCTCCTGGCCGACGTGGAGGGATGCGACGGTTTGAAGACGGGCTATTACGCCGTCGCGGGATTCTCGGTGGCGGCGACCGCGGCGCGCAACGGCCAGCGGGTGATCGCCGTGGTGCTGGGAAGCCAGGACCGGAAGGTGCGGGATGCGAAGGCGGCGGAGTGGGTGGCGAAGGGTTTCGCGGTGTTGGGCGGCGGAACGCCCGACGCCGGCGGGCGGGTCGCCGAGTAGGGACCGGGCCGCGACAGGCTCCCCGGCCCGGAAGCCCCGGAGGACGGAGGCACGGAGAGCGCGGAAAGGAAGGGGCGGACGAGAATCCCGGGCGACGTCGAGGTGGCGCCGGCGGTTTCGGATGGGTGGACGCCCGAGCCTCTCCATTCTCCGGGGCTCCGCGGCGACATCCAGCCCGGCAGACCGCGCCACGCGGGGAACCGGGGCTGATTCCCGGGTTGTGCGGGCACGCGGGCTCGGCTAGGTATCGCGAGTGTTCGTACCCATGAAACGACAGCATCGTGCGGCACCTGGTGGTTGGACGAAGGCGGCGTGGGCCGTGACGGTCGCGGTGGTCTGGCTCGATACCGCCAGCCAGGGCGTGGCGGCCTCGCGCGACCCGGCGCGGGTCGGGGCCTCGATCTACCGCAAGCAGTGCGCCTCGTGTCATGGGGCGAAAGGCGAAGGGGTGCCGGACAAGTACGAGGAACCGTTGCAGGGGATGCGGTCCATCGAGTCGCTGGCCCGCTTGATCGAGAGGACGATGCCGGAGGACAAGCCGGGGACATGCACGGGGGACGACGCGGTGGCGGTGGCGACCTACCTCCACGGCGCATTTTACTCGGCGGAGGCCCGGGCGCGGTTGAATCCGGTGAGGATGGAACTGTCGCGGCTGACGGCGCGGCAGTTCCGGGAGTCGGTGGCGGACCTGATCGGGGGCTTCGCGCCGTCGAAGCACGCGTCGAAGCCGGGCGGACTGAAGGCGGAGTACTTCCAGTCGAAGGGCATGAACAAGAAGGACCGCAAGGGTTTCGAGCGGGTGGACGGGGCGGTCGACTTCGATTTCGGGGAGCACGGTCCGGGAGGCGACATCGCGGCGGACCAGTTTTCCATCGCCTGGGCGGGATCGCTGCTGGCTCCGGAATCGGGCCTCTACGAATTCCGGTTGAGCACGCCGAACGGGGCGCGGCTGTACCTGAATGCCGAGCTGCTGGCGGGGGACTCGAATCGACGGGATGACAGCGACGCGCGACGCCAGGGGGCGACCATCGATTTGTGGGTGAGCTCGGGAAACGAGATGCGGGAGGGAATGGCGCGGCAGTACCTGCTGGGTGGTCGCAGCTATCCGGTGCGCGTCGATTATTTCAAGTTCAAGGACAAGCAGGCCTCGGTACGACTGGAGTGGAAGCCGCCCGAAGGCACCTGGGCGGTCGTGCCGGCGGATTGCCTGTCGACGGAACCCTCGACGCGGGTGGCGGTGGTGGGAACGGCATTTCCGCCCGACGACGGCAGCCAGGGGTACGAGCGGGGGACGACGGTGTCGCGGGCCTGGCAGGACGCGGTGACAAAGGCGTCGGTGGAGGCGGCGAATCTGATCGTGGGCCGGTTGGGGTCGTTGGCGGGCGCGGGGGAAGGGGCAACGAACCGGGCGGAAAAGGCGCGGGCATTCTGTGCGACATTCGCGGAGCGGGCGTTTCGCCGTCCGCTGACGGCGGAGGGGCGACGGGCCTTCGTGGACGCAGCGTTCGAGGGGGATCCGGCGGTGGAAATCGCGGTGAAACGGTCGGTGGTACGGGTCCTGGGCTCGCCGCAGTTCCTGTATCCGGAGGTGGAGGGGCCGGTGGACGACCATCGGGTGGCGGCGCGGCTGGCGTTGCACCTGTGGGATTCGGTGCCGGATGCGACGCTGCGGGAGGCGGCGGGGAAGGGCGAGTTGCGGGACCCGGAACGCATCGCGTCGGCGGCGCGGCGGATGATGGGGGACCCGCGGGCGCGGGCGAAGCTGATGGGTTTCTTCCGTCACTGGCTGCGGGTGGACGAGGCGGCGGACATCAGCAAGGACGCCAAGGCCTACCCGGGGTTCGACGCGACGGTGGTGGCGGACCTGCGGATGTCGCTGGAGCGCTTCGTGGAGGAGACCGTCTGGAGCGAGGGTTCGGATTTCCGGGAGTTGTTGTTGGCGGACTATCTGTTCCTGAATCCGCGTCTGGCGAAGTTCTACGGGGTGGAGGCGCCCGCGGGGGACGGCTTCGGTCGCGTGACCTTCGATGCGGCCCAGCGCGCGGGGATCCTGACGCATCCGTTCCTGCTGGCGACGTTCTCGTATCATCGGTCGTCGTCGCCGATCCATCGCGGCGTGTTCCTGACCCGGAACGTGCTGGGGCGCGCGCTGCGTCCGCCGCCGATGGCCATCGAGTTCATGGACGACCGGTTCGATCCCTCGCTGACCATGCGCGAGAAGGTGACCCAGTTGACTTCGAAGGAGGCCTGCATGGGGTGTCACGCGACGATCAACCCGCTCGGGTTCAGCCTGGAACACTACGACGCGGTGGGGCGGTTCCGGACCGAGGACAACCGGAAGCCGGTGGACGCGGTTTCGGATTATCGGACCGAGGAGGGGGAGGTGTTGCGGTTGCGGGGGCCGCGGGACGTGGCGAATCACGCCGTGAACAGCCCGGAGGCACGTCTGGGATTCGTGCGGCAGTTGTTCCAGCACGTCGTGAAGCAATCACCGGCGGCATTCGGACCGGACACCCTGGGCAAACTCGACGCAGGCTTCGTCCGCGGTGGACATCACATGCGGGACCTCGTGGTGGAGATCGCGGCGACGGCAGCCGGTCAGGGAGTGGTGGAAGCGCGTTGAGCGAGGGCGATGAGGAAGACCCGACCAGCAAGTGAAGGAGGCGCGCGCGGACTTGCTTCGCGAGCAGCCCTTTTCGCGGGCGCTCGGGTCCGGGGCCTGAAGGCCCCGGTTGCCTTCGCGGGCGGGGCCGCGATGGCGGTGGAGGGGGCGGCAGGTCGCGTCGCGACCGTCGATGGTAGCCGGGGGTTTCAACCCCCGGACCAGCGTCGCCCCCATCCAAATCCGTCGCGGAGCGACGTCCGGGGTGACCGGGCCTTTCAAGGCCCGGGGCTTGGATTCACGGCAGGGGGATCACGAACCACGAACGACGAGACGAATCATGAACAAGCATCGACATGACGGAGGGAATACCCGGCGCCGGTTTCTGGCGCGGTTGGGGGTGTCGGCGGCGGCGCTGCCGTTCCTCGCCGGGTTGCCGTCGTTGCAGGCGGCGACGAGGGCGGACCGGCAGCGGATCATCTTCGTGTTTTCGCCGAACGGGATCGTGCCGAAGGAATTCTGGCCGGAGGCGACGGGGACGGAGTTCGAGTTCAAGCGCATCCTGGCGCCGCTGGAACCGTACAAGAACCGGACGCTGATGCTGCGGGGGATCTCGAACAAGATCCGTGGGGATGGGGACGGTCACATGCGGGGGATGAGCTGCCTCTTGACGGCGATCGAGCTGTTTCCGGGGAATATCCAGGGGGGTTCGGACACGCCGGCGGGATGGGCTCAGGGGCCGTCGATCGATCAGGAATTGAAGGGGTTTTTGCAGTCGCGGGAGGAGACGCGGACGCGGTTCGGGTCGCTCGAATTCGGGGTGTGCGTGCCGAACCGGGCGGATCCGTGGACGCGGTGGACGTACGCGGGTCCGAACCAGCCGGTGGCGCCGGTGGACGATCCGTACCAGATGTTCGAGCGGTTGTACGGCCAGATGCAGGACCGCGAGATTCTGGGGAGCGTTTTGGACGACGTGCGGGCGGATTTGAAGAAGGCGGCGAAGGGACTGCCGCGGGAGGAGCGGGCGATGCTGGAGAAGCACGCGACCTTCGTGCGGGAGATGGAGTTGGAGGCGAAGGCGGGGACGGCGCGGAAGGCGGCATTGCCGCCGCCGGAGCTGCCGTTGGGCGTGTCGACGGACAACGACGACATGCCGCGGGTGGCGGGGTTGCAGATCGACCTGCTGGTGAACGCGCTGGCGAACGACATGGCGCGGGTGGCGTCGTTGCAGTTCACGAACTCGGTGGGGCAGGCGCGGATGCGCTGGATGGGCATCGAGGAGGGGCACCATTCGTTGTCGCACGATCCGGATTTGAACGAGGGTTCGCAGGAGAAGCTGACGAAGATCAACGTGTGGTTCTGCGAGCAACTGGCGGCGCTGGCACGGAAGCTGGAATCGGTGCCGGAGCCGGGCGGGACGGGGACGATGCTGGATCACACGACGATCGTGTGGACGAACGAGCTGGGGAAGGGCAACAGCCACACGCTGGACAACATCCCGTTCGTGCTGGTGGGCGGGGGGCTGGGGTTCGCGTCGGGGCGATCGTTGAAGTTCGAGAACGTGCCGCACAACCGGCTGTGGCTCGCCATCGCGCACGCGTTCGGGCATCGGCTGGAGACGTTCGGGAACCAGCGGCACTGCGAGGCCGGGCCGCTGAGCCTGGCGTAGCGGGCGGGGCGGGCGGAGCGGTTGACAAAGTCCTGCGTGGAACTGCGATGTGGGGCCGGCGACTGCCGAGTCGCCGGTTTCGCCTCTCGATTCGCCGGCTTCGATCGCCCCGCAACCCGGCCCGCCGTCGCGCGAACGCCAGGGCGGGGAGCCGGTCGCGGGGCTCGATTCGGGCCCCGGCCCGCGCCTAGGCTGGAGGGCATGTCCATGTCACGTGGCGGGCTGGCGGTTGCCTGGATTCCGGGAGTGCTGTCCCTGATGATGCTGATGGCCGCGGCGCGGGCCGCGGCTACGGAGCCGGTCCGGGGCCGACCGTCGCTGGTATTCTCCAACGCGACGGCCCGGTTGGTGGTGGAAGTGCGGGGCGGCGCGCTGGGTGAGTTCCGGCGGGCCGGGCACGCGGTGAACCCGTTGGACTGGGGGACGCCCCGGGAGGGCGAACTGGCGGTGCGCGGGTTCGGCCACTTCCTGTGTCTGGATCGCTGGGGACCGCCGTCGGAGGCGGAGGGGGCGCGGGGCATGCCGTATCACGGGGAGGCGTCGGTCGTGGTGTGGAACGTGGAACGGGAGGTGGGTAGGCGGGACGGGGTTTGGGAGGGGTCGATGACGGCGCGGTTGCCGAAGGCGGGCCTGGCGGTGCGCCGCACGATCCGGATGTCCGGGAGCGAAGCGGTGTTCGCGGTGCGGGAGGAAGTGACGAACGAGAACGCGTTGGGTCGGCTGTACAACATGGTCCAGCATCCGACGGTGGGTCCCCCGTTTCTGGACGAGCGGACGGTGGTGGACTGCAACGGGCGCCGCGGATTCGCGCAAGGCGGGTCGCTGCCCGACCCCGAGGAACCGTCGGCGTACTGGCCGCGGGCGTACTCGCGGGACGGGGCGACGGTGGACCTCCGGCGGCTCGAGGCGGACCCGGAGCCGAACGTGGTGACGTATGCCATCGAGGAGGAGCTGGGCTGGGTGACGGCGACGAGTCCGACTCACGGGCTCGTGCTGGGGTACGTCTGGCGGACGGCGGATTATCCGTGGGTCAGTCACTGGCGGAACGTGCGGGACGGGCGTCCGGCGGCGCGCGGGCTGGAGTTCGGGACGACGGGACTGCATCAGCCGTACGCCACGCTGGTGAAGAAGGGGCGGATCTGGGAGCGCCCGTTGTACGAGTATCTGGATGCGGGGGAGACGGCGGCGAAGGGTTACCTGTGTTTCCTGCTCGCGGTGCCGGCGGAGTTCGACGGGGTGGAGTCGGTCGCGCTCCGGGGGGACCGACTCGTGGTGCGGGTTCGCGGGGCGGGCAGTCCGCGGGAGATCACGGTGGGGGTGGGCGGGGTCTGGGGGAAGTGAAGGGAGCCAGGAGGACCACGCATGCACACGCACGCAGACAGCGGTTGCGCCCCGCGGAGCTCGGCGGGAAATGACCGGAGGGGAAGGAACAGGAGGAACACGGACGGGGGGCGGGCCGTGTCCGGGCCTCCGGCGGGGAGATGGAGAAGGTGGGGTCGTGGAGTCTGGCGGAGCGGCAGGCCGCGCTGCGCCTGGCGGGGCCGCTGCCGGACGAGCGGGCCCGGCACTGGATCGAGGCCCAGCTCGCCGCGGTGCGCGGGGGGCAGGCGGCGCCGGAGTGGGTGCTCGACGTCCTGGAGGCCGGAGCCGCACGCCCGGAGGCGGCGGTGCGGGAGCGGTTCGCGGATTACGAGGTGGAGCGCGCCGCCGGGGTGCGGTTCGGGAGGCACGCGGCGGCGTGGGTCGGCGGCGACGCGGCGCGGGGGCGGGAGATCTTCCGGACGCATCCGAACGCGCAATGCGTGCGATGCCACGACGCGGGGGGCGAGGGGAACCAGGTGGGGCCGCCGTTGAACGGGGTGGGGACGCGGCTGACGCGGGAGCAGCTGCTCGAGGCGATTCTCGATCCGAGCGCGCGGATCGCGGACGGGTTCGCGACGACGTCGGTGGAGTTGCGGAACGGGGACGAGATCGACGGCGTGCGCCTGGGCGAAACGGCGACAGAACTGATCCTGCGTCCGGCGCAGGGGCCGGTGCGGCGCCTGGCGACGCAGGACATCGCGAGTCAACGGACGAGCACGGTGTCCGCGATGCCGGCGATGGGCGAGGTGCTGACCCGGTTCGAGGTGCGGGACCTGGTGGAATACCTGGCGACGCTGCGCTGAGCGCGGCGTGCGGACCGGACGGGACGATGACGATCAGTCCAGCCAGGGGCGGGCCTGCTTGATGGCGAGCAGGCCGTCCTTGGTGACCTTGAACTCGATTTCCATGGCGAAGGGTTGGGCGGCGGGGACGCCGTAGAGCAGGCGGAACTGGGATTGGATGCGCGTCAGGTGGCCGCGGAGTTCGTTGAGGCGCGCGAGGGGGACGACGGGCGTGCCGTCGGGCACGAGGTTGGAGTAGCGGATGCGGGTGACGGTGGTGCCGGAGCTGGAGAGGAGGACTTCCTCCGGCACGGAGAGGGCCTCGGGATTGGTGACGAGATCCTCGCCGAGCTGGGCGTTGACGTAGTAGTTGCCGGTGGATTGGTAGATGGGGTCCCGGGTGACGGCGACCCCGTTGGCGAGTTCGCCGTCGTAGTGGGGATAGACCACGACGCCCATGGCGGCGGCGAGATGATCGATGCGATAGAACTCGCGTTCCTCCCAGGCGCGGAAGTTCCAGAGGCTGGCGAAGACCTGCTTGATGGACTTGGAGAGGCGGCCTTCGTCGGGGTGATGGGTGAAGGAATCGTAGAGGCCGGCGCCGCTGAACCCGGGGAGATCCTCGTTGTTGGTGCTGGAACGGCAGCGAAGCGGGGTGCCGGCGGGGTAGCGGGCGTGGAGTTCGTCGAGGGCGGTCTCCATCCAGGCGGGTACCGCGCCGTCCTCGATGCGTTCGCGGAGGTCGTCGAGGCGAGCCTCTTGGACGTCGATGTTGGACTGGAAGGCGGGATCCGCGAGGAGGGCGGCGGCCTCGGCGTAGAAGCCGTTGAACTTCATGAAGTCGTCGTAGAAATGGAACGGGACGGCGAAGCCGTCGGGCACGAGGGAATCGGGGAAGCCGAACGCCGGTTTGCGCATGGCGGCGAGGTTGGCGGCCTTGACGCCGAAGCGGTCGGCATCGCCGAACTGGATGGCGGAGAACGGGAGGATGTTGGTGATGGAGAGGTCGCGGGGCGGGGTCTGGGGCTGGCTGGGGCGGAGGGCGGCGAAGTAGGCGTCGAGTTCCTGGACGGAGGCCTCGCGGATCTGGAAGCCGTCGGCGTCGACGCGGAAGAAGACGTTGCGCCCGATCAGCGGGGCGATGCGGTCGTTTTTGGAGGCGCCCGAGATGAAGGCGTTGGGGGCGTTGTCCTGGATGGCACGGAGGTTGACGTGGGAGAGCGGGGTTTGGGGGACCTCGGTGATGATGCCGGCGACGCGGGAGAGTTCGTTGGGGAGGGAGGTGAAGAGGACGATGTCGCGGGCGGACGGGCGGTCGTTGGGCCCCATGAGGCGGAGGCGTCCGAAGGCCTGGGAGAGGTTCAGGGGCAGGAAGCCGATGTTCTGGTAGAGGTTGGTGGCGTAGACGACGGGGATGCGGGAGTTGGCGTAGAGGTTCCTCTCCTGGGCGGCGCGGGCGATGGCGGGGCCGAGGGGGTAATAGCCGAGGTTGTTGGCGAGGAACGGGGCGTTGGCGGCGACGAGTTCGTGGGCGAGTTGGATGCGTTCGAAGGGGAAGGAATCGTTGGGTTCGAACTCGATGGTGTAGAGGCCGGGTTCGCCGTTGGCGGCGAGGAGGAGCGGGCGATGGATCATGACGCCGCGCATCGTGCCGGAGTTGGAGCCGGGCCGGCCGCCGCCCGCGATGCCGACGGCGGACATGAACGAGGGATGGGACCGGTGGGTGACGGTGTTGATGAAGAACAGTTCGGGCTTTGCGGTGTCGGCCTTCTCGATCTGGAATTTGACGAACTCGATGCCCTTGAGGTGGGTGTCGATGGCGACCTGGTCGCCCTGGTAGGAGAGGGTCTTGAACGTCTCGCGGTCGGGGAGGGTGGCGCAGCCGTGGCGGAAATCGATGCGCTTGGCGGGGTTGAGGGGCGAGAGGGCGATGGGGGTCGCGAGCTCGGCGAGATCGTGGAGGCCGTCGCCGTCGGTGTCGGCGGGGTTGTCGCGGCGATGCTGGACGATGCGATAGAAGCCGCCGGGACCATTGGCCCCGAGTGGTTCCTGGATCGTGGTGGTGCGTGCCTCGCCCAGTCGGATGGCAACGGGGGATGGGACGGAGAACGACACGTCCCGGCTGCGGTGGAGGACGAAATAGACGTCGGGGGTGGAGGCGACCTCGAAGCGGAGTCGACCGTCCCGGGCGCGGGTGACGGAGACGATCCGGGCCTCGGAAGGGGCGGTCTGGGGCAGGGCGGAGGCCGTGCCGGCGCAGGCGAAAGCGCAGGTCAGGGCCAGGGCCAGGGCAAGCCGGCCGGTGCCCGGGGAGGGGCGCGGACCCGCGGGGGCAGGGCGGAGCATGACGGGCTACGGGTAAGCCAGGAGGAACGGGCGGGCAAGGGGGGTGGGTCGAAGGCGGGGAGACCCGGGATGAACGGCGGCTCGCGCCGCGGGCGGGGGGGCGGGTCAGCGGAAGCAGATCTTGTTCACGCAATCGCGGAAGTCGTTCGCGCCGGAGATGATCTTGATCTCGACGCGCATGAAGAGGATGGGGAGATCGCGGCGGTCGAGTTTGGGGAAGCGGACGGCGTCCTTCTGGGTGGTGATGAGGACTTGGGCCATGCGCTTCTTGCTGCGGTTGATGGCGTTGAGGATCTCCTGCTGGGTGAAGCGGTGATGGTCGGCGAAGCGCTTGGTGTAGACGAGGTCGGCGCCGAGTTTGCGGAGGCCGTCGTCGAAGCTCTCGGGTTGGGCGATGCCACTGAGGGCGGCGACGCGACGGCCCTTGATGTAGGCGATTTCCTGGCGTTCGCCGGTGAAGACGTCCTCGAAGTAGAGCGGGTGGTGGACGCACTCGATGACGGGCGCGCGGGGGTTGAGGCTGGCGAGGCGTTCGCGGAGGGCCTGGGTCTTGCCGTCGCTCTTGGTGATGAAGATCACGCTGGCGCGGGCGACGTGCGACGCGGGTTCGCGCAGGATCCCGCGGGGGAGCAGGTAGCCGTTGCCGAAGGGTTGCTGGCAGTCGATCAGCACGACGTCCTGGCGGCGGCCCCGCAGCTTCCAGTACTGGAACCCGTCGTCGAGCAGGAGGGTGTCGCAGCCGAACTTCTCGATGGCGTAGCGCCCGGCTTTGACGCGGTCCTTGTCGACCAGGACGATCACGTCCTTGAGGTTGGACGCGAGCATGAAGGGCTCGTCGCCGGCGCTCTCGGAGTCGAGGCGGAGGGACAGGCCGTCGGAGACGATGCGGGGCGGGGTTTGTTCGCGGCGGAGCAGGAGGCGGTCGATGAAGCGGCGGGAGAGGGGTGGGGGTTTGGAGCGATAGCCGCGGGAGAGGATGGCGACGGTGCGCCCCTGGTCACGGAGTTCGCGGGCGAACTTCTCGACGACGGGGGTTTTGCCGGTGCCGCCGACGGTCAGGTTGCCGATGGCGATGACCTGCACGCCGAGGGTGGTGTCCCGGATGATGCGGGTGTCGTAGAGGATCCGGCGGCACTTGATCGCGAAGAGATAGAAATGGGACAGGACGCGCAGGGTGCCCCGGACCACGGTGGCCAGGCGCCCGCGCCTCTGCTCGAAGATGACTTCGAGGAAGAAGGTCTCGGCGGTTTCCGTCCAGCGTCGAAACGACTCGGACATCGGGCGGCCAGTCTGCGGGGGAGGGAACCCGGATTCAAGGGGTGCGCCCGAATAACGTTTTGACGGTTCGCGATGCGGTCCGGCATGGTCGAACGGCCGGTTGGGCCGCGCGAGACTGGAAACCGCCAGGCGAGCGGTGGAGGGCCCGACCGACCTATCGATCTATGTCTGAATTCACCGGAAATCTGCTGGTCGCTCAGTCGGGCGGACCCACGTGTGCCATCAACGCGAGCGTGGCGGGCGTCATCACCGAAGCGGGCCGTCACGAGGCCATCGAGGAGATCTACGGGGGTCTCAACGGCATCCTGGGCATCCTGAACGAGGATCTCATCGACCTGAACGACGAGCGCCAGAAGGCCATCGAGGGGCTGAAGTACACCCCCGCGGCGGCCTTGGGCACCTGCCGGTACAAGGTGGATTTCAAGAAGAAGCCCGAGCGCGCGGCGCGCGACATGGACCGGCTGTTCGCGGTGTTGGCGGCGCACAACATCCGGTTCTTCTTCTATGCCGGCGGCAACGACTCGCAGGACACCTCCCACAAGATTCACGAGGAAGCCATCAAGCGCGGCTATCCACTCCGCGTCATCGGGGTGCCCAAGACCATCGACAACGACCTGCCCTTCACCGACAGCTGCCCCGGGTACGGCTCCGTGGTGAAGTACTGCGCGACGACCGTGATGGAGGTCGGGTTCGATGTCGGGAGCATGGCGACCGACGACGGTTCCTGCTGCATCATCGAGGTGATGGGACGTTCGGCGGGTTGGATCGCGGCCGGCACGGTGCTGGCGAAGCGCGGGAATCCCGCGAACCCGCCGCACATCATCCTGGTGCCGGAGATCCGGTACAACCTCGATGCCCTCCTGGTCCGGATCAAGGAGACCGTCGCGGCCCACAAGTACTGCGTCATCGTCGTCGGCGAGGGCATCAAGGACGAAAACGGCGACGAGATCGGCGCCGACAAATCCCGGCTGGACGCCTTCGGGCACCCGGTGCTGGCCGGCGCGGCCGAGAAGCTGAAGGAACTCGTCCAGGCCAAGCTCGGCACCAAGACCCGCACGGTGTTGCTCGGGTACGCGCAACGCGCCGCGGCCCACCAGGCGAGCCTCACGGACGTGTCGAACGCGTTTGCCTGCGGCGAATCCGCGGTCCGCGCCGCCGTCGAGGGCAAGAGCGGGTACATGGTCAAGATCGTCCGCGAGACGACGGAGGGGCGGATCCGCTGGTCGACCGCGCTGCATCCGCTGGCCGAGGTGGCGAACGTGGAGCATTTCGTGCCCCGGGACTGGATCGCGGAGGACGGCTTCCTGCCGAACGAGAAGTTCGTCGAGTACGCCGCGCCGTTGATCGAGGGCGAGGTGAGGCCGCCGATGGAGGGCGGGCTTCCGAAGTACGTCACGCTCGAGCGCAGCCTCGTCGAGAAGCGCGCGGGCGAGTGGGTGAAGTAAACCGCCCCGCGGTCGGACGGGCCCCGTCCCGAGCGTCCCGGCCGTGGCCCGGCTCCCCGGAGCCGGGCGACCCATGTCGGTGTCGATCCGAGCTGCCATGACCGAACTGGGCCGGTTCCTGACGTTCGCGGGGCTCGCCATCGCGGGTCTGGGGCTGCTGCTGTGGACGGGCGTCGGTCGGGGCTGGCTGGGGCAGTTGCCGGGGGACATCCGGGTTTCCCGGGACGGATTCAGTTTTCATTTCCCCATCGTGACCTGCCTCGTGCTGAGCGCGGTGGTTTCCCTGGTGGCCTGGCTCGTGCGGAAATGAAGCCCAACCGGCATGGGCGGCTCGCGTCGCGAGGGAGGGGGCCCGTTCCGTGGTTGTGGGCCCTGCCGTGCCCGGCCCGCCTCGTGCTCGTGCTCGCGATCCCGTTTCTGCTCCTGGACCCGGTGCGCGGCGCGGAGGAACTGCGCGGATTGTGGGTCGACACCTTTCACGCCGGACTGCGCAACGAGGGGGAGGTTCGGCGCCTGGTCGCGGATGCGCGTGCGGGCGGGTTCAACGCCCTGTTCGTCGAGGTGCGCAAGCGGGGGGACGCCTATTACGAGAGTGCGTTCGAGCCGAAGGCGGCGGACGTGGCGGCGGGCTTCGATCCGCTGGGACGCCTGCTGGAACTGGCTCATGACACGGCGTCGGGCCCGCGGCTCGCGATTCATGCGTGGGTGGTGGCCTTCAACATCTGGAACAACCAGTCCGCGTCGCCCCCGCAGCCGGATCATCCGTACCGCCGGCACCCGGAATGGCTGACGCGGTCGTCCGCGGGCGCGACCTGGGATGGGGCGAACTACGCGTTCGATCCGGGGCATCCGGGGGTCCAGGAGCACACCTTCAACGTCGCGATGGATCTCGTCCGACGGTATCCCATCGACGGCCTGCACTGGGATTACATCCGCTATGCCGGGAGCGACTGGGGGTACAACGACGTCGCGGTGCAGCGATTCAATGCCCGGAACCGGCGGACCGGGCGGCCCTCGGGCACGGATCCGGGCTGGCTGCAGTTCCGCCGCGACCAGATCACGGGCCTGGTGCGGAAGGTGTACCTGCACGCGCTGGCGGAGCGTCCGGCGCTCGAAATCTCCGCGGCCACCATCACCTTCGCGCCCGGAATCAGCACGACGGCGCAGTGGCCGACCTCGGCGGCCTACGCGAGCGTCCTGCAGGATTGGCGGGCCTGGATGGAGGAGGGGATCCTCGATTGGAACCTCCCGATGGCCTACTTCCGGCAGACCGAGCATTTCTCCGCGCTGGCGAGCTGGAACGTCTTCATCAAGGACCACCAGTACCGCCGTCGGGCGGCCATCGGGCTCGGCTGCTATCTGAACTCGACCTCCAACAGCCTGGCCCAGATCCGGCTCGCGCGTCGCCCGACCTCCGCCGGAAACGCCGCGTCCGGGGTCCTCGTGTACGCGTATTCCGGCGCCTCCCTCGATGGATCGCGCGAGGAGTTCCTCGCGGCCCTGACGCGGCCGTCGCCCGGTTCCCCCGAACCGCCGTTTGCCGCGCCCGCCACTCCGCCCGTCGCGGTCTGGAAGACGTCGCCGAATACCGGTCATCTGCACGGCGCCGTCCGGCTCGCGCACCAGCGCCGGGCCGCGGACGGCGCGGAGGTCCGGGTCTGCGGTCCGGTCGAACGGGTGCTCGTCACGGATGGCACGGGATATTTCGGGACGGTGGATCTGCCGCCGGGGGATTATTCGGTACGCGTCTCGCTGGACGGCTTCGAAACGCTGACCGCTGACGCGAGCGTGCCGGGTGCCGGAGTGGCGACGCTGGAATTCGACCTGGTGCCGCTCGATGCCGCCGGGCCCGGCGCGGTCCGGGTCGACGCCGGCCTCACGGAAGCGGTGGTCTCCTGGAGCACGCCCGAACCCGCGACGAGCTGGCTGGAGGTGCGCTCCGGTTCCGTCTGCAACGAGCCGGTCCGGATCGATTCGGGGGAGGTCGGAGTCCGTCACGACGTGCTCCTCGCCGGGCTCGGACTCCGGACCCGGCACACGGTGGAAGTCGTCTCGGAACGGGACGGGGTTCGAAGAAGATCGGCTCCGTTCAGTCTGCTCGGGGCGGGCAGTGCCGACGAGGATCGAGCCGACCCCGGGCGTCTGCCGGGTTGGTGGGCGCGGCATTTCTTCGGGACGAACGCGGTGCCGGGAACGCCGGGGATCGGGCCGCGGGACGATTTCGATCAGGACGGACGGACGAACGCGGAGGAGCACCTGGCGGGAACGGACCCGACGCGGCGCGAATCCCGGTTCGTGGTGGGGCTCTCGCGGGTCGCCGGGGCGGGCTGGCGGGTGCTGTTCGGGCCGCGCGTCACGGGCCGGCGGTACCGGCTTGAGCGGCTTGCCTCGCGGGACCTGCGGGAGTGGGAGGCGTTGAATCTGGCCGAGGGTCCCGGACCCCAGGGCGGCGGGGTGTTCGAGGTGCCGGCGGACGGTCCCGAATCCGCGGGCGTGTTCCGCGTCGCGGTGCTCTGGCCCCAGTGATCGGCCTTCCGTCGCCGAGACGCCGCCTCGGTCAATCGCCGGTGCCGGCGGGCATCGTCGACCTGCCGGAGGGGCAACGGGGCGGGATGGACCGCTCGGAAACCACGGGGCCGGAGGTTGGTCCGGCATCGTTCCCGGGTCGGGCGCGTCGCAGGCGGGCGAATCTCCCGCGCGCCTGTTCGAAGACGACCCGCTGTTTCCAGGCATCGAACAGGTCGCGGACGGACGAGCCGGCGAGCGAGAGGAGCACCACCCCGTAGCCGATGTCCGAAGCGGCGGGCGTCGTGCCGGTCGTGGCGGCCGTTCCGAAGGCGAAGGCCGCCAGCAGCAGCGGGGGGAAGGGTTCGGGCAGACGACGCAGGGCGTCCCCGAATCCGACGCGCCGCACCTGGCCGCGTCCCAGCCGCCGGCTCAGGCGTCCGATGCGGAGCATTTCCCGGCTTGGAATGCCCCGTGTCGCGTCGACGGGGGCCGTCCGGAGCAGGGTGAAGATCCGGTTGGCCAGCTGTCCCCGGCGGCGGCGGGCGGCTCGTTCAGCCGCGCCCAGGCGGCGGGCCAGCACCCGACCCAGGACGACCAACGGAACGGCAGCCAGCAAGCAGGCGAGGGCCAGTCCGGGACGCGGGATGACGAGGGCCAGCAGGAGGCAGGCGAGCACGGCGGATGCGGTGATGGCGCGGGTGAACCCGCGACTCACCCAGTGACGCAGGGAGGCGAGGTCGGTGGTGACGCGGGCAAAGTCCGCGCCGGTGCCGCGTTCACCAGATCCGGACTCCCCGTCCGTCGCGGGGGTCGCGAGGAGGCGAACGAGGAGTCGGCGACGGACCACCCGCACGTAGCGTTGCGCGAGGGATTCGGCGCAGATTCCCTCGCCGACGCGGAGTCCGTATTCCCCCGCCAGCAGCAGGAGCAGCAGCAGCGAAGACATCACGATCCCCGGTCGCCCGTCGGGATGGAGTCCCGACTCCCACGCCCGGCGCAGGGTCAGGGCGATGCCGATGCCCAGTCCGGCCCGTACCATGCCGCCCGCGACGAGGCAGGCGACCCAGCGCATTCTCCGGCCCCCGGTGATTCTGGGCAGTCTCATCGGGGTGCGGCGTCCACCGCCGCCGGGCGGGGCGCTCGGCTTCGGCCCGACGGCGCGGATAGTTCGTCCAGAAAACGGGCGGTCACCTCGTGAAGACCGGACGCCAGGCAATCCCGAAAGGCGTGTCCGGCGCCCGGCAATTCCGCCAGGGCGATCCGGCTGGAGGAGCAGCCCCAGGTCATCGCGCTCCGCCGCATGGCCTGCACCCAGGAGCGCGCCCGCGCCACCCGATCCCGCCCCTGGACATCGTCGAGCCGTGGATCGCGGCGGAGACTGCGGTCCCGCTCGACGTCGAGGGCTCCGACGGTCACCAGCGTCGGGATCGAGAGGAAGGCGCGAAGCTGGCCCGCGCTCACCCGGCGGAAGCCGGCGCCCAGTCCGTGAGGAAACGGACTGGAGTTGTCCGGGAGGGTGTACCAACCGGCCGAGGAGAGGAGCAGTCCATCGACGGAGGACGGATGGAACAGCGCGAAGCGGTGGGCGAATTGCGCGCCTCCGGAATGTCCGAAGAAATACCAGGGCCGGGGCACCGCGCACCCTTCCGTCTCCAGCCAGGCCAGCAAGCGAACCAAGACCTCGTCGGACCGATCCTTGCCGGGGCCGGGACCGGAGCCGAGTCGCTGATAGGCTGGATGCGTCGCATGCGGGAAGCGGGGCGCGACCAGGGCGAGTCCGTGGGTCCGCGCGAAATCTCCCCAGGCGACCGCTTGCTCCAGCGCGTCCCGGGCGATCCCGTGCACCGCGACGAGGGTTCCCGAGGGGCGTCCGGGCGCGTGGGCCGCCTGGAACCAGGCCTCCAAAGGCGCCCCTCCGCCGGCGGGAATCCACCTTCGGCAGCCGGACGAGGGATGGAGCCCGGGTCGGCGCGGCTCGCACCCGTTCCGCGGGAGGCGTTCGTTGGCAACGGCAGCGTTCATGCGCCGGACGGGATTTGGTGCAGGATTTCCGACGCCACGGACGGCAGTGCCAGATCGAGGGTGTTCCAGACGGGGAGTCCGGTGGCTCGGGCGGCCTCGGCGGCCTGCAACGGGGCGCTCGTGAGCAACCCGGTCACGCCGAGCAACCGATGTCCCCCGGCGGCGAGGGTGGAGGTCAGCATCGCGGCGCCCATGGCGTCCCCCGCCGCGCACAGCACGCCCCCGAAATAGCGGCGACTCAGTTCGGACCGGAGCAGGGCCGCCGTTTCCTCCTGGAAAAGGCCGTCCGCGATTTCGAGCAGCGCGACATCCACGCCGGCGCGTTGCACGTGGGCCAGGAGATTCAGGATCGATCGTTCGAGCACCGGCACCGGCACCCGGTAGGTGGTCACGTAGCCCGCATCCACGCAGTCCAGCGTCACCACGGCTCCCGCGTCCGCCAGCCAGCCGGGATCTCCCCCTGCGCTGGTTCCCGTGGCTTTGATATAGCCCACGCGTCGTCCGCTGCGGCTCCAACCCCGGGTCAGATGGGCCGCGGCCGTGGTCTTGCCGGAGTTCATCGACGAACCCACGACCGCGAGCGTCGGCACGAATCCCGGTTCCGGCGCGGGGAGGTGTGGGAGCGCGCCGTCCATCACGTTCAGCACGCCGCCGTCCCCGCCGCGGGTGATCAATCCCAGGGGTTGCAGCGTCGTGGGACGGCGCATGCTTCGGTGCTGGCAGGTCACCCTTCCGGCCAATCCCCCGCCCGCCACCAGATGGCAGGTGCCGAGGTTCGGCGGCACCTCCGATTCGTACTGATCCGAGGCGTAGCGGTTTCCGTAGGCCACGACGATCTCGTCGCCCTCGAACAACTGCCGTCGCCGTCCGTCGCCGAGATGAAGCCTGGCGTGTTGCCCCAGTTGAGTGACCCGCGCCAACACCAGGTCCCCGGGTTCCGGACTTCCCGTGGCGGCCATGCCGTTCATCCAGTGGGAGGGAATCCGACGGGTCGTGAAGGCGCGGGGTACGCCGGCCAGACGGGGGCTCAATCCCGGAGTCCGCGGTGCGCGAGGCGCGCCCGGATCCGCGTCGCCGTCCGCCTCCGGCCACGAGCCGAAGACGGGGATGGTGTACGGAAGGGACGGGGCAGGGACGGTGGATCCGGCCTCGAAGGTCATAGTGGAATGGGCTTGGGGATTCATGAACGGGATGGATTTCGCGCCCCGCGGACGACGACTCGCTGGAAGGTCGCCCGCCGAAGCGTTGCCCTGCCTGGGCAAGGTTCGTGCCAGCACGGTGAAAGCAGTCGGGCGGGGGGAACCGAGGCCGTCGGGGCCTCGCTGGAGGGGATTCCGGGTCGCTCGCGGCGTTGCGACGCCGGGGCGTGCGTGCCGTCGCTTCGAATCCGGAACACGCGGCGTTCCGGAACGCGATCGCCGGTCCGATTTCGGAACGGACACCGCGGAGGCGAGGTTCCCGAACGGGGTCCGGGTTCCGCGCGCGGCGATGCGGGGCAGGGCGGGGCTGCGGTTCGGTTCGGTTCGGTTCAGCCGGCGTCCGGATAGGAACCGAGGACCTTCAGGAAACTGGACTGACGCCCCAACTTGTCGAGGGCATGGACGACGGGGGCATCCTCGACGTGGCCATGGATGTCGACGAAGAAGAAGTAGGCCCAGGCCTTGCGTTTGCTGGGGCGGGACTCGATCCGGGTCATGTTGATCCGGTGCTTGGCCAGGGGGGCGAGGGCGCGGTGCAGGGACCCCACGGAATCGGTGACGCTGAAGATGAAGCTGGTCCGGTCGCGGCCCGTGGGTGGGGCGCACTGGCGTCCGAGGACCAGGAAGCGGGTGGCGTTGCTGGAGTTGTCCTGGATGTCGGAGTCGAGGATCCGGAGGCCGTAGCGGTCCGCGGCGAGGGAACTGGCGATGGCGCCGGCATTGCGGCCGCGGGCGGCGAGTTCGGCGGCCCGGGTGGTCGAGGAGGCCTCGATGACCTCCGCGCCGGGGACGTGCACCTGGACCCATTGGCGGCACTGGGCGAGGGCCTGGGGATGGGAATAAAGGCGCTTGATCTGGTCGCGCCGGGCGACCTTGCCGAGCAGGCAGTGCTGAATCGGCAGGATGATCTGCGCGACGATCTTCAGCTCGCTGTCGACGAACATGTCGAGCGTGTGGTTGACGATGCCCTCGGTGGAGTTCTCGACGGGAACCACGCCGTAGTCGGCGCGGTTCTTGGCGACCTCGGTGAAGACGTCGGCGATGGTCTTCATGGGCGCGTAACGGAGGCTCGAACCGAAGCGGCGGATCGCGGCCTGGTGCGTGAAGGTCGCCTCGGGGCCGAAGTAGGCGATGGTCATCGGCTTCTCGAGCGCCAGCGCGCTGGACATGATCTCGCGGTAGACGTGCCGCAGGGATTCGTCCGTGATCGGGCCGTCGTTCGACCGGCACACGCGCTGGAGCACCGCCCGCTCGCGATGGGGGGCGTAGATCTCCTGTCCGGCGGCCCGCTTGATCTCGCCGATCCCGAGCACGTGTCGGGTCCGCTCGTTGAGCAGTTTCACGATCTGCTCGTCGCAGCGGTCGATGGCCTGGCGCAATTCCGCAAGGGTCATGGCGCCGAAGTGTGGTCCGGACCCCCGGTCGCGAACAAGGTGCGTTTCCGCGGGGTCGGGGCCGGGTGCGGGGCGATGGACAAAGTCCGGTGCGGAATGGCGTTGTGGGGCCGGCGACTGCCGAGTCGCCGGTTTCACCTCTCCTTTTGCCTGCTTCGATCGCCCCACGCCCGATTTTGTCCATCGCCCAGGGGCCGGGTGCGGACGGTGCGATGGCCTTGGCCCTTTTGGCCCTTGGTTCCCGGCCTTCCCTCCAACCAGACTTCGCCATGCCCCGCGCGCCTCTCCCCGGGCCGACCCGCCCGACCTGCTTCCCTCCCTTGCTCCGGCTGCTTCGGGTCATGGGGCTCGTTCTGGCATGCGGCGTCGGGGCGGGCGCCGCCGCGGAGGGGATTCGCAAAGTGGCCGACACGAAGTTCAGCGTCCGGCGCGGTCTTTTCGAGCAGCCGTTCCTCGTGGAGATCACGACCAAGACCCCCGGCGCGACGATTCGATACACGACGGACGGATCGCTGCCCACCGCCGGCGAGGGGTTGGTCTACGCGGAGCCGGTCTCGATCCGGACCACGACGGTGCTGCGGGCGGCGGCGTTCAAGGACGGGTTGGAGCCGTCGGGCGCGGACACCCAGACGTACCTGTTTCCGTCGGACGTGGTCCGGCAAACCGGGGCGGCGTTTCCGGCGTACTGGGGCTTCGACGACGGGAAGCGGGTGACGGCGGATTACGAGATGGACCCGGAGATCACGGGGCACGCGGCCTATCGGGATGAAATGGTGCCGGCGCTGAGATCCCTGCCCAGCCTGTCCATCGTGATGCCTGTCGCGGACCTGTTCGGGACGGCGCGCGGCATCTACGCCCATCCGCGGGAGAGCGGCACCGAGTGGGAGCGGGTGGCCTCGGTGGAATGGGTGGCGCCGGACGGCGGTCCCGGGTTCCAGGTCGACTGCGGCATCCGGATCCAGGGCGGGTGGAACCGGCGGCCCGAGGAGAGTCCGAAGCACGCGTTTCGACTCGCGTTCCGGAAGAAGTACGGCGCCGGGAAGCTGAAGTTCCCGCTGTTCGGCGAGGACGGGATCCGGGAGTTCGACGAGTTGATCCTGCGCGCGGGGTGCAACAACACGTGGCTCCACTGGAACGGGGAGGAACGGCGCCGGGGCGATTACCTGCGGGACTCGTGGATGCGCGGGAGCCTGGCCGCGATGGGACATCCGAGTTCGCGGGGGCGCTTCGTGCACCTGTACCTGAACGGCCTGTACTGGGGCCTGTACAATCCGTCGGAACGGCCGGGGGGCCCGTTCGCGGCCGCGCACGGCGGGGGCGAGCCGGGCGACTACGACGTGCGGAACGGTTCGAACCTGCTCGAAGGGGATGACGCGGCGTGGAAACGGTTGATCGCGCGGTTGGACGCCGGCGTGACGGGTGGCGGTGCGTGGGAGGAGCTCGGGCGCCTGATCGACCTGCCGCAGTTCGCCGATTACCTGCTGCTGAATCTCTACGGGGCCAACGGCGATTGGGACGGAGCCTCGAACTGGTACGCCGCGCGCCGCCGGCAGCCCCCGGGACCGTTCCGGTTCTTCGTCTGGGACGGCGAGCGCACCCTCGAGAAGGCGGAGGACGACGTCGTCGAGTACGATGCCGCGGACAGTCCGCCGCGGTTGTTCCAGCGGTTGCGAGGCTCGCCCGAGTTCCGCCGCCTCTTCGCGGAACGCGCGCGGAAGCATCTGACCGGCGACGGGGTGCTGACCCCGGCCCGGGCCGCGGCGCGGTTCCAGGCCTTGGTGCGGGACGTCGATGCGGCGATGGTCGCGGAGTCGGCGCGCTGGGGGGATTACCGGCGGGACGCGCACCGGTACAAGGTCGGGCCCTACGAGTTGTACACGCGAAACGAGCACTGGCGCCCGGAGGCGCGACGATTGATCGAGGACTACTTCCCGCGGCGCACGCCACGGCTGATCGAGCAGTTGCGCCGGGCAGGGTTGTGGGAGCCGTGATCTCGATGAACCCCTGGGGGAGGTGACGGCGACTGCCAAGTCGCAGCGTCGCGGAGCGACGCACGAGGGTTGCCGGGGCCTTCAGGCCCCGGTCACACCTACTCTTCTTTCCCCGTCGCGGAGCGACGTTCGACACGCGTGCCTTGGGAAAGGCATGGATGCCGAAGGCTTCGGACGTCGCTCCGCGACGAGGAAGCTTTTGGAATGCACCCGTTCCGGGGGTTGAAACCCCCGGCCACCTTCGAAGGGGCGCGCCGCGACCAGGAAGCCACGGGGCGATCGAAGTCTGCGGAAGGAATGGAGGAGCCGGCGACTCCGTGGTCGCCAGCGCCACACGCGGTGACGCGCCGGACCTTGTCCGGCTTCTCGTGGATGGGTCCCTCGGGAGCCGCGGGCACGGGGGACGACGTCCAACTGGAGGATTTGCTCGAGGAGGTGCGGTAGACGCGTTCAGGGACGGGGGGCCGGGGGAGCGGAGGCGGACGGATGGGGATTCGGGGACTCGGCGGGCACAGGGGGAAGGGCGGCGCGCAGGCGGTCGACCTCGGTGCGGAGGTGGCGGAGGGTGTCCAGCTGGCGCTCCTCGAACGGCACCATGCGGTCGATCTTGAAGAGCGTGCACATTTGCTGACCGACGGGACTGAGGTGGGCTTCCTGGAGGGTCCCGATGGTGTCGGCAAGCTCCTGCTCCGAAACCCAGTCCCGGGTGCTCAGGCAGATGATGACGTCGGCGAGGCTTTCGGAGGACGCGATGGCCTGGAGTTGCTGGCCCACCTGCGGATTGAGCTCCGCGATCAGGTCGAAGGCCGTCTCGTCGACGAGACAGGCCGGGTTCTTGCGGAAGAAGACGGGGAGGACCGCGGCGGTGGGTTTGGCGAAGATCTGCTGGCGGCCAAAGAAGGAGTTCGGACCCATGCCGGCGGTCGGGAGGAGGAGGGACTCGAGCCAGACGTTGGCGCCGTTGGCGTTGCCGAGTTCGGACCGGAGGAGGGGCTGGCCGCGGAGGGAGGCGAGGGTGTCCAGGCCGCCGTCGCGTCGGGTGTAGATCCGGTAGCGTCGCCCGACCCGCCCGTTCTCGCGGATGCTGAAGTACGGCTTCATGCGTCCCCGGAAGTCGGTGGTCAGGTACTGCCAGGCCTCGAGCACGGCCATTTGCACGGGGCCCTGGTGAAGGGTGGCTTCGAAGGCTGCGACCTCGTCGAAGACGCGGACGTCGACGCGGTAGGTCTTGCCCTGGCGGCGGCCCGATTCCTCGACGAACGTGCGATAGGCGGCGGTCGCGTCGTTCAGATTGACGTTCCGGAAGCAGAGCTTGGCCATCTCGATCCGGATCGGGATCGGATCGGCGTTCGGCGTGGACGAGCCGACCGAACGGACCGCGAGTGCCAGCAGGGCCGCGGCTGCGGCCATGATGACCGAGACGACCCGAGTGTGAATGATGCCCAACGGGGTGCTCCTGTTTCGACCGACTGAGGACGCAGCGATCGTGGTCGGGGGCGACGTGCCCCCCTGCCCGTTATCGGAAGCCCCGCGGGGCGACTTGAGCCGTCCTCCAGGAGCGGGGGCACGGCATGGCATGGCCCCGGGCCGACGGCGAGGGCGGCGTGGCGTGGCGTGGCGTGGCGTGGCGTGGGGGCGGGGACGGCGCGCTACCGCGTGCCGTGGGGAAGACGGAGCACGGGGCTCCAATCTCCCTTGTGCCGGACCCGGGCGAGGACGGGGCTGCGGTCGGACGGCTTGACGGGTCCGGAGGAGCGCTGGGCCGAGGCGGAAGGTTCGCCTCCGACGCGGCGCGGGTCCAGTCCGTCGGTGGTGTACCAGACCTCGCCTTCGTTCGCGGCGAGGGTGAAGGCGTTGCCTGCGGCGGGGCTGGCTTTCGGCGGGTCGATCTCCGAGACGAAACCCTGGCGCCAGAGTTGAAAGCGGACGATGTCCGTGCGTTGGGGGAGGTAGTCGTTGAGGATCCGGTTGACCTCGGTCCGCCATTCGCCGTCGCGGGTGCGCGGCATGGGGCGGGGTTCGCCATCGGGACCCAGGCGCATGGGGCGTCCGTCGGGGCCGCCGCCGAAGGGAAAGCTGCCGCCGGAATCTCCCCAGCGCGCCGATTCGCAGATCACCGCCTCCTCGATTTCCTGCACCCGCTTGCGGAACCGCCCGAGGGCGGAGGCGGGGGTGAGCAGGCCGCCGTCGGCGAGGTGCAGGTGGATGCGGTCGGCGAGCAGTTGCCGGAATTCGGCGTTGTCGGCGCAGCGCTGGAAGATCCACTGGGGACTGCTGGATTCGGGGGATTCCCCGCCGCGAAACGGGCCGATGCGGTCTTCCTCGACGTCGAGGAGCGTGTGTTCGGCGTCCCAGACGAAGAACTTGAAGCCCTCGCGGGCCGTCCGGTTGCGCAGGGCGTGCCAGTTGTTCGGGGCGCGGTTGCCGGCGAACCGGCTGATGGGGGCATCGAGGTTGCCGCCGTACCAGATGACCAGAAGGTAATCGATCAGGTTGACGGGATCGAGCAGGACCTCCTGGGCGGGGTCGGGCGAGCCATCGGCCTTGCGCCCGAGCAGCCGGAAATAGTTGGCGTTGTCGGCCAGGTCGGCCTTGGCGCCCTCGATGAGGCGGCGCCACGGATCGAGGGTGCCGTCGGTCGCGGCCACGCCCATGCCGCCGTCGCGCCCGCCCACGCCGCCGGTCTTGACGACGTCGTAATCCTCCTTCTTTCCCCCGAGATGGCTTTCGCCGAAGGACGCCTCGGGTCGTTCGCAGGTCGCGTAGAGCCCCCAGTACTGCCCGTTGAGGAAGAGGTGGGCGAAATCGCCGCGGGCCGCGGGTTGGCCCATCGCGCGCTGGGTGTCTCGGCTGAACTGGTCCCGGAGAAAAAGCCCGCGCGCGTCTCCACCGATGTTCCAGGAGTAGTTCTGCGCGCAGCGGAGGTCGAAGGAATCGAACTCCTGCGCGCCCCCGGGCCCGAACACGGGGAACTTGAGTTTCCCGGCGCCGTATTCCTTGCGGAAGAACAGGCGGAAGGCGTGCTTGGGATTGAAGGCGCCGCTGCTGAACCCGCCCCGGATCCGGACGCCGCATTCCTCCTGAAAACCCTTGCCGCCGTCGGGCCGGATGAGCTCCAGCGAGGCGACGCGTTCCCAGTCGCGTCCCTCCTGACCGCCGTTCCCGTAGATTCCGCGCCGTTCGTCGAACAGGTCCGCGAGATCCAGGACCAACGAGTAACTGGGCAACGACCGGAGTGCCGGTTCGATGGCGGCGCGGTACTTCGGGTCATCGACCACCGCGGGGTCCATGCCGTAATCGACCGTGTTCTCGCCCCACGAGATCGGCCACCCCGCGGGCGGCAGACCGTCCGGCGATTGCCGGAGGATATCGGCGGTGAAGAGATAGGTGGCGGTCTGGGGCCGGGAGGCCTTGCCGTCGGCACCGACCACCGCGGCGCGCACGACCGTCGTGCCGCCGACCCGGATGGGTTTCTCGTACTTGAGCCCGCGCCCGGCTCCGGGCGCGGAACCATCGAGCGTGTAGCGGATTTCACCCGGGATCTCCGCCGGGCCGAGGACGAGGTCGAACGGGGCGGATTGAAAACCCCGGGTCTTGGAGAAGCGAATGCCGGCGGACTTCGGAGGCTTCGCTTCGGCCCGGGCGTCGGACTTGGGACCGGGGCCGGATTCGGCGGCGCCGGCCAGCGAGGCAGAGGCGGCGGCCAGCACGAGGACGGTCAGGAGTTTCAGGGCGCGCATGGGGAAGCAGGTTTTGGGAACTTCGAAAAGGGATTGGGGCCACGTGGCGCGGGCAGCGTTCTTCAGGGCTGGCGGGGTGGCTGGGCACTCGCGCGTTGGGCCCGGCGTCGGGCCAGGGCCGCCCGGGCGGTTTCGAGCTCGGCGGCGTCCAGGCGTCCGTTCCCGTCGCGGTCGGCCGCGTGGATCAACTCCGCGGGTTCCTCGATCTCGGCGGCCGCGCCGGGAGCGGCGGGTCCCCCGGGACCACGCGGACCGCGCCCCCGGCCCCCGGGTCCGCCGGGCGGGCCGCCGGCGAACTGGATGAACATCCGGGGGATGCCCTTGAGCTTGCCTTCGTCCACGGCCTTCAGCGCGGCCGCGATCTCGTCGGGGTCGAGGCGCTGGTTCGCGTTCGCGTCGTAATCCTTCTGCATCTTCATCATCCGCGCGCCCATGGTTTCCATCGCCCGCCGGCCCTCGGCCTCGTCGAGTTCGCCGTCCTTGTTCTGGTCGAACTCCTCCATGAGTTCGGGCGGGGGTTGGAAGAAGCCGCGGTCGCCGCGCTGCGCGAATTGTTGGGCGGCCCAGGCCTTGCGGGCGGCTTCGCGCTCGGCGCCGGCGAGACGTCCGTCGTGATCGGCGTCGAACTCCTTCAGCAGGGCGGCGCGGCGCTCGGGCAGGGGCGGGAGTGGCGCCCGCGGGGCGTCGGGGAACTGGGCGAGGGCGGGGAGCCCGCCAGCGAGCGGGAGCGCCAGGGCCAAGGCCAGGGCCCGGAGACGGCCGGAGACCGCGCGATCCGGCGGGATCGCGTGACGGCAGGGTGACGAAGGCATGACGAGATCGTAACCATTAGGTCCGGAACTGGCCAAACCAATGTTCGGGGGCGTCCGGAACGTCGGTCACCGGTTTGTCACGGGCTTGTAACGTGGGGTCGGTTGAACGACCTTGCCGGACGATGATAGCGAGCTTCCGCGTCATGCCGAAGATACTGGTGGTGGACGACGAGCCGGATGCCGTCGAGTTGATCTCGTTCAATCTGAAGGGGGCGGGGTTCGACGTGGTGAGCGCCGGGGACGGGGCCCAGGCGTTGAAACTGGCGCGCCTGCATTTGCCCGACCTGGTGGTGCTGGACGTGATGTTGCCCGAGGTGGACGGGTTGGAGGTGTGCAAGGTGCTGCGGCGGGATCCGGCGACAGCCTCGACGCCGATCATCATGCTGACGGCGAAGGCGGGGGAGATCGACCGGGTGCTGGGGCTGGAGCTGGGGGCGGACGACTACGTGACGAAACCGTTCAGTCCGCGGGAGTTGTTGCTGCGCGTGCGGAAGCTGATCGAGCGCCGGCAACAGTCGGAGGCGAAGTCGGAGCGGCTGGAGATGGGGGAGTTGGTGGTGGACGTGCCGCGGCACTGGGTGTCGGTGCGGGGCAAGCGGGTGGATTTGACGGCGACGGAGTTTAAGCTGCTGACGACGCTGATGCAGCGGCGGGGGCGGGTGCAGTCGCGGGATCAACTGCTGCAGGACGTCTGGGAGTACGACAACGTGATCGACACGCGGACGGTGGACACGCACATGCGCCGGTTGCGGGAGAAGCTGGGGGACGCGGCGCGGTACCTGGATACGGTGCGGGGCGTGGGCTACCGGTTCGTGGAGGAATAGCGAGGGATGTGGACGTTCATCGCGGTTCTGGCGGGGGTCGTGGCGGCGCTGGGGGCCACCAACGCGTGGTGGTGGCTGCGCTGGCGGCGCGAGCGGTCGCGGGGCATCCGCCTGGAAGCGGAGGGCAGGCTGGCGGAGGGGCGGCTGAGGCTGGAGTTGGAACGCGGCCAGGTGGGGCAGGAAGCGGTGTTCAACTGCATGAGCGAAGGGTTGCTCGTGGTGGGCGGTGACGGGCGCGTGCGGATCCTGAACCAGGCGCTGCGGCGGTTGTTCGAGCTGAACGGGGACCAGCGCGGGCGGGGCCTGTTCGAGGTGCTCGGACGTCGCGAATTGGTGGAGCTCGAGGAACGGGCGCGGGCGGAGGGCCAGGTGCTGGGGGTGGAACTCGAGCTGCCGGACCCCAAGGAACGCATTCTCGAGGTGAACGCGACGACGTTCGCGGACGGGACGGGGGAGGATGGGCGCTGGCTGCGCGGGGTGATCCTGGTCTTCCACGACGTGACGCGGATGAAGCGGCTCGAGAACACGCGGCGCGAGTTCGTGGCCAACGTGTCGCACGAGTTGCGCACGCCCCTGGGGCACATCAAGGGATACGTCGAAACGCTGATCGACGGGGCCCGGAACGATCCGACGGTCGCGCTGCGGTTTCTCCAGAAGATCGAGAACCACGCCGAGCGCCTTCGGTTCCTCATCGAGGACCTCCTGACGATCTCCCAGCTCGAGTCCCGGCAGGTCGTGCTGCATCCCAAGCCCGGCCCCCTGCGCCCGCTGGTCGCGCGCGTGCTCGACGACTTCGCGGCGCGAGCGAGGGATCGGGCTATCGTCCTGAACAACCAGGTGCCCGAGGACCTCCGGGCGCGGGCGGACTTCGACCGCATGCAGCAGGTCTTCCTCAACCTGATCGACAACGCCATCAAGTATGGTCGGGCGGGTGGCTCGGTCACCGTCGGCGGCGCGTGCCTGGGACCGGCGGCGGAGCCGCGGGTGGAATTATGGGTCACCGACGACGGCCCCGGCATCCCGAAGGAAGCCCTCGACCGCGTGTTCGAACGCTTCTACCGGGTGGACGCCGCGCGCTCCCGGGACCAGGGCGGAACGGGCCTGGGGCTGTCCATCGTGAAGCACATCGTGCAGGCGCACGGCGGCGAGGTGCGGGCCGAGAGCGAACCGGGGAAGGGCGCGACGTTCCGGTTCACGTTGCGGGGCGGGGGGCAGGATTCCCTCCCGACCTGATCCCGTCCCGGGATGGGAGGGGAGGAGAAGCCCGGGGGGGCAAACCATGACCATTGGGGTTTCGTGGCCGAGCCGAGAGCCTCGGTCCTCGGGTTGGGCACGGCGGCGCGAGGGTGCCGCGGAATCGAAATGTCAAATGTCGATGTTTGACCCCATTGCCGGCCCGCGGACGGGCGCTAGACAAATCCCGCGTGCCGGCGCGTCCTTTCGGTGGACATGTCTCCCGAGGCGGAACTGGGGCGGTTGTACGACGCGCATGCGGCGGCGATGCATGCGTTCGCCCTGAATCTCACGCGTTCGGAGGCCGACGCGCGGGACCTGCTCCAGGAGGCATTCGTGAAGCTGGCGCGGCAGCCGGGGTTTCTGGACGGCGTCCGGGACGAGCGGGGTTTCCTGCTGCGCCTGACGCGCAACGGCGCCATCGACCTGTTTCGCCGGCGCGGCGTGCGGGAGGCGGTCGTGGAGGAACTCGGGGCCGCGGCACCGACGATGTTCGCGTCGACGCCGGATCCGGACGAGGGGGAGTTCCGGCGGGCGTTGCGGGAGGGGTTGGGGGCCTTGCCGGCGGAACAGCGGGAGGTGGTGCACCTCAAGCTCTGGGAGGGACGCACGTTCGACGGCATCGCGACCCTGCTGGGTTTGCCGCTGAACACGGTGGCGAGCCGATATCGGTACGGCCTGGACAAACTGCGCCGGCGGCTGCGTCCGCTGTACGAGGAGCTGCGATGAACCCGGACGACCTGGAACAACGAATCGCGCGGGTGCCCTGGGCGCCGCCGCCGCGGGAGTGGCGGGAGGACATCCTCGCGTCGGCGAAGCAGGCGTTGCCTGCGGAGACGGCCCGAGGCCGCGAGGCGCGGAACCCGCCGACGCCGGATCACGGCGGTTTCGTGGCGTGGTGGCGGCTTTGGCGGCGTCCCGCGCCGTGGACGGTTCTGGCGGGGGCGCTGGCGATGGTGGCCGGTCTGAATTGGGCTAGTGCCCGGCTGGCGGACGTGGAAGGAACGGAGGGTGTCGGCCTGGCGTTCGCCGAATCGGGCAGTCTCCTGTCCGTCGCCCGCGCCCACGAGGCACGACTCCGGGAATGGTCGACGGACGAAGAACGCGAGTTGTAGGCGGTGGAGGACGCCGCCGGACCGGGGGCCGTGGGATGGGGAGGGATGGAAGCAGGAGGAGAACGCGGGGAGAGACGCTTATGAAACGAGCATTCACGGCGGTGTTGCTGGGTTGGGCGCGGTCGCGGTGGGCCTGGTTTCCGTGGCACCGGGGCCGGCCCGCGCCGGGCGAGGCGATGGGCTGGGGGCGGGTGGGGTTGCTGGGGGTCGGCGGCTTCCTGGGAGCCGGCGCGATGGGAGCGGCGGCGGTCGCGCTGACGTTCGGGAACTGGAGCCCGACGTCGTTCCTACTCGCCGGTTTGTGGGGTGGCCTCGGTGGGTTGCTCGCGGGCGGCATGATGCGACTGGCCTGGAACCGCGCCTGTGCCGCGGAGGGCGATGCGGGCGATGCGGGCGATGCGGGCGATGCGGGCGATGCGGGCGGCGCCGGACGCGAGGACCCCGCCCGCTGGACCGGGGTGCGGTTCTGGCTGGTGCAGCCTGCGTTGTTGGCGGCGATTGTGGTGACGAGCGGCCTGCTGACGAGCGCGGTGGAGAATCTCCGCGGGGCCCTGGCTTTCCGGCGATATCGCGCCGAGCTATCGGCCCGGGGGGAGACGCTGAAGATCCGGGAGCTGCTGCCGCCGCCGATTCCGGAGTCGGAGAACCTGGCGATGATCCCGTTGTACCGGGACCTGTTGAACTACCGCCTGGTGCCGCCGGGTTCCGCGGCCGGCGGAAACCGGGTGGAGTGGGACGATCCGCAGGCCGTCGAACGGGCGTCGCGTCTGGGGGTGCAGGCGGGGCGGAATTCGTTCAAGGGCTACGCGAACGCGAAGGGAAAGCGGCGCCCGGAGCCGGAGTGGCAGGAGGGGACGCGCACGGACCTGGGGTTGTGGGCGGAGTATTTCCGGGAGGCCGACGACGGGCGGAAAATCGAGCCCGGGGTTTCGGACGGGAAGGCGGTGTTGCAGGCCTTGGCCCTGGCGGAGTCGGAACTGAACCAGCTCCGGACCGAGGCGAAGGCGCGGTCGGGCATGCAGTTTCCCGTCCACTGGGAGGAAGGCTTCGCGACGTTGCTGCCGCACCTGGCGGTGCTGAAAGGGAATGGGATGTACCTGAGGTTGCACGCCGTCGCCGCGCTGGCCGAGGGACGCACGGACGAGGCGCTGGACGACGTGCTGCTCGCGCTGCGGCTGAGCGACGGGTTCCGGTCCGATCCCCTGATCATCGCCACCCTGGTGCGGGTCGCGATGGACACCCTGACGATGCAGGCCGTGTGGGAGGGGTGTCTGGATCGGCGCTGGACCGAGGCGCAGCTGGCGCGTTTGGAGGCGGCGCTGTCGACGCGGGATTATCTGGCGGACGCGCGGCGGGGACTGCGCGGGGAACGGGCCGTCGCGGACATGATGTACGAGCGGATGGTGGCGAGTCGCTGGAACCTGGCAGCGCAGCTGGACATGATCGCTTCCAACGGGGTGGAGGGTCCGGCCCGCTGTCTGTTGGCGGCGATGCCGTGGGGTTGGGTCCGGCAGAATCAGGTGGCGCACGGACGGTATATCCAGGGGTTGATCGATGACGCCGGGCCGGGGCGCGTGCACGCCGGGTTGCCCGATTTCGACGCCCGGGTGGTGGAGGTGAAACGTTCGGAGTTCCTTTTCATCGCGGGCATGCTGGTTCCGGCCCTGGGAAAGTTCCTGGACCGGACGTTCGAAGGCCAGGTCCGGTGCGATCTGGCGCGGGTGGGCGTGGCCCTGGAGCGGCACCGGTTGGCGACCGGGGAGTACCCGGAGTCGCTGGCCGCGTTGTCGCCGCGGTTCCTGGACCGGGTGCCGGCGGATCGCATGGACGGACGGCCCCTGCGCTACACGCGGGGTGGCGGGGAGGGATACCGGTTGTACTCGGTCGGGTTGGATCACCGGGATGACGGCGGCGTGCGGCCCGAGCGCAAGCGGATCTCCGGAAGGAGGGAGAACGACGGGGAGCGCGAGGCGGCGGCGGGGGATTGCGTCTGGCGTTGAGGGGGGAGCGGGAGGATGGAGGATTGGGAGGGATGAGAGGAACGGGCGTGCGACGTGTTTTTGCTGGCGAGTTTCCTGCAACTCACCTATCGCCTGAGTCGTCCTTGGTTCCACCGCTTTCGCAAAACGGGAGGCGGGCAACACCACGGCGACGACGACGACGATGAGCATCCTGAACTTCCTGAAATCCCAGGCCTGGGAGATCGTGCAATGGGAGGAGAACGACTCCCGCGACACTTTGAGTTTCCGGTGGCCGGACGAGGACAAGGAAATCAAACGGGGCGCGCAGCTGATCGTGCGCGAGAGCCAGGCGGTGCAGTTCGTGTACCTGGGGCAGTTCGGGGACACCTTTGGGCCCGGCAAGCACACCCTGGTGACGGACAACCTCCCGATCCTGTGCCGGCTGAAGGGCTGGAAGTACGGGTTCGAATCGCCGTTCAAGGCCGACGTGTATTACGTCGTCACCCGCCTGTTCAGCGGCAACAAGTGGGGCACCTCGAACCCGATCATGATGCGGGACGCCGATTTCGGCATCGTGCGGGTGCGGGCGTTCGGGACGTTCGATTTCAGGATCGTGGATCCGCGCGTGTTCCTGAAGGAGGTGGCGGGCACGGACCATCATTTCCGGCTGGACGAGTTCCACGACACGATGCGTTCGCGGATCGTCAGCGTATTCACGGACGCCGTGGCGAGCGCGCGCATCCCGGTGCTGGACCTGGCGACGCGCTACCAGGAGGTGGGCGACGCGATCCTGCCGTTGATCAACCCGCAGACGACGACGAAGTACGGGATCGAGATCACGAGTTTCATTCTGGAGAACGCCTCGGTCCCGCCCGAGGTCGAGGCGGCCATCGACAAGCGGTCGAGCATGTCGGCCGTGGGCAACCTGAACGATTACGTGAAGTTCCAGATGGCGCAGGGGCTGGAGAAGGGCGAGGGCGGGACGGGAAGCGCGGCGGCGCAGCTCGGCATCGGACTGGCAATGGCGCAGCAGTTGGCGGCGCAGATGAATCAGCCGCAGGCGACGCCGCCCGTGCCCGGGGTCGGGGCCGCGCCGGTCGCCGCCGCCGCGGCCGCGGCCGGGGGCGTGCCGCCGGTGTTGCCGAAGATGCTGACCCCGGCGGAAGTGGCCCAAAGCCTGGGAGTCACCGAGGCGGACGTGGTGAGCTCGCTCGAGGCGGGCGAGTTGAAGGGCAAAAAGATCGGGAGCGCCTGGCGGGTCTCGAGCGCGGCCCTCGAGGAGTTCCTTCGTTCCTGAGCCACGGCCATGGCGGAGCTGTCGGCCCTCAACAAGTTCGCGTGCCCGGCGTGCGGGGCGGATGCCCGCTGGGACCCGGCGCGGAGCGCGCTGGTCTGTCCCTACTGCTCCACGGTGTCGCCGGCCAAGCTCGCGGGCGACGGGCAGCTGATCGGGGAGAACGACCTGGCGACGGCCCTGCGCGGGTTGAAACCGGAGCAGCGCGGCTGGCAGGCCGAGACGCGGTCGGTGCGTTGCCAGAACTGCAACGCGATCTCCGTGTTCGAACCGAAGCACGTGGCGCAGCGCTGCGACTTCTGCGGGTCGCCCGCCATCGTGCCCGTCGAACAAAACCAGGCGCCGATCCGGCCCGAGAGCCTGCTCCCGTTCATGGTCCCGGAGGCCAACGTGCGCGAACAGATGCGCCGCTGGTACGCGACACGTTGGTTCGCCCCGAACCGCCTCCGGCATGCCGCCATCACCGATACCGTCCACGGCGTCTACCTGCCCTACTGGACGTTCGACGCCCGGGTCCATGCCCGGTGGACCGCGGAGTCGGGCTACTACTATTACGTGACCGAAAGCTACCGGGACGCCCAGGGCAACACCCAGACCCGCCAGGTGCGCAAGGTCCGGTGGGAACGGAGTTCGGGCCGGCTCTCGCATTTCTTCGACGATGAACTCGTCGCCGCCTCGAAGGGGGTGCGTGGGGATCTGCTGGCGAAGATCGAGCCGTTCCCGACCAAGACGGAACTGAAACCCTACGACCCGGGGTACGTGGCGGGGTGGGTGGTGGAACAGTACCAACTGGACCTCATCGCGGCGGCGCAACGTTCGCGCCAGGTGATGGACGGCAAGGTCCGGGCCCTCTGCGCGGCGGAGGTGCCGGGCGACACGCATCGGAACCTGGACGTGGACGCGGATTACTCGGCGCAGACCTTCAAGCACATCCTCACGCCGGTCTGGCTGCTGAGCTATGTGTATGGGCGGAAGAGCTATCAGGTCGTGGTGAACGGTTGTACCGGCGCCATCGCCGGGGATCGCCCCTACAGCTGGGTGAAGATCCTGCTGGCCGTTCTCGCGGGACTGATCGTGGCGGGGGTGATCGCCGCGGTGGCGAAAGGGTGAGCGAACGTGCGCCGGGTCGGGGGACCCGGCCTACAAGGGAGGCTGCGGAAGTTGTAGGCCGCGTGCCCTCACGC
>CAZSOV010000047.1:0-26463 GCA_964608505.1 uncultured Verrucomicrobiota bacterium
ACAGGTGCCGCCGGGAATGCGCACGCGGCTGCGGCCCAGACCGAAGATGCGGGAGGTGACATCCGGCTTCTGGAGTTCGAGGACGCGTGGATCGGTTTCGGCACTCATGACGACAGGTACGGACGAGGGATCGGGCTGCGGGTGGGGGTATCGAATGTCAGGGAGTCCCCGGCGGTCAATGCGCCCGACGCGCGGGGTGCGCCGGGCGCCGCGGGGTCCGGCGCGTCACGCCACCGCGAATTCGGGTTGGGGTTGCGTGGGCACCGTGCGTCCGGCCCGCCCGCCGGGCACCTCGAGCTCGAGCGCGAGCAGGAGGGGATCGAGGATGTGCAGCGGATCGCGGTTGCCGAGGGCGAGGTCCCGTCCGTCGGCCACGGGTTCCACGCCGCCGGGGATGGCGGAGGTGAGGCAGAACCGGAGCTGGATGTGATGGTCGCGGGCGATGTTGCGGATGTCGTTGCCCCCCGGCAGCGACCCGAACCAATGCGCCAGTTCGGCGCTCATGCGTTCCAGCCGTTCCAGATAGGATTCCAGTTCGTCCTCGCCCTTGCCGGGCACGGGATGGGGGGCATGCCAGCGGCGTTCCCGGAACGGATCGTCGTCGAGGGAATGGAGGAGGTGGGGCGGCAGGGACGGCACCTGGCTGGCCTTGGTGACGACGACCACGATGTTGCGGGGTTCGGAGGGGGAGAAGCGGACCCCGACCCGTTTGAGGCCCATGACGTAGCGCTGGAGGTGCTGCTCGATGCGCAGCCCGACCGGGTCCGCGGCCCGCGCGCCCGCCTCCCGGACGCCCCGCGCCAGATCGATCATGAGCAGGGAGGTGCGGGAATGCAGGAGGTGGCCGGTCTGCTCCTTCGGCAGGGTGAACCGGTCGAAATGCTCCCCCGCCACGTCGCGCAGCACCAGCGTGCGCCCGCCCCAGCGGGGAATCTTCGGCATCAGGAGCAGGAAGACCTCCTTCTCGCCGAGCTCCGTCCGCTCCGGCAACACCCCGTCCGCCCGCGCCTGGTCCACCCGCTGCAGGAAGCCGAAGGTCTCCTCGTTCAGCGGGTAGTACGTGAACTCCTTCCAGAGCCGCGCCGCGCCCGAAAGCATGTCGGTCAGGCCGTGCAGGTACTGGGTCTTGCCCGAGCGCCGCCAGCCCATCATGGGCAGGAACAACGGCGGGGCCACGTGGTAGTACTCGAGGTATTCCGAGGGAATGGGATGACCGCAGGCCGGATCGGGGCACTTCTCGTGCTTCCGACGGTCGCCGTCGTGCTCGAAGGTGGTCAGACAGTACGGGCAGCGCACGGGGAGAGCCGGCGGGGCCTCGATCTGGGGTTTCGGCGCGGGTTTCTTTCCGAACAGTTTTTCGAGGATGCTCATAGGCGTTCGATTCCTGCTTACGGTGGGTTGGGGAAATCCATTCCGGGCCGGTCCATCCCTTCGTCCTCGGGACGCGTCCCCTGCCCGTTTCGACGCCAGCGACGACGCAGGTGGGCGTGCTGGTCCGGTTGCACGTCCTCAAGGGCGTCGAGGATCCAATCCTTCTCGCGCTCGTCGTCCGGCTCCGCCGACCGCAGCGCCGCCGCCACCAGCCACGAGGCCGTCCGCCGGGCTAGCAGGGCCCCGGAACAGATTCGGGCGCGGCCCCCGGACATCGAGCGGGACAGGCGCTCGCCCAGCCGCCCGCCGATCTCGGTCCAGGCGACGTCGAGCAGTTCCTCCGCGAGTTCCTCCTCCCAGACGGACTCCCCCGCGTACTCCCGACCGTCCACAACCGTTCGGATCGCCCCCCACATCCGCGCCGCGTCCCGCAGGGTGCCGGCCAGCTCCGATCCCTCCTCGCCGCGGTGCGCCAGCCACTCGCGGAAGACCTCGGCGCACGGGCGGGAGGGCACGACCCGGCGCCCGGGCCACGACTCCAGCCACCCCGCCCCGGGCTTCGGCGCCGGTGGGCGGTCCGACGGGTCGGCGACGGGCGGGGCGCCCACTGCGCGACGCTCGGCCTGGACCACGACATGCGAACCGCGCTCGGAGGGTTCCGAGGCCAACCCCATCACGCGGAACGCGCCCCCCCGATACCGCACCCGCGCGGCCCGGGAATCGAAGGTCAACCCCTCCCGCTCCGGCGGCGGCAACAGGTGCATCAACCCGCGCAACAAGGCCTCGACCGGACGCGCGCCCCCCACGAGGAGCAGCGGCGGCGCCGTGGGGTCCGGATCGTCCAACCGGGCCCGGAGGCACTCCCGAACCGGGCCAAATTCGGCGTTCGTCCAGCCCGGGAGCCACGGCAGGCTGGAGGAGAGCTCGAAACCCAGGGTCCGCCCGGCCCGGCCCGGCCCGCCCTGCGCGGCCAGCCAGGCGCGGAAGTCCCGAATCGGGGGCAGACCATCGAGGATTCGGAAGACATCCCATTCCACTCCCTCAAGGTCCTGCCGACCCAGCACCACGGCGTGGGTGACCGCGGGTCGCCGGAGATCGATGACCTCGGGATCGGGACGGACGGCAGTGCGCCGGGCGACGACACGACGGGCGTCGTCCAGGTGGAAATACTGGGAGCGTTCCACGTCCGCGCTGCCCCCGGCGGCGTCCGAGATCTGCTCCTCGATGCGCTCGAGGTCCGCGCGGGAAAGCCCGGCGGACGCCAGGACCGTCTGGAAGCCCGCGACCTTTCGCGGCGACCACGCGCGCGTCGCGTTCGTGAACACCAGATGCTCCGCCTGGACCCGGGGATTCATGGACGTCCGGTCAGGGGGTTAGGCGAACGAGCCGGAATCCGTGCGCGCGATGGCGCATGCGTTGTTCGGAGGAGGTGCGGGGGAAGCCGTGAACTTCCGGGCGCTCCAGGGCGGCCGGCAGCGGCGCGATCCTCGGTGCCCCCATCAGGGCATATGGCGATTGAAGCTGGGTCAGGGCCGCGGCATCCACCCACTCGAGCACGCCGCCCGTCATCAACATCTGTTCGACCAGCGGTTTCCCGTCGAGCGCCAGGTGCCGCGCCACCTGGCGCAGCAACCGCCCCGCGAGCGGCGCGAGATCCGGCATCCGGAGGATCTCCTCGAGCACGCCTTCCTTGCGCGCCTCGAGCTCCGCGTACGCGGCCTTCCATTGGTCCACGGTCGGCAACGCGTAGCGTTCGTCGTCGCAGGCGCCCGATGCCCAGGCCGCGTATTCCGCCGCCTCGCAGGGCGCCACCCCGGTGAGGAACAGTTTCCAGACGTCCGCCGGCGTGCCCACCGCCTGCGGGCTGATCCGGGGATTGCGCTCCGGACGGTTTTCGTACGTCCGGGCCAGCCAGGCCTGGTCCAGCCCGGGCGGCGTGGCATCCCAAAGAAAATGCTCGAATTGAATCTTGGTCATCGGGAGCCAGTGCAGATAGCCCCCGAGGCGGTCGACCCGGATCATCGGGAATCGGGCCGGGTCCAGTACGATGTTCGTGTTCATGTGGTGTCCTTCGTTCCAAAGCGTTCGTTCGTCGTTGCTGCCTCCGGTTGCCAAGTGCCGCACCCTCACGACAGGCCGGAGACCGCCTGGAGCACGTCCTTCAACTGGCTCGGCCCCGCGTAGTCCACGCGCCGGGTCCAGGGAGTCCGGGCTTCCGGGCTCCCCCCCGTGTTCACGACCAGCAGCCGGCGGGTCCACTCCGCCCGCCCGTAATCCCCGAGGTCCCAGATCACCCCTCCCGTCACCACCACGACCGGACCCTCCGCGCCCAGGGCCGGCAGCAGCGGCCCGATCAAGCGCGGGAGCGGAACGGAGGGCGGTTCCGGCGGAGGCTGGTCCGGGGGAAACGCCAGACCCCGTCCCAACTGCCAGAGGCGGACGCGGTAGCGGTCCTTCAACTGGCGCCACAGCACCTGGGGCAGCGGCCCGCCGGGCGCCGCGGGAACCTCCTCGCCGGGCGCGCCGCCCGCGTCCACCACGAGATGGAGCACGCCGGCCTCCTCCACCCGGGTCTCCAGGTCGAGCGTCCAGAGCAGCGGCGTCAGCACCCGCGCGCATCGCCACGGCCCGGCCATCGTCGGGTCCACCCCGACGTCGTGTCCCAACGGCGCGGTCACGCAGTAGCGCAGATCCATGCCGCCCTCCCGGATCAGCGTCGCGAACGCGCTCCCGCGCTCCACCCGGGCCCCGTTGTACCGATCCAGATGGTCCGACATGCCCGCCATCTCCCGGCGCCAGACCGACCGGAAATCCGCCGGCAACGGAGGCCGGTCCGCCCCGACCGGGTCCGAGTCCAGATGTTCCATCACCCGGACATCGTCCGCCATCAGGTCGCCCTTGGTGAACACCACCACGGCCTGTCGTCCCGCCAGGGGCGCCCGCAGCCGGGACATCGAGGCCGAATAGGCCGCGAACAGGCCGGAAAGATCGAACCCCCGTTGCGCCTCATTGCGCGATTCCACCTCCGGGTCCTGCTTGCGCAGCACGAGGTCGGTCGGACTCACCACGAACCACACGGTCCGGATGTACGGCAGCACCGGGAGCATCTCGTGCGCGACCTCCAGGTTCTGGAAGTGCTCCCCCGCGACGTCGTAGATCATCAGCGTCCGCCGCCCGAGCGGGCCCGTCATCCCGAGGATCAGGGGATGCGACCGCCCCCGGCTCGACGGCGTCCGATCCAGGGTTCGCTCGTCGATCCGGGCCTTCCGCCAGTCCTGCATCCGTTGCCGCGTGACCTCGTCCACGGGTTCGAAGGCAAACCCCGGCAATTGCCGGTCCAATCCCTCGAGCGTGAGCGCGAGGGCGGCCTCGAGATGGGTCTTGGCGTGACCAGCCAGGCCCACCGCGGCAATGCGCAGCGGCGGGGCGGAACGCAGGCGTTCGCGGAAGCCGGACGGCACCCGGAAATCGCATCCGGCACCGGGACACACGGCACTGTTCTCCGGCAGATGCGCGAGGCAGACCGGACAGTAGATGGGTTCGTTGGAGTTCATGTCTTTTCCTGGGTGTGGGTGAACCACGGTTTGAGATCCTCGAACAACTGCCGGCTTGCCTCCCGCACGGGCCCCTGGTCCCCGAGCCGGCGCCACCCGGCCCGCCCCGACTCCGGTGGCAGCCCGGGCCCCAGCCAGTACAGACGCACCCGTTCCACGGGCTGGATCCCGCCCAGCCAGTCCTCGAGATCGACAATGGCCGCGCTGGCCAGCACGACGACCCACTCCCGGTCCGCCTCCGCCAACCCCTGAATCCAGGGCGCCACGATCCCCGCCCCTCCGGCCGCGCGGATCGACGCCTCGCCGGCCACGGCCCGGGGTCGGCGATTCCCCGCCGCCACGAAGGCATGGCGCGCGGGACGGTGGGTCGAGCCCGCCTCCCATGCCCCCCGCAACTCGTCCGCCACCGCCAGCAGGCGCGCATCCACCTCCGCCTGCCCGCTCCCGGCGTGGGTGATCACCAGGGTCATCGGCCCCGTCGCCACCGGCTGGGCCGACGGCTGGCACGCGTGCATCCGCCAGCGCAGCCCCAGCGAACGCACCCACTTCGGCGGGCGGGCCGTCCCCGGCAGGTCCGGGTCGGGCCGCTCGAAGGCTTCCAGTTTCTCGAGCAACGCCCGGCGCGCGCCGCGATCCCAGCAACGCCCGACCGTCCGGAACATCCGCTCCAGATCCTCGTTCATGGCCATGCCGGCCACGGCCTCGGAAGTCCGGGCCCAGCGCCGGGCCAGCTCCAGCACCAGCCGGGTTCCGACCAGGCAGTCCCGCCGCGCCAACGCCGGGGCCAGCCGGAACAGGGAACCGGCCCGGGTCCCATCCGCCCACCCATGGAGCCGTAGGAACATCAGGGCCGCGCCTTCCGCGCACGCTCCCGCCGCACCGCGCCGGGCCAGGCGCCGCACCAGCCAGTCCAGCGCGGGCTCGAACGCCACGGCACGCAGCCAGAGCACGCCGCCGTACAACGTCCGCAACCCGTCCGCCACCGGAATGGCCCCGTCGCCCCCGCGCCCCTCGTCGAGGGACCGCAGCAAGGCGTCCAGGGCAGCCTCGATCTCGACCGGCGAAACATCCCCGTCCTCCCCCGCGCGCGGACGCCATCCCGTCCACCGGGCCAGCCACGGTCCCAGTCTCCGCTGCCATTCCGACGCGGGACGGCACGCCAACCGCGCCGCCAGTGCCTCCGAGACCCGGGCGTCCACCACGTCGAGGAGATCCTCGAGCCCCTGCTCGGAGACCACGATGGGTCCCCGGACGCCTTCACCGGTCGCGGCGGGTGGGCCGCCGCCCGCCGCGGTGGGCAGGGCCACCGGAACGGTTCGCACCGGAAACCCGAGATCCATGCCCGCGACGTCGTCCGCATCCATCACGGGCCCGACCGGGACGGACACCACGAGCAAGGGCGGTTCGGAACGGCGCCGGAACGACTCGAGCCACGGGCCCATCAGACGCGGTGCCGAGGGCGCGACGGACAGGGTCTCGGCGTCGAAGGCGGCCGCGGAACCGCAGCCGCCGGCCCGGTATCCCAGCTGCGCCAGCTCGACCTCCACCTGCGCCCGCACGTGGGCCAGCAGTTCGGACGCCAGACGCATCCCCAGCCGGGCCGGCCAGTCGAGCATCGCCCCGTCCAGCAGCAGCGCGCCCCACCCCGGTCCCGGCGCTTCCGCGATGGCGCCGTCGAGCAACCGCAACTGCGCGATCAAACGCATGGCCATGAGGCGCGACTCGCGGCGTTCCGACATCAACCAGGCGTCGGCGGCCGCCCGGCGCAAATGGAACCGATCCCGGGGACGCGCCCGCAGGCTGGCCCGCGCCAGGGCCTCCTCCACCCGTGCCGCCATCGCGGGTCGCCCCACCCATTCGTCCACCCGGGACACCACCTCCTCGACCACGTCCCGGTGCCCCCGGAGCAGCGGCCCCGGCATGGCCAGCAACTCCGTCAACTGCGCGTCCGTCAGATCCTCGCCCGTCCCGAATTCGCGGAACAACCGGCGCGCCGCCCGTCGTCCGGCCCGCGCCAGCGCCTCCTCCGACGACGAGATCCAGCGCTCGATCATCCGCCCGATCTCGGCGGGGCGCGTCGCGAACATCTCCCGGACGGCGTGCGAAACGAAGTCCCCGCCGCCGGCACACCAGTCCCCCACCCGCGGCAGCGCCGCGAGCCGGCCAAGAAACTCCTCCAGACGGGCCGCCGCCGAGGGTGCCCGCACCGGTCCGGAAACCTCGGACGCCCGGGTTGCCGGGAGCGGGTCGGGGTCAGGATCAGGATCAGGAACGGGACCGGGAACGGGATCGGGAACGGGATCGGAGCGCACGACGCCGTAGGTTCTCCAGATCGCCACGGAAGCGGCCCAGGCGAAGTCGTGGGCGTCGTCCGCGCGTTGTTGGCAGGCGTGCAGCCAGCGTTCGAGGGTGCGCTCCACGAAATCGAAGTCCGGTTCGTCGAGCAGCAGCACGCCGCGGAGCACGCTGCCCGGCAGCGACGCGATGGTCCCCCGCGGGTCCCGGGCGAGGGCGTCGAGGAGCTTGCCCAGGTCGGCCTGCCGATGGATGCCCGCGCGCGCGATGGCGAGTCCGAGGAACTGCCGGGCCCGTCCATGCCAGGGCGCGGCCAGCGAGTTCACCCAGGTGCACGTCTCCTCCACCACCTCCCACAACAGATGCCGCCGGCTCCGCGCCTGGCGCAGCACCTCCCGCCGGTAGCTCTCGTGACTGAACTCCACCCGCGTCGTCTCCTTCGCCTCCCCGAGGTCGGAGGACCGGGTCCGCGCATGGATCTTCCGGTACAGATCGTCGAACCCGCACCGGCGCGGGTCCCGGTAGGTGCCGGGCCGCGCGAGGAATCGCGCCAGGAGGTCGAGGAAGATCCGTTCCAGCTCGGGCTGGCCCAGCCCCTCGAACACCCCGACCAGCAGCGCCAGCAATTGCTCGTTCGCATTCAGGCTCCCGAACCAGTCGGAGGTCGGCGTCTCGGTGCGGGCAATCCGGGTCGCCAGTTCCCGAAGCGCGGCCTCGGAGTTCCCTTCCGGCCCGGCACTTCCCGCCTCCAGGACGAACCGCTCCGCCTGCGGCGCCGTCTGGAGCACCCGCGCCAACTCGCCCGCGAGCCCCTTCACCTGAATGCCCAGACCCCGGACCCAGACCGGTTCGCGGCGCTCCTCCAGCCAGGCCACCTGCCGTTCCAGGACGCGCTGGACCCGGTCCGGTCCCGCGTCCGGCAGCGTCACCCGCAACGCCGAGGCGGGCAGTTCCAACCCGTCCGCCTCGCTGATCACGATCAGCCACGCATCCAGCCGGTCGAACCGCAACTGCCCCTGGAGCAGATCCATCCAATCCCGGCTCAGCCGCCCGTGCCCCACCCGGCGCCGGTCCACGTCGCGCATGAGATACACGGACTGCCGGCGCACCGGGCCCTGCAGGAACCAGCGCACGAGGTCGCCCCCGACCATCTGGCTCTCGGGAAGCCGCACCACGCGTCCGCCGACGTTTCCGCCCAGCATCCGGATCGCCATCCAGACGGCAGTCGCGAACCGGCCCGTGCCCTCGGGCCCGTTCACGAACACCACGCGCTGGTGACTCCTCCCTCCTTCCGCGGGCGCCGTCAACGCTGCGACCGCCGCCTCCAGGTCGGACCAGCTCACGAACGTCTTGTCGATCCAGACCTTCGTCCGGTGCGGAACCAGTTCCTCCGCCACCTCGTCGTAGTCCTTCTCGCTTCGGGGCGACAAGTCGGGCGCCCCTTCCTCCCCGGAGGTCGGCTTGGACGTTCCACTCGTCGCCCCGCCCGGCGGCGCGGATTCCCCTCCCGCCGCCTCCGTCGCCTCCGTCGCCTCCGCCGCGGCAGACTCCGGCGGGTCGGGCACGCGCCGGACGCCGAAATCACGGCAGGCGGCGCCGGGCGCTCCAGCCGCGACCTCCGTGGACGCGGACGTCGGCCCGTTCGTCGACGCGCCGTCCTCCAGGGTTCCGTCGGTCTCACCGGTGCGGGGCGGGTTGGTTTCCATGGCTGTGAATCGCCTTCGGATACGGGCCGTCCGGGAATTCCATTCAGGCGCGCCCCGTAGACATGGACCGGCCGGGCCCGGGCGGAATCAGGCACGGTCCATCCGCCGTGCGCAGGAACAGCACGACGCGCGCGAAGTCCACGGGACCGGGGCCCGCCGCCAGGAACTCCCGGGCCTCCTGCACCGCGCGGTCCACCGGGTGACCCGGCAGGTGGCGCCACAGCTCCCCGGCAAACGCCTCGGCCACATCGGTTCCCACCCGCGTGGAATGCCCGATCACCGCCGGCACGTTCAACGCCCCGAGCGAAGCCGAAAGCCCCTGACCGCTCGCGCCCAGACAGACGTTCAGGACCACCAGCGCCAGCTCCGCGCGCCCCGCCAGGAAACGCGCCAGTTCCCCGCCATCCGCCAGCTCCGCGCCGCCGCCCGGGCCCTGCATCATCAACCGGAACCGCCCGCCCTCGAAACCGCCGTGCCCGGCGTGATGCCACGCGTGGAACGGCCGCGGGAGGTCCTCCGCCTGCACGAACTCTCCCCGCAAACCGCACCCATCCGTCACGGGCACCTTCCAGCACGCCATCTGCCCCGGCGTCGCGCGCCGCGCGATCTCGCCCGCGACCCGATCCAGTTCCCGGCGCGTGGCCAGCGCCGGGAATCCCTCCGGACTGGCCCCGGTCGCCAGCACCCGCACCTGACCACCCGCGCACGGCCAGCGCCGGGGCACGGACAGGCGCAGGCGACGACTGAAGGTCCGGTCCCGGTCCACCGCGAGAAACCGGCCTCGTCGCGGATCGAACAGGAGCTCCCACGGCACCTCGTGCAACGCCGTCCAGCCCGCCTCGTACTCCAACACCACCCGCAATCGTTCCCCCCGCGCCTCCGCCGCCTCCCCGGAGGCCGCGTAGACTCGCGCGGCGTCGCCGGCCAGGACCCGGCCAAAGAGACGTTCCCCCCACTCGATTCCTATTGCCCGGTCCAATCCGGACTCCGGATCGAGCTGCGGACCCCAACGCCGGAACTCGCCCAGTTCCGCCGCCGTCAGGGTCCCGCGGGCGTCGCCTCCGGGACCGGTGACGTGCACGTCCGCCCCTGCGCGCGATTCCGCCACATGGATTCGAATCGGTTCCTCGCTCTTCATGGCATGGTCTTCCCTGGGGTCCTTCGCGGGCTTCATTCCCGGTCCCTCGCAACCCCCATCGCCGCCCGAAATCCGACGTCGTGCCCGGCCAGGTTCTCCGCGATCCGCCTCCGTGCCGCGCACCGCCCATTCCCGGGCGCGCTCGCGAACGATCCGCCGCGCACCGTCCCCAGTCCCGTCACCCGCGGGCCCTCCGCCCGGTCCAGGCACCACTCCCACACGTTGCCCAGCATGTCCGACAACCCGTTCCCGTTCCGTCCGTCCAGTCCGAATGACTCGACCTCCGCGGCCCAGCCCCGTCCATCCGACCACGCCCCCGCCCGTCCCCAGGCCGCCCCCGAACCGTCCGCCCCCAGGGGATCGTTTCCCGCGAGGTTCGCCCGCGTCCGCGCCTCGTCCGCTTCGGCACCCCACCAGAAGCGTCCCTCGTCCAAACCAGCCCGACACGCGTACTCCCATTCTTCCTCGGTAGGCAGGCGACAGACCATGTCCGCCGGACGGCACCCCGCCTGTTCGACCTTCGACTGGAGCCAATGGCAGAACGCCCGCGCATCCTCCCGGCCCAGGCACGTCGCCGGATGCCGGCCCGTGGGGTTCCGTCCGTGTCCCGGACGCAACCAGTCCCGTCCCGCGCGCCAAACCCAGTCCCGTCCCTCCGCGGCGCAGGTCCACGCCCCCCCGTCCCGTTCCGCCTGACTGAGGTAACCCGTCTCGGCCCGAAACGCGTACCACTGCGCCACCGTCACCTCCGTGCGCCCGAGCCAGAACCCGCTCGACAGCACGACCTCCCGCTGCCGGTCCTCCTCGGCCTGAATCTCCGCGGGTGACAGCCCGCCTTCCGGCCCCAGCGCCCACGTCCATTCCTCCACGCTGCCCCCGGGCCGATACCGCCCCGCCCGGACCCAGACCAGTTCCATGGAGACCTTCCCGCGCAGAGGTATGACCAGCGTCCGCGGCACCCACGCGGTCGCGTCCTGCACGCGGCGCAGGGACGCCCGGGCCGATTCCACGCCCATCCGGGTCGCGAGCTCGTACCAGGCCGCCGCCGCGGGAAGATCCCGGGCCACGCCGAGGCCGCGTTCCCGGCACTGGCCCACCGCTTCCGCGGCCTCGCCCAGTCCCGCCCGGGCCGCCGCCTCGTAACATCCGTACGCCGCGCGGCGATCCGTCGCCAGACCGCGACCTGCCATCCAACAGCGCCCCAGGTGCCACTGACCCAGCGCCAGTTCCGCCTCCGCCGCCTCCCGCAACCACGCCACGCCCCGCGCCTGCTCCGTGGCGCTCCCCCCCGCGAACGCCAATTGCGCCCCGCGCACCGCGCGCGCCAGCGGCAATCCCGCCCGGGCCGCCGCTTCGTAACGTGCCTCCGCCTCCTTCGTGTCCGACGTCCCCCCCACCCCCATCCCCGTCTCCGCCACCCATCCCAGCAGGTAGTCCGCCTCCGGACACCCGAGCGCCGCGCCCTCCGTCCAGCGCGCCATCGCCGCGGCGTCCGCGCGATCCCGCAGGCGTCCGGGAAACCGACGGTGATCCACCAGGCCCGTCAGTTCCTCGAAATCCCGTTTTACTGCCGCACGCAGGCGCATCGAGGGATCCTCCGTTCCCGGGGCCGGATCGGGCGCCGCGGACCCGCTCCCGCCCGAATGCCCACGATTCGGAGTCGCCTGATCCCACCCATCCCGGACGGAATCCCGCAGCGCGTGGCAGAACCTCCAGGCATCCCCGCCGGCGCCCAGCAGGAGCAGGAACCCGAGCATGCCCCACGCCAGCCAGCGTCGCGCCCGCCAGACCACGCCGTGCACGCGTCGAACCGCCGCCCCGCCCGTCTCGCGCGCCAGCCCGTGCCCCGCGTCCGCCCCCGGACTCCCTGCCGCTCCGCCCCACGCCTCCTCCACCCGGTCATGCCCGCAACCCGGGCGCGTGCAACCCAACCCCTGCGCCGCCATCGCGTCCCAATGCACCCGGTGATAGTGACGCCCGCACCGGACGCAGCGGACGACCGGACGTCGCTCCACGCAGACATCCTCCGCGTCCAGCGTGGCGAAGCAGAAGCCGCAGCCCGCCGTCCGGCCCGGTGCCGGTCGATCCCAATCCGTTGACGCGTCCGGTGTCATGGTCTCGCGTCCCCCTACGGTCGAACCCCCCAACTCATTCGCCGTCCGGCTTCCGTGCAGCCCCGGGTGGCAGACCCCGTTGCGCAGGCGGGGCGGTCAGAAAACGGCCTCGTCGCGGATGCCGGATCGCGGCAGGACAGTCCCTTTCGTGTTTGGGTGTGTGTCGTGGTTCGATGGTCTTCGGTGATTTTCTGGCGCGGTGATCCGGGTCACCACACCGGGCTAGTCAACGAGCCGCGGTTCACGTCATGCTGGGGGTGATCCATGAAACCAGCGGCCCGCCCACCCGGTTCCGCGCTCCTTGTCCCGGTCCGCGCAGGGCGCGCCGTGGTCCGTACGGCTTGCATCCCGCCCTGACATGAGGCGCGTCGCACTCATCGTCGGCAACGACCGCTACGACGATCCCGAGATCCGGCCCCTGGATTACGCGGTGGCGGATGCCACCGAACTCGGCGGTTTCCTGCGGCACAAGGCCGGTTACCACCAGGTCACGCCGCTGTTCAACGCCGACGACCGCGCCATTCTCCGCGCCGCGGAAGAGTTACTCGCGGACCTGGGGCCGGAGGACCTGTTTCTGTTCTTCTTCGCGGGCCATGCCACGACGGTCCGCTCCCAGCACCTGTTGCTCTGCGCCCAGAGCCGCCTCGCCTGGGTCCATGGCGGCCACGAGCACGGCACCCTGCCCTTCACGCTCCTGCGCGACACCACCGCCGCCTCGGGGGCGAACCGGGTGTTCATCTTCGATGCCTGCCGTGGCGAGATCCGCCGGGCGCGCGACGGCGCCGCCGCCGCCTTCCGCGGCGAGGCGATCCTGCGCGACCTCGTGGCCCGCCCGGCCCGCGAGGGCCAGGACGCCAGCCTGCCCAAGCTGTTGTGCTCCTGCGCGGAGGGCGAACACGCCCTCGAATCGCCCCGCCTGCGCCACGGCCTCTTCACCATGGCGATGCTCGAGGAGTTCGAGACGGCCCGCCAAAAGGGCTCCGACGTACGCCTCAGCCAGGCGTTTCTCGGCCGACTCCAGCGCCGGATGAACCAGATCGCGGTGCGCCATCAACTCGAGGGCCAGCAACGCCCCTGGTTGAACCGCTTCGACGAGGATCCCGTCGTGCTCGTCCCCTCGCTCGCCGACACGCCCGGGCCCGACTGGACCGGTCGCCCCTCGCGCGGCTCCCGTTCCGCCCCACCCACCGGCCCCGCCTGCCCCGGGTGCGGGTCCACCGAGGTCCGGGAGATGTTCCGGTGCGAACGGTGCGGCAAGGTCAACCTCTGCGCCGAACATCGGTCCGATCCCGAGGGCTCCTGCGAATGGTGCGCCGCCAAATTCGAGATCCTGCCCGCCACCTTCGCCCCCATCCACGCCGAACCCGACCCGCCCGCCCCCACGGTTTCGTCCGATCCGGCGCGACGCGAGGACGACCGTTGGCGCGACTGCGAGGCCCATGTCCGCCTGCTCGGCGCCGCCCTGGCCGAGCTCCAGTCCGGAAACCATCCGGCCCTGCGTCCGGGTCTGGCCGAACTCCAGCGGCTCGAGCACCTGGCCCGGCGCTGCCAGTCCGAGATCGATTCCCGGCGCGCCCGCCTGCCCCCCGAACTCGCCGCGGCCCTCGACCAGGAAGCCGAATCGAACCGGCCTCCGGACCCCCGCCTCCACGATCGGGTCGCGGGCGATTCCCCCGTTCACCTCACCGAACTCTATCGCCGCTGGCACGAGCACCGCCGGAAGGTCGGCGTCCTGCTCGAATCCGCCCGCGCCACCTGGGAGGGCATTCGCGGGTCGGAACTCGGCCGACTCGTGCGCCGGCACGCGGAATTGCAGAACGAACTGCTCCAGCTCCAGGAAGCCAGTTTCGCGCACTTCGTGCGCGCGGCGTTTCTGCCGGGCTTCGACGCCTCGGTCATCTTTCCCGAGGCCACCTGGAACACGCTCGCCCCCCGCCTGGCCGAACGCGGTTACCCATGGTCCCAGGTGGAGGCCCGGCAACGTGCCATCCGGCTCTTCGACGGCTGGTGCCGGATCGAGAAGGAATGGCAGACCGCCCGGCGCCAGGAGGAACGCGAGGCCGCCCTGGGCCGGTTCCTGTCCGCCCATCCGCAGTCGCATCGCAGCCACGACGCGGCCCGGGACATCGGCGAGGAACAGGAATGGCGCGCCGCGCGCCTGGCGCCCCGCCGCGAGGCGGCCCTGCGCGAAGTGCTCGCCCGGCATCCCCTCGGCCATCGCCGGATCGAAATCGAGGCCGACCTGCTCGAGGAACAACGCTGGCACGCGGCCCGCACCGATCCCGGCGACCGCGGCACCCTGTTCCGCGAGCTCCTCCTCGCCTTCCCCCGCGGACATCGCCGCGCCGAGACCGAGCGCGACCAGGACGAGGAGCGGCAATGGCTCGCCGCCCGCGCCGCCACGGATCGCCGCGCCGCCCTCGCCGAGGTCCGACGCGCCTTTCCCGGCGGGCACCGGTCCGACGACGTCACCGCCGATCTCGACGAGGAGACCCGGTGGCATTCCGCCCGCCAGACCCTCGAACGGGAGAACGCCCTGCGCGAACTGCTCGCCGCCGATCCCCCCGTCCGCCATCGCCGCGCCGACCTCGAACGCGATCTCCGGGAGGAACTCGAGTGGCAGGCCGCTTCCGCCACCGGCCTGATCTCCGAGCTCGACCGGTTCCTCGCGAACTGGCCCGACGGTCATCGCTCCGTCGAAGCCACCTCCCGCGCCCATGCCCGGCACCAGGAGGAGTCGGACTGGCTCGAGCTCTCCGGCTCCCCTCCCTCCCACGCCATCGAGGCCTTCCTCGAACGCTACCCCGAAAGTCCGCACGCCGGCCCCGCCCGGCGCCTCCTGAAATCCGCCCGGCGCCGCGAGGCGTTCGCCCGGTTGCTCGCCCGACTCGGCCCCGCCGGCCAGCCCCGGGTCCTCGTCCCGCTGGCCCTGCTCCTCGTCGCCGGCGCCGTCGCCATCACCGTCCGACTCGCCCCCAACTCCACCCTCGCCGCGCTCTTCCGTCGTCCGCCCCCAGCCCCCGCGGCGGCGCCATCGACGCGACCATCGACGCCGACCGATCCGCCCACCCGCCCCCAGCCCGCCCCCCCGGTCCCGACCTCCGTCGTCGGCTCCGTTCCCCCGACCCGGCCCGCGGGCGGGTCGGAACCGGCGCCGGTCACCCGCCCGGCACCCGCCGCGCCCGAACCCGTGGCCGTCCCCGGCCCGGCGCCCGCCCCCGCGACGCCTGCCCCGCCGCGCTGGCACGCCGTCGCCCGGGACCGCATCCCCGAACTGCTCGCCGCCGCCCGGGCCGGAAACGATCCGCTCCTCGCCCGGGCCCTCGAGGCGTTTCCCGCCGATCCCGACCGGGCCGCATCCGAGGCTGCGGCGTTCCGGAGCCGGCTCGAGACCTGGTGGGGCGCGGCCCTCGTCGATGCCGAAACCGAGAACCAACTCGTGCTCACAAACGGCCTACCCCGCCACGTCCTGCCCCTGCCGGCCCGCGGCGCCGCGCCGGAACTCGACGACGATCTGGTCCCCCGCCTGCGGGCCGAGTTCGAACGTCGGAGCGCGGAGCGGCGGGCCGTTCAACGGCTCGTGGAGATTTCCGGGTCGATCCTCGGACTGATCCCCGAGGACCTCCTCCGGGTCTGGCGCAAGGCCGGGTTGGGCCAGCAACTCTTCCTGCTCGTGCAGACCCTGTTCCGGCAACGCAACCTCAAGGCCGCGGAACAAGCCCCGAACGCGTCGCTCGCCCTCTGGAGCGAGACCTTCCTCGGCGAGAATACGAACGTCATCGGGGAAGGCCTCCGCGGTCGCCACGTCTACGAACTGCCTCCCGAACTGGACCAACTCCCCGATCCCCGCCGTTTCCAGGAGCAGTCCCGCCTCAACGCCTTCATCCAGAACGAGGGCTACGACGGCTTCAAAAAGTGGCGCGAGGAAATCCAGGCCACGAACCCACGCCGCGGCCGGCGCGGCCAGAACTGAGCTGCCGGAACCCGGGCCTGCCCCGGGAGTCCGCGGATCCGGGTGGGAAGACCAGCCTCCCTACCGGAAACGCTCGGCGGCGAACTTCGCGTATTCCTTCATCATCGCCGGGGTCGCCGACGAGGGGATGGTGGTCATGGCCTGCTCGAGGTCGGACGCCGCGAGCGCCCCCGAACCGCCTGAGATCGAGCGCCGGAACCCGGCCCGCTTGGCCGATTGCACGATGGCCACGATGTCCGACCCGGTGTAGCCGTCCATCGCCTCCGCCACCGCCGCCGGGTCCACGCCGGGCTCGAGCGGCGCCTCGCCGAGGTGCTTCCGCACCATGAACTCCCGCGCCGCCCGGTCCGGCAAACCCACGAACAGCTTCTCGTCGAACCGCCCCGTGCGGAACACGGCCTCGTCGATGTCCCATGGGTTGTTCGTCGCCCCCAGCAACAGGAGCGTGTTCGGCGATTCCGCGAACCCGCCGATCTCGGACAGGAATTGCACCACGATCCGGTTGTCGACCACCGAATTCCCCCCGCGCCGGGGCAGGAGACCGTCGACGTCGTCGAGGAACAGCACCGACACCGGACGCGCGCGGGCGGCGAGGATGAGCTTCCGCAGGCGCTGCTCGGATTCGCCGTGCCATTTGGACCGGATCTCGGCGCCGGTGGCATAGAAGAAGTCCGCGCCCAACTCGCCGGCGACGGCCTTGCCGAGCGTGGTCTTCCCGTTGCCGGGCGGGCCGAACAGCAGAATGCCCCCACCGGGACGCACGCCCCATTCCCGGGCCTTGTCCGGATGCCGGAGCGGTTCGATGACCATCTCGGCAAGCTTGGCCTTCACGTCGTCCATGCCGGCAATGTCCGCCAACCGAACGTCGGGTTTCTCCGTGACCAGCCAGTCCGCATCAACGTCGCCCTCGCTCCCACCCCCACCCGCACCTCCACCGCCCCCGGTCGATGCGGCGGCCGCGGCCTTGACCGCCCGCGCGTCCGGACCGGACCGGGCGGGCGACGGTGCGGGTGACGGCACGGGCGACGGTGCGGGTGCGGGTGCGCTGCCCGCCTTCGCCTGGAGTTCCTCGGCGAGGCCCACGAGGTCCCGCGCCTCGACGACGTAGGACGCGCGCACCCGGCCATCCGTCCGGTCCGAGAGTTTGAGGGCGAACTCGGACGCCTTCGCCAGGTTGAACGCCGCGCGGCGGAAGTCCTTCTCGCGCAGGGCCACATCCGCCTCGGCGGCGTACCGGCGTTTCTTGTCGGCCTCGAGGCTCATGGCGTGTTGCCCTCGATGACCTTGCGGGCGCGCCGACGGATGTCCTCGGTGTCCGAGGATTCCGCCGCGGCGGCCCCGGCCCGTTCGGCCCGGCGTGAGGGCGCGGCCTCCTCGTTTTCGGAAGCCACCTCGTCCTCGAGGTCCTTCAGCATCTGGTCCAGCGACGGCACGGCATCGGTCAACGCGTTCGTGGCCCCTTCCATTTCCTTCTCGTGCATCTTGGCCCAGATCTTGTCGGTATCCACCTGGTCACCCAGCTTGTCCTCGACCTCGCCGAGCACGTCGGCCACGGCTTCGGGATCGATCTGGACCACCTGATTGACGGCGCCGAGCGCGCCCGCGAATTCCTGGTCGGTCTTCGCCATCTCGAGCTTGGTGAGCAACTGCTCGAACACCCAGCGCTTGGTCTCCAGCCGGGTCATCATGATCTCCGTGGCGCGCACCGATTGCAGGGAGCGCTGGGCGGCGCTCTTCTGCCCGTCCTTCAGATACGCGCGCGCCTCGGTCCAGGACTGGTCGCGCTCGGTCTTGAGCTTCTTCACGCGGTCCTTGACGGAATCCACGGCGCTCTCGGCCTCGCGAAACGCCTTGCGGCGTTTGGCTTTGGCCTCGCGTTCGCGTTCCTGCTTCGATTTGAACAAGTCTCCGATAGGCATGGTGGGGTCCTCGCTGAGGGTTGGGGATTCGGGATTGGGGATCTTGGATTCGGGAGGTGAGGCCGGGTCCGGGTCATTCCGGGGTCGCCCCCAGATCCTGCTCGAGTTGCTTCAGGCGGTCGGCGGTCCGGGAGGAAAGGCCGCGCGCCGGGACGGCACCGCCGGGCTCGAGCTCGGACAGGCGGGCCTGCACGTCGGGCTTCGCGCGGTCGGGTGCGGCGTAGAGGGTCCCCTTGAGACCCTCGAACGCGCCGTCCTGGGAGGAGAGTTCTTCGAAGGCCTCCTCCAGCCGGGTCGTGAGCAGGTCGATCTGCAACTCGGACATGGGCTTGGCGGACGCGTGTTCCACCTCGCGGATCTTGTCGAGGCTGATCTCGAGCAGGTCGGAGTTGCGGCGCATGAGCCGGATCTGGTTGGCCTTGCGGTCCAATTGGGAGAACAGCCCCTCGATCTCCTCCCCGACCATCTGCCGCACCATGCCGTGGGAGGCATCCATCTCCTGCTTCTTCTTGCGGATGCGGAGTTCGATCCGCCCGATCTCCTGCTTCATGCCCTCCCAGCGGTCCTGATTGTCGCGCAACGACTGATCGCACCGCGCCGCCCAGCCCCGCAATTCGGCCAGATCATTGGGTTTGAGACCGATGCCGGACTTCAGCTTGGAAGCCAGCGAGCCGAAGAATTCATTGAGCTTTTCCATGGTGATCCAGGGGTGGGGTTAGACGAACCGGTCCGGAAACGAAACCGCCGCGCGGGCGGCGCCACGACCAGCAAACGAGGTTGCCGGGCGGCCGAGGGGGTGCATGACCAAGTCTTCCCCCTTCCCCCGCGACGGGTCAACACGGCTGCCGTCAGCACGCGGGGACGGAGTGCCCGTCGCCAGGGCCGCCGGACCGCCGGGCGTGACCTGACCGTGTCGACCGATCCCGCCTGGCGCGCGCATGGGGGAGAACCCGTTCATCGTTCCCGCGTACGGACCCACCCGGGATTCCATTCAGCCGACCGCGCCCGGACCAGGACGCGGCGCCGTCCTGTCATCACCGCCCACCGAACGACCACCGTCCCGGCGCGTTGACTCTAATTAAATGACACCGAGGGGGTGGACGCCCTCCGGACGTCCACCCCCTCGGTGTCATTTTTCCGGGAGGCCGCGCGCCGTCCGAACCTCAGCCCCGGGGATGCGCCCGTTCCGGCAAGGGAAACACCCGCCGATCACCCCCCAACGCCGCGCGATAGACTCCGGCCACCATTTCCACCGCCCACGCCCCGTCCCGACCGCTGCACGCGGCCTCCCGGCCCTGCCGGACCGCGGCCAGCCAGTCGCCGGGCAACCCGCCCGCGGGCTCCCCCGATTCCCGCAGCCATTTCCCGTCCAGCGGCTTCCAACCATCGTCGCGTCCGCCCGGCGACCATTTGCCTCCGGCGCGGACGAAAGCGTTGGGCGCGATGTCGCCATTCAGGCGGGCCACGCCCTTGCTGCCATGGAATTCGATGCCCCAGTGCCCCGCGGTCTCGCGCAACCGGGCATCGCTCGTAAACGTCGCGTGCACGCCTCCGCCGAAACCGAACTGGGCGAAAATCTGATCCCCGGCCACCCAACCCACGTTGTCCTTCACCTGCCTCCGATCAGCCACGGTGATCCCGCGGCCGCGCGCCAGGACCCGCGCCGTCACCCACGCCGGATCGCCCGCGAACAGGCGGAAGAGGTCGAAGAGGTGGCTCCCCAGCACCATCATGTCCTCCCCTCCCGCCCGCGCGTCCTGTTTCCCGTACGCCCGCATCTCCGCGAGCTCCCCGATCAGCCCGTCCCGAAGGGCCCGGCGCAGGCCGAGGACCGGGGCAGTCACCCGCATGGTGTGCGCGACGGCCACCCGCAACCCACGCCGCGCCGCCTCCGCCAGCAGCGCATCGCATTCCTCCGGCGACCGGGCGAACGGCTTTTCGCAATACACGTGCGCGCCCGCCCGCAGACAGGCCAGCCCGATTTCGTGATGCTGATCCGCCTGCCGCATCGCGAGGCTCACCAGCGACGGCTTCTCCCGCTCGAGCAGCTCCCGGTAGTCGGCGTACCCGCGCGCGGCACCGGCCCGCTTCATCGCCGCCGCCCGCCCCGTCGCATCCGGATCGGCCACGCCGACCACCTCGATCCCCGGGTCCCCCGCGAAGGCCAGTTCCATCCCGTGCCCGTAGTCACCCCGCCCGGTATGCCCGATGACCGCTGCCTTCAGGGCGCCCGGAGCCGGCGCCGGCGCCTGCGCCCGGGCGGGACCCGACACCCAGGCGGTGGCTCCGGCGGCACCCAGAACCAGGAATTCGCGTCGCGAAGGGGAATGTGGCATGCCCAAGGTAACGCCCGATCCGGCCCCGGTGGCCATCCCATTTACCTGACCTTACCTTGCCGGGCGGCCCCGTTGCCCCGGCTCGGTCAGGTGAGGTAGCGCTCGACCACGTGCGCCGGCAACGACTTCAGATCGAGCAGGGTCAGGAAATCGATGGTCTTGAACTCGCGATCAATCGCGGGCGGGCCGCAGATCCGGGCGCCGATGGCCAGGTAGGCGGCCAGGAGCTTGGGCACCCGCGGCGCCGTCCCCAGTTCCTCCCCCAGCGGGCACGCGAACGCCGCGGTCGGATGCGTCCGCCACCCCTCCGGAGCCAGATGCTTCGCGGACAATGCCCGGTACATCGAGGCCCCTTCACGGGGGTCCTGCGAGGTCAGGGAACTGCACCCGATCAGGTAGCGGGCGCCCCGCTCCCGGGAGTAACCCGCGATGCCCTTCCACAGGAGGCTGAGCACCGAGAGGTTGCGATGGTTCGCGTGCACGCACGCACGCCCCAGCTCCACGATCTCGGAGCGGGCCTCCTCGAAGGGGCGGAAATCGAATTCCTGTTCGCTGTAATACCCCCGGTGCGTCCGAGCCGAGGGGCCGGTCTGCAACCGGTACGTCCCCACCACCTCCCCCTTCGCCTCCTCCTCCACCAGCAGGTGGTCGCAGACCGCGTCGAAGGCATCGACATCCAACCCCGTGGCGTAGGACTCGCTCAGCCCCTCGTTCATCTCAAGATTGAACACCTCGAACCGCAGCCGCTGGGCCCGGCGAATCCCCTCGGCATCCGTCGCCAATCGCAGGCGATAAGCTCCCTGGCTGCGGCCAAGGATACGATCGCCAACCGCAAAGCCGCTCTCCGGCGTGGAACTCATGTCAGGTGGCCGCCCCCCATCGATTCCGCCAAAACGCGACGGACGGGCCCTCGATGGTATCGGGCAACGACCGCTGTCTAACGCTCCGGCGGGCCAAAACAAGCCCGAACACGCGAGTCCACTTTTTGCTCCCGTGCGGCGACCCCGCTTTGCCATCCTGTCCGCCCTGTGTCGAACAACCCGCTTGCCGATATCCGCCAGACCCGCCTCGACAAAGCCGCCTCCCTGCGGGCGCGGGGTCTCAACCCGTACCCCTCCAGGAGCGCCCGCACCCACTACGCCGGCGCCGTCCTGGCCGATTTCGCCACCCTCGACGGCCACACGGTGACCGTCGCCGGGCGCCTCATGTCCATGCGCGACCAGGGCGCCCTCGCCTTCGCCCACGTGCAGGACCAGACCGGGCGCATCCAGCTCTTCCTCCGCAAGAATCTCGTCGCCGCCACCGACGCCGCCGCGCGCACCCTCGGGTTCGTGGACCTCGGCCTCGCCGACCTCGGCGACATCGTGGAAGCCACCGGCAAGGTCATGCGGACGCAGCGCGGCGAAATCAGCGTGCTCGTCGAGCAGTTCCGCATCCTCACCAAGGCCATCCGCCCCCTCCCCGACCAATGGTCCGGGCTCAAGGACCGCGAGGCCGTCCTGCGCCGGCGCTACCTCGACACCACCCTCGAACCCGCCAGCCGCGACCGCTTCGCCCTCATCGCCCGCATGGTCGCCGCCATCCGCGAGTTCCTCAACGGACGCGGCTTCCTTGAGTTCAACACCCCCGCCATCCAGCCCCAGTACGGCGGCGGCACCGCCAAACCCTTCAAGACCCATGTCAACGCCCTCGGCGTCGACATGTACCTCGCCATCTCCCACGAGCTCTACCTCAAGCGCCTCATCGCCGCCGGCTACGACAAGGTCTACACCGTCGGGCGCTACTTCCGGAACGAGGGCATCGACCGCTCCCATCATCCCGAGTTCTCCATGGTCGAGACCATGACCGCCTACGAGAACTACGAGTACAACATGCAGCTCGTCGAGGACATGTTCCGGCACGTCGCCACCACCGTCTTCGGACGCACCCGCTTTCAGGTCAAGGGCCATGCCATCGACTTCGCACCCCCCTGGCGCCGACTCCGCATGGCCGATGCCGTCCGCGAACAGTCCGGCGTCGATTTCACCGCCCTGACCTCCGTCGACGAGGCCAACGCCGCCCTCGTTCGCCTCGGCATCCCCGATCCCCAGCCCTCCATCGGCGAGGCCATGGTCCGGGCCTTCGAAACCCTGGTCGAACCGACCCTCGTCCAGCCCACCCTCGTCCACGGTCATCCCGTCGAGATCTCGCCCCTCGCCAAACCCCTCGAATCCGATCCGCGCTTCGTCGAGCGCTTCGAGATCTTCATCGGCGGCATGGAATGCGGCGACAACTGGAGCGAACAGAACGACCCCGTCCAGCTCCTCGAAACCTGGCGCGGCGCCTATTGCGAGGCCGAACGCGACGAGGGCAAGTTCCACACGCTCGACTTCGACTTCATCGAGTGCCTCGAGTACGGCCTCCCCCCCACCACCGGCATCGGCCCCGGCCTCGAGCGCATGGCCATGATCTTCACCGAGCAGGAGAACATCGACGACGTCATCTTCTTCCCGCTCATGCGCCCGGTGGTCTCCCCCATCAACGCCCAGCTCTACGGCATCGAGCGCCCCGCCGAACCCACCCCCGTCGACCCGGCCTGCACCCCCACCGTCACCGCCGAGGAGTTCCGCCGCCTCTGCCGCGACGGCGCCATCGTGCCCCATGCCCCCGCCCTCGTCGTCCGCCCCTCCGTCCGCATGTGGTCCGCCATGGCCCCCGCCGCCGTCACCCGCTTCACCGCCAGCGCCGACGTCGAGGGACTCCTCCAGCACGGCACCGTGAAGATATCCGGCCTCCCGCTCCCCGCCGATGACACCGAGCCCGCCACCGCCGCGGGCGAACTCGTCGAATTCCTCCGCACCCAGTTCCCCGCCGCCACCGTCAGCGTCGTCGAACCGCGCCTGGCACCGCCCCAGCCCACCGCCCCGCGCATGGCGGACCCGGGGCTCTAACAACCCCCCGCCCCCGATCACGCCCCGCCGACCCGCTCCCATGAACCGCATCGTCGAACGCTTCCAGAACCTCCGGGCCGCGGGCCAGAAGGGCTTCGTCGCCTATATCGGCGCCGGCGATCCCCACCTCGAGGCCACCCGCCAGCTGGCCCTCGCCTTCGACCGCGCCGGCGTCGACGTCCTCGAACTCGGCGTCCCGTTCAGCGATCCCCTGGCGGACGGCCTCGTCAACCAGCTGGCCGCCCAGCGCGGCCTCGCCAGCGGCACCACCCCGCGCGGCGTCCTCGACACCGTCGCCGCCATCCGCCGCGACGGCGGGACCCTGCCCGTCGTCCTCTACGTCTACTTCAACCTCCTCCATCGCGTCGGCCTGGATCGCTTCATCGCCGAGGCCGCCCAAGCGGGCGTCGACGGATTGCTCATCCTCGACCTGCCCCCCGAGGAGGCGGACACCTACGAGCAGCGGATGCAGGACGCGGGGCTGTGCGCGATCTGGCTCGTCGCCCCCACCACCCCCGAGGACCGCATCCGCCGCATCGTCGACCGCGCCACGGGCTTCATCTACTATGTCTCGCGCGAGGGCGTGACCGGAATGCAGTCCAGGGTCGCCGACACCATCGAGGCCCGCGTCGCCCTCATCCGCGCCCGGACCGGGCTGCCCATCGCCATCGGGTTCGGAGTCTCCGACGCCGACCAGGCCCGCGCCGTCGCGGCCCACGGCGATGCCGTCGTCGTCGGCAGCGCCATCGTCCAGCGCATCGCCGAGCTCGGCACCTCCGCCGACCTCGTCCCCTCCGTCGCCGGGTTCGTCGGGGGCCTCGTTCAGGCGGTCCGCACGTGCAGGGTCTGAGTCGGGAAGGCGAACTCGATCCCCTCCGACGCGAACCGGCGCAGCACTTCCAGGTTCAGCGCCTCCATGGCGGCCAGGTAGGCCGGGAACTCCGTCCCGTCCCAGATGTGGATCACGTGGATGACGAGGCTGAAGTCCGCGAAATCGCGGAACGCGACGGTCACTTCCTTGGTCCTGGGATGGCTGCCGAAAATCTCGCGCAGGAGGGCCGATGCCCGGGCGACCTTCTCCGGCGGGGTCCCGTAGGTGACCCCGATCTTCATGACCGTTCGAATCGTGGGCCGCCGCGTGATGTTCGTGATCGTGGCGTTGCCCATGGTCTTGTTCGGCACGGTGATGAGATGCCCGTCGAGGTTCCGGATCCGGGTGGATCGCAGCCCGATGACCTCCACCACGCCGTCGACGGCGTCGAATTGCACCCGGTCCCCCACCTTGAACGGCTTATCCACCAGCACCGCCACGGCCCCGAACAGGTTCCCCACGGTGTCCTGGGCGGCGAGGCCGAGCGCCAGGCCGCCGATGGACAGCGAGGCCACCAGACCCGTGATGTTCACGCCCACGTTGTCCAGCGTCACCAACCCCGCCACCACCACCACCAGGACCTTCGTCGCCTTCCGCACGATCGGGCCCAACTGCCGGTTGAAGTTCTCCTCGTCCTCCCTCCCCCCCCGTTTCCCCCACGCGCCCACGCCGAGATCGACGACCTTGAGGATCGCGTAGGTCATGGACACGGCGACGATGACCTTCAACCCATTCGACAACCACCGCTCCACGTGGGCCGGCCAGTCGAACACGCTCAGGCCGACGTGCAGGAGGATCACGAAGGCCACGACCTTGATCGGGCCGCTCGCCAGTTCCAGAAGCAGATCCCCCGCCGGGTTCCGCGCCCGCTCCGCCCACTTCCGAAGCCAGACCCGCGCGAGAAAATCCAGGGCCTTGGACGCGTAGAACGCCGCGAACAAAAAGAGGAACGACGAGATGTACTGCCACAGCGGAATCCCAAACATCCGCCGGTTCCTGAGGAACGGAATCCGGTCCAAACCCATCGTGAGACGCTCGCGGTCGATCAACCGGAACGGCGCGGCATTCGTCGCCGTGGCGGGTGCCGTCGCCGCCACCGCGTTCGTGCCGGAGGCCACCGCGTTCGTGCCGGAGGCAACCGGGTTCGTCGCCGCCGATTCCGCCCCGAGAGCCGGGCCCCAAACGGCCCAGAACAATCCCATCGCCAGCAGCACCAGCAGGCCCCGGTAGAAGACCTCAAACTTGGTTCTCATGGTCGTGTCGCGCCACGCCACGCCACCCGCTCGTTCCGCCGCGGCGACGTTCCAGGACGCCTCTCGGTTCTCCCCACCCCGTCATTCCAGCCCGAGAATCCGACGCCCCTCCGCCGAGATCATCGATTGATGCCAGGGCGGATCCCACACGATCTCGACGTCCGCGGATTCCACGCCGTCCAGCATCAGCAGCTTCTCCTGCGCGTCCCGCGCGATCACGCCGCCCATCCCGCAACCCGGGGCCGTGAGCGTCATCTTCACCCCCACCCGGCTGTGCCCCGCCGGCGTCGGCTCGATCACCATGTCGTACACCAACCCCAGATCCACAATGTTTACCGGAATCTCCGGGTCATAGCACGACCTCAGGATCTCCCACACCCCCTGCTCGTTCACCGGAACCGACCCCGCCGCCGCCTTCCCGCCGCCCGCCGCCCCCGCGCCGTCCTCCGGCTTCAGCCCCAGCGCATCCGCGTCCTTGGACGCGATGCGGAACAACCCGCCCATCGCGTGCACCGTATACGTCCCGCCCAGCGTCTGCGTGATGTCCACCGACGTCCCCGCCGGCAGGACCACCGTGTTCCCCACCGGAATCTGGACCGCGTCGCAATCGCGCGCGAGATCGACCGTCGTCACGTTGTTCATGGCCTCGTATTCGCTTGTGCTTCGCTTCGTTCGCTCGGACCGGACCGGACGCCCGTCGTCCGCGGCCCGCAATCTAGCCACGTTGCCGCCTCCACCAAGTGAAATGTCGAGCGCCCGACGGGTCCCCGGGCTTGCGGGACGCCGCCCCGCCCCCTTAGCTTGGCTCCTAATCCCATGCCGCAGCGGCCCTGATGTACCCGATCCACCTGCCATGATGCCCTCGCCCGCCCCCGCCGCCTTCCCGTGCCGTCCGATACCCCCCCCCCTTGCCCGCGGGGGCCTCCCCCCCGTCCTGGGGGCCCGGCGCGGCTGGCTGCCCGGCCGGGCCCATCGCCGATCAATCGGCCGGTGGCGACATGCT
>CAZSOV010000047.1:26473-33926 GCA_964608505.1 uncultured Verrucomicrobiota bacterium
GCGGGGTCCTCCACCCCTTCCTGCTGGCCCTGCTCGTCTGCCTGCCCGTCCGGGCCGAGGACAAGCCGTCCACGACCACGCCCCCCACCGCGCCCGCTCCCGTCAGCTTCCATCGCCAGGTCCGCCCGATTTTCCAGGCCCAATGCGTCGGCTGCCATCAACCGGCCAAGGACAAGGGCAGCTACATCATGACCGAGCACGCCCGCCTGCTCGTGGCCGGCGAAAGCACCAATGCCCCCGTCGTTCCGGGCCACCCGGAACGCAGCCACCTGCTCGCCCAGATCACCCCCGCCCCCGGCAAGGCCCAGGCCGAAATGCCGCGCAACCGCCCGCCGCTGGCTCCCGCCGAAATCGAACTCGTCCGCCGCTGGATTGCAGAAGGCGCCAGGGACGATTCCCCGCCCAACTCCCAGATCGCCTACGACGCCGCCCCCCCGCCCCGCTACACCCGTCCCCCGGTCATCACTTCCCTCGACCATTCGCCCGACGGCAAGCTGCTCGCCGTCGCCGGCCTGCACGAGATCATCGTTCATCACGCCGACGGCTCCGGCGTCGTCGCCCGCCTCATCGGCATCTCGGATCGCATCCAGTCCCTCCGCTTTTCCCCCGATGGCAAGTCCCTCGCCGCGGCCGGCGGACAACCCGGACGCCTCGGCGAGATCCAAATCTGGGAGGTCGAAACGTGGGCGCTCCGCGTCTCCGTCCCGGTCGGGTTCGACACGGTCTACGGCGTGAACTGGTCGCCCGACGGCACGCTGGTCTCCTTCGGTTGCCCCGACAAGACGGTGCGGGCCATCGAGGCTGCGTCCGGGAAGCAGGTGCTCCAGCAGATGGTGCACGAGGACTGGGTGCTCGACACGGCGTTCACGACCAACGGCGCCCACGTCATCTCGGTGGGCCGGGATCGCAGCACCAAACTCACCGAGGTCGCCACCCAGCGGTTCATCGACAACATCACCTCCATCACCCCGGGCGCCCTGCGGGGCGGCCTCCAGGCCGTGGCGCGACACCCCTCCAGAAACGAGGTCCTCGTGGGCGGGGCCGACGGTCAGCCGCAGATCTTCCAGGTGTTCCGCCAGGCCGCCCGCAAGATCGGCGACAACGCCACGCTCCTGCGCAAATTCCCCGAGATGTCGGGCCGCATCTTCGGCGTCGACTACAGCCCCGACGGCTCCGTGATCGCCGCCGGCGCCAGCCTCGACGGCGCGGGGGCCGTGAACCTCTACGCCGCCCGGTTCGATTCCACGATCCCGGAGGTCCTGCTCAAGGCCTACGAGAAGACCAGCGGCGAGTATACCAAGGAGGAACGCGAGGCCATCGCGAAGTTCACCGGCGCCGATGTCCGCCTCCTTCACCACGTCCAGTCCCCCACCGCCCCCGTCTATTCCGTCAGCTTCAGCCCCGACGGACGCCAGGTCGCCGCCGGGACCGGCAGCGGCGTCGTGCTCCTGATCGACGTCGAGTCGGGCCGGCTCCAGACCGTCTTCGCCGCGGCGCCGTTCGAGGACACCTCCGGACCGCCCCCAAGCCTCGCCACCGCCGGCACGACCCCTGCCCCGCCCGCCGAGACCATCCTCGAGGCGCCGCCCCGCGACGCCCAGGTCACCGCCCTCGCCGTCTCCCCCGACCGAATCCAGCTCGGCAGCCGCAACGAGCGGGTCCAACTGCTCGTCACCGCGATGCTCGACGGCGGAGGGCACCTCGATCTCACCCGCGTGGCCCGCTACGACGTCGCGCCCGCGAAGGGGTTCTCCACCCGCGTCTCCCCGCGCGGCCTGCTCCAGGTCATCCCCGCGCCCGATGCGCCCGCCGATGCACCGCTCGCCGGCCAGACCCGCATCGCCGTCACCGTCGCGGGCCGCACCGTCGAGGTGCCCCTCGAGGTCGGCTTCGCCCATGCCCGGTTCGACGCGGATTTCGTCCGGGACGTGAATCCGGTGATGGCAAAACTGGGCTGCACGGCCGGCACGTGTCACGGGGCCAAGGACGGCAAGAACGGCTTCAAACTGTCGCTGCGCGGCTACGATCCGATCTTCGACATCCGGGCCGTCGCCGACGACCACGGCGCGCGCCGGGTCAACTTCGCCTCGCCCGACGAAAGCCTGATGCTGCTGAAGACCACGGGGGCCGTTCCCCACGAGGGCGGCCAGCGCACCACGCTCGACGCGGATTCCTACGCGATCCTCCGCCAATGGGTCGCCGGCGGCGCCCGCTACGACGCCGCGTCCCCGAAGGTCACCCGGATCCGGATCCTGCCCGAGAACCCCATCGTCCAGGCCACCGGCGCCCGCCAGCAGATGCGCGTGCTGGCCACGTTCGCCGACGGACACTCGCGCGACGTGACCGCCGACGCCTTCGTCGAGAGCGGAAATTCAGACGTCGCCACCGTCGACGGCTCCGCCCTGGTCACCACGCTGCGCCGGGGCGAGGCCCCGATGCTGGCCCGTTTCGAGGGTAATTACGCCGCCACCACCGTCACGGTCATGGGCGACCGTTCGGGCTTCGTCTGGCAGGAACCGCCCGCCCACAACCGACTCGACGAACTCGTCGCCGCGAAGTGGAAACGGATGAAGATCCTGCCCAGCGAGCTCTGCACGGACGCGGAGTTCATCCGCCGCGTCTCGCTCGATCTCACCGGGTTGCCTCCCACCGCGAAGGAGGTCCGGGAGTTCCTCGCCAACCCGCGGGATCGCCGCAGCAAGCGCGACGCCCTGATCGAACGCCTCATGAACGGCCCCGATTTCGCCGATCACTGGGCCAACAAATGGGCCGACCTCCTCCAGGTGAACCGCAAGTTCCTCGGCGAGGAGGGCGCCCGCCATTACCGCGAGTGGATCCGCAAACAGGTCGCCGCCAACGCCCCCTACGACGAGTTCGTCCGGAACCTCCTCACCGCCACCGGCTCCAACAAGGACAACCCCGCCGCCGCCTACTGGAAGATCCTCCGCGAGGCCCCCGAGGCCATGGAAAACACCACCCACCTCTTCCTCGCCACCCGGTTCAACTGCAACAAGTGCCACGACCACCCGTTCGAACGCTGGACCCAGGACCAGTACTATCATCTCGCCCAGTACTTCTCCCAGGTGACCCTCGCCAAGGACGAGGCCAGCGGCGACCGCCGCATCGGCGGCAGTGCCGTCGAGGGCTCCAAACCGCTCTTCGAAATCGTCGGCGACCGCCCCGAGGGCGGCATCCCCCATGATCGCACCGGGAAAATCCCCGCCCCCGCCTTCCCCTACCCCGCAACCGCAACCGCCGCCGCGCCCGCTTCCGCCCCCGCGACCCGCCGCGCGGAACTCGCCGCCTGGCTCACCGCCCCCGACAACCGCTACTTCGCCACCAGCTACGTCAACCGCCTCTGGGGTTACCTGCTCGGCGTCGGCCTCGTCGAACCCCTCGACGACATCCGCGCCGGTAATCCCCCGAGCAACCCCGAGCTCCTGGACCACCTGACCCGCGAATTCGTCGAGTCCGGCTTCAACACCCGCCACGTCCTCCGCCTCATCTGCCAGTCGCGCACCTACCAGCTCTCCCTCGCGACCCACAAGTGGAACGCCGACGACAACGTCAACTTCTCCCACGCCCTGCCGCGCCGCCTGCCCGCCGAGGTCCTGCTCGACTCGGTCTTCCGCGTGACCGGCTCCACCCCCGAGTTCCCCGGTGCCCAACCCGGACTCCGCGCCGCCCAGTTGCTCGACGCCGCCGTCGACCTGCCCAGCGGCTTCCTCGCCAACCTCGGGCGTCCCCCCCGCGAAAGCGCCTGCGAATGCGAACGAAGCAACGACATCAAACTCAGCTCCGTCCTCGCCCTCCTCAGCGGTCCCGCCGTCTCCGACGCCATCCGCGACCCCGCCAACGCCCTCGCCACCCTCGCCCGGTCCGAACCCGACGACCGGCGCCTCGCCGACGAACTCTTCTTCCGCGTCCTCAACCGGCCCCCGACCGACCAGGAGCGCGGCACCCTGGCGAAACTGGCCGACGCCCTCGAGACGGAGCATGGGCGCCTGACCGAACAACTCGCCAAAACCGAGGCCGCCTGGGCCGTCCGCCGTCCCACCCTCGAACAGGAACGCCAGGCCGCCGTGGCAAAGGCCGAAAAGGCCCTCGCTGACCACCTCTCCCGGCGCGCCACCGCCGTCGCCGCCGCCCAACGCGAGCGCCTCGACCGCATCGCCGCCGCCGAGTCGGGCATCGCCGAATACGAACCGCGCCTCCAGTCCCTCCTGCGCGACTGGGAAGCCGGCCTCGGCACCAACCAGACCGCCACCACCTGGACCCCGCTGGAACCCAAGGACCTCAGCGTCGGCGGTTCCGCCCGCCTCCAGAAGCTTCCCGATGGCTCGATCCGCACCAAGGCCAGCATCGGCGAACTGCCCACGTTCACCGTCACCGCCGAATCCACGCTCGCCGGCATCACCGGTCTCAAATTGGAGGTGCTCCCCGATGCCGAATTGCCCCGCTTCGGACCCGGACACAAGGACGGCGACTTCATCCTCGGCGAGTTCATCGTCGACGCCGCCTCCCGCACCAATGCCGCCCAGTTCGCGCGGTCCCGGATCGTCGCCGGCGCCGCCGACACCTCCGCCCCGGGCTTCGAACTCGCCCAGGTCTTCAACGGCATCCAGGAACAGGGCCGTAAGGAGGGCTGGAGCATCGGCACCGAGACCGGTCGCCCGCACTGGGCCGCGTTCGGTTTCGAGAAGCCCGTCGGCGACACCAACGGCACCCTCTTCCGGGTCACCCTCGCCTTCCGGTACGAGGCACCCTACGAGATCGGGCGCTTCCGCCTCTGGGTCACCACCAGCCCCGCCCCCACCTTGGAGGGCCTGCCGGCCGACCTCGCCCCCATCCTCCGCCTCGCGCCCCACAAACGATCCCCCCAACAGATCGACAAACTCCTCGCCTTCGTCCGCAGCCACGACGCCGTCGGCCTCGAGCGCGGGTTCCGGCTCGAGCTCGCCCGCAAACCGATCCCCGAGGACGAAGCCCAGAAGGAACTCGAACGCGAACTGGTCCGCGCCAGCCGCCCGGTTCCGCTCGACCCGGCCCTCGCCCAGTTGCGCCAGGACGTCGACGTCAGCGCCCGGCAACTCGCCGAACGCCGCCTTACCGCCACGCAGGACCTTGCCTGGGCCCTCATCAACACCCCGTCCTTCCTGTTCAACCGATAACCCGCTTCTGCGCTCCGGAAATTCGCTCCTCCCATGCACCGCCCTCGTCAACCACGCCGCCCGGTGAGGGCACCAGGCCTGCACGATGCAGGCCGCGTGCCCCCACGCGGCGACGTGTCGTCCGCGGTGCATGGTCCCAACGCGTGTCCGAAATTCGCTAATCCCTACTCCCTATGATCCACCTCCCCGGCGGCACGTGCAGCGACCTGTGCGATGCCAACCTCAAGATGACCCGGCGCGACCTCCTGCGCCTCGGCGGTTCCTCCATCCTCGGCCTGTCCCTCGGCCAGCTGCTGGGCCTCAAAGCCCGGGCCAACGAGGCCTCCGCCGGAGGCGGCCCCGGCTGGGGCAAGGCCAAAAGCGTCATCATGCTCTATCTCCAGGGCGGCCCCAGTCACCTCGACCTCTGGGACCCGAAGGAAAATGTCCCCGACAAAATCCGCAGCCCCTTCAAGAACATCTCCACCCGGCTGCCCGGCACCCAGTTCACCGAACTGCTCCCCCAACTCGCGAAGGTGAACGACAAGTTCACCATGATCCGGTCGATGAGCTACACGCCCAACGGGCTCTTCAACCATACCGCCGCCATCTACCAGATCATGACCGGCTACACGACCGACAAGGTCTCCCCCTCCGGCCAGCTCGAGCCCCCCAGCCCCAAGGACTTCCCCAACTTCGGCTCCAACATCGTCCGCCTCAAACCCGTGGCCGAGCCGATGCTCCCCCTCGTCATGCTCCCCCGGCCCCTCCAGGAATCCAACGTCGTCGGCAAGGGCGGCACCGCCGGCTTCCTCGGCAAGGCCTTCGATCCCTACTACCTCTATCCCGAGGGCGACGACATGGACATGGCCAAGATGGACCGGATCCGGACCGAGGACCTGAAACTGCCCCAGGAGGTCTTCGCCCACCGCCTCGAACGCCGCGCCCGACTCCGCGATGCCCTCAACGAGTCCATGCCCGACCTCGAAAAGGCGGTCGAACACTACAACCTCGACGAATACTACCAGCGCGCCCTCAACCTCATCGTCTCCGGCAAAGCCCGCGCCGCCTTCGATCTCTCCCAGGAATCCGACCAAACCCGCGACCGCTACGGACGCAATACCTTCGGCCAGAGCTGCCTCCTGGCCCGCCGCCTCGTCGAGGCCGGCACCCGCGTCGTCGAGGTCGTCTGGCCCAAGATCGCCAATTCCGACAATCACTCCTGGGATGTCCACGTGGGGCTCTACGAGCGCATGAAGAACCAGTCCGCACCCATGCTCGACCGCGGCCTGGCCACCCTCTTCGCCGATCTCGACGAACGCGGGCTCCTCGCCGAGACCCTCGTCGTCGCCATCGGCGAGTTCGGGCGCAGCCCCGAAAAGGGCGTCAGCACCTCCGGCAACAGCAACAGCCCCGATGGCCGCGATCACTGGCCATATTGCTACACCTCCGTCATCGGCGGCGCCGGAGTCAAACGCGGGTATGTCCATGGCCGTTCCGACAAGACCGCCTCCAGCCCCGCCGAGGATCCCGTGCATCCCATCGAGCTCCTGGCCTCCATCTACCACTCCGTCGGCATCGACCCCGCCACCATCGTCTACAACCACCTCAATCAGCCCCGCGAACTCGTGAAGGCCGCCGCCGTCACCCAGCTGTTCGCCTGAGCCCGACCTTCCGGACGACCCGCGAGCCGCATTCGGGAATTTTCTTCCGCCGGGTCTCCCCGTATCGTCCCGGGCATGCACCCGACCGCCCGTCCATCGCGCCGGAGTTTTCTCGCCACCCTCCTTGCCTCGGCCTCGGCCCCGGCCTTCCTTCGCGCGGCGGCGCCCAACGAGAAACTCGACATCGCCGTCATCGGATGCGGCGGTCGGGGCGGCGGCAACCTCGGGGAGGTCGCCTCGGAGAACATCGTGGCCCTGTGCGACGTCTTCGAACCCGCCGTCGCCAGCGCGGCCAAACGATTCCCCGGCGCCCGCCGGTTCACCGATTTCCGCCGACTCTTCGATGACCTGAAGTCCTTCGACGCCGTTGTCGTCAGCACCGCCGAACACACGCACGCCTTCGCGACCCTGCCCGCCCTGCAACTCCGGAAGCACGTCTACTGCGAGAAGCCCCTCTCCCATTCCGTCTGGGAAGCCCGCGTCCTCCGCGAGGCCGCCCGCAAGGCCAACGTCGCCACCCAGATGGGCACCCAGATCCACGCCACCGCCAACTACCGGCGCGTCGTCGAACTCGTCCGCGCCAACGCCATCGGCGCCGTCCGCGAGGTCCATGTCTGGGTCGGACGCGCCTGGGGCCTC
>CAZSOV010000048.1:0-33533 GCA_964608505.1 uncultured Verrucomicrobiota bacterium
GGGGGACTGGAAGCGGCGGGTGGCGGGGGGATACCGGCGGGTGATCGACACCCTCCAATCGCGCGGGGTGAGCGTGAACGGGTGTTTCGTGCTGGGCCTGGACGCGCACGGGCCGGAGGTCTTTCCGGAGGTTCTGGAGTTCGTGCGGGGCTCGGGACTGGCGGAAGTGCAGTACACCGTGCTGACGCCGTTTCCGGGGACGCCGCTGCGGGAGCGGTTGCGGCGGGAGGGCCGGTTGCCGGAGGAACGGTACTGGGATCGGTGCACACTGTTCGACGTGTGCCACGAGCCGGCCCGGATGTCGCGGGAAACGCTGGCGGCAGGCCTGCGCTGGCTCATGCAGGAGACGTATTCCCGCGAGGCCACCTCCCGGCGGGCCCGCTCGTTCCTCGGACAACGGGGCGTTGCCTCCTCGTCCCGGAGGGACGACGGACGGTAGCCGGCGGCAAGCCCACGCCGCGTGGGCGCGCCCGCCGGTTCACCGGTACCCATGGGTGGCGCCCCGGACGGGGCGCGGGAACTTTTCGCGGCGCGGGCGCCGCGGATTGTCACGCCGCGGCACTGAACATCATCTGCTCGACGCTACTGGATCCCGAAGGGATCGGCAGCGAGTGGCCGGAGGTGGCGCACGGCGCCACCTCCGGAAAGCGCGTGTGAAAGGACAGCACCCCGAAGGGTGTGCCAGCCCGTTCAGGGAAGGAATCGCAGGTCCCTGGTCAGGTCATGCCGACGGAGGGAATCTGCGACTCCCTTCGGAGTCGATACCGAAAGGGGGGCCGGGTATCCGGAGGTCGAGGCGACCTCCGGCCAGGGGCTGTCATGCCTTCGGCATGGCAGCAAAATGGCCAAACTCCAGCCGTCCCCTCCGGCGCGCGCGCTGGAATCAGGGCTACCGGGGCGCCCCCGCATCGGGCACGCTGCCGGCGCCGGACGCGGGCGGTCGAGCCTCCCGCCGCCGCACCGCACCACCTCCGTTCCGACCCGCATGAAACACCTCGTCACGCTGATCGCCGCCCTGTTCTGGATTGCCACGGGAACCTGCCGTGCCGACGACGACACGAAGACCGTGCGCGTCTTCATCTTTGCCGGGCAGTCGAACATGGTCGGATCGGACTCGAAGGCCGACGACATCGACCGCTTTCCGCCGTTCGCCGGCCTGGCGCTGCCGCAGGACAAGGTCCTGTTCTCCTACAACCTCGGACGCGAGGAGAAGCGAACCTCCGAGGGCTGGGTTGCCTTGCAGCCGGTGAACGGCGTCGTGGGACCGGAACTCAGCTTTGCACGCCGCGTCTCCCGGGAGATCGACGCCCCGATCGCCATCATCAAATGCGCGGCCGGGGGCACGACCCTGGGCGGCGATTGGAATCCCGACGAGCCCAGCGGCTTCAAGCTCTACCCCCTGGCGTTGCAGTGGGTGCGAGACTCCCTGGCCGAGCTGGACCGTAGGAAGCTGCCCTACCGCATCGAAGGGTTCCTGTGGCACCAGGGGGAAAACGACATGTTCGACGATGGATTCCGGAAGGAGTACGGACGGAACCTGCGGAACTTCCTGGCCCGCTGGCGGCGCGACCTCGGGATGCCCGGACTGAAGTTCTACATCGGCGAGCACTGCACCAAGACCATCTGGGGCATGGACAACCGCGACCGCATGTATGCCCTGCGCGCGGGCCAGAAGACCGTCACCGATTCCGATCCGCTCGCGGAATACGTCCGGACCTCCCATGACGCGGTGGAGATCGGCGGCGGGGAAGGGCTGCACTACCACTACGGAACCCTCGGCCAACTGGAGCACGGGGTGAACTACGCGGACGCCTACCTGCGCACCCTCGGGAAGCTGCGGGCGCCGGAACGACCGCTCGGCGCGTGGCCCTACGCCAGGGGAAGGACGGTCCAGCTCTTCGTCCTCGCCGGACATCGCAACATGGAGGGCGAGCGGGCCTTCACCCGGGAACTCGAAACCATGCCGGGGCAGGAGGGGTTGGCCCGGGACAACGTCCGGGTCGCCTTCAAGTACAGCATCGGCGGCGGATACAAGGTCTCCCACGGCTGGGAACCGCTGGGCCCGGCCGGGTTTTACGACACCTTCGGGCCGGAACTCAGCTTCGGGAAGACCCTCGAAGCCGGGGTGCCCGACGCCATCGCCATCGCCAAGTTCACGCACGGCGGCTCGCAGATGAACGATTGGACGCCCGAGGGCACGGCCGCCAGGGACCGGAACCTTTACCCGCAGTTCATCGCCTTCATCCGGGAATCCATCCAGGAGCTGCGGGACCAAGGGCAGCAGGTGGAACTCGCCGGCATCTTCTATCATGTCGGGGAGAACGACATGGCCTTCGGACCCTACCGCGGCAAGGCGGCCCAATGGCTGCGATCCACGGTCGAGGCCAGCCGCCGGGACCTGGCGCTGCCCGCGTTAAAATGGCATGTCAGCCAACAGCGGCCACCCGGTGGGCCGGGGTTGGATGCCATGGACGTCGTCGCGCAACTGGCGGCCCTTGCCGGCGCGGACCCCGGCTTCATCCACGTGAAGGCCACCGACCTGCCCCCCGGCGAGGAGAAACTGGTGCTCGCCACGGCGGGCATCGTGCAACTGGGGGAAATGCTGGCCCGGAGCTACCTCGACCACCGGTGACGGGCGGGGATCCACGGCGGGTACGACCGCGACCGGAACGGCGACGCGGCGGCGGCGGTGTGCGTGGTTACGAAGGCGGAGGCGCCTGGGAAAGCTGGTCCAGCAGGTCCTGGGTTTGCCGGGCATTTTCCGCCTGGCCGAGCTTCTGGAAGCCGTCGCGGGAGCGAGTCAGGACCTGGATTCCTTCCTCGCGCTGGCCGGCCCGCCAGAGAAGCTGGCCGAGACTGAGGCCCACAAAGCAGATGCCTTCCAGACGACCCGTCTGCTGGAAGATCTCATAGGCTCGGGAGATGAATGGAAAGGCGGCGGGGAAATTCAGGCGATTCATTTCCAGTTTGGCGAGATCCCAAGACGCAGCCGCGATTCCATCCTGGTCTCCCAGGCCTTCATTCACGGTCAGCCTCTCCTGCTGCAATCGCAGGGCCGCTTCGACTTCGCCCTTGGCCGCCCGTAGCTGCGCGAGTTCCCCCAGCGTCACCGCTCGCGACCGTTTGTCCCCCAACGCCTCGTAGATGGCGATCGCTTCGAGCTGTAACTGGAGGGCCGTATTGACCTCGCCCTTATCCGCCCGAATCCGCGCGATGTCGACCAGCGTCGACGCCCGCGAGCGCGTGTCCCCCAGCGCCTCGAAGATGCCGATTTGCTCTTCGTGCATTTGGAGGGCGGCGTCGACCTCGCCCTTGGCCGCCCGCAGCCGCGCGATGTCGCTCAGCGTCACCGCCCGCGAGCGCTTGTCCCCCAACGCCTCGAAGATACCTAGCCTTTCCTGGTGCAATTGGAGGGCTCTGTCGATCTCGCCCCTGGTCGCCAAAATCCGAGCGATGTCGCCCAGCGTCACCGCCCGTGACCGCTTCTCCCCTAATGCTTCGTAAATGCCGATTTCCTCCTGATGCATCTCTAGGGCGGCGTCGAGCTCACCCTTGGCCGCCCTGATCCGCGCGATGTTCCACAAAGTGACTGCCCGCGAGCGTTTGTCCCCCAACGCCTCGTAAACCCTGATCTCCTCCCGGTGCAACTGGAGGGCGGCATCGACGTCGCCCCTGGCCACCCAAATCTGCGCGATGTCGCCGAGTGCCAACGCTCCCTCCCGCTTGTCCCCCAACGCCTTGAAGATACTCAGCCTCTCCTGGTGCAGTCGAAGGGCCGCGTCGACCTCGCCCTTGTCCGCCCACAGCCGCGCGATGTCGCCAAGTGCCAAAGCCCGCTCGCGCGCGGCACCCAACGCTTCGAAGATATCCAGCCTCTCCTGGTGCAGTCGAAGGGCCGCGTCGATCTCGCCCTTGTTCGCCCAAATCCCCGCGATCTCGCCCAGCACGATGGCCTGTTCGCAGGGCGTTGTGAATAGCCCCCGCGCCCGTTCCAAATGCTGCAGCGCCTCGTCCGGCTGGCCTTGCTGCACGAGCGCCCGGGCATGGGTCAGGAGCATGCTTGCCTGCGCTGAGGTGTCTGTCTGCCCGCCTTGACCGAGCAACCGAAGGGCGCGCTCGCGAAGGGCGTTGGCAAATTGAACTTCACCAACCAGAAAGCAGCGTTCGGCTGCTGTCCTTAGCAGATTCAGCGAAGCTGGCACGAGGGCCGCATCCAAGATGGCCAGGATCCCCTTTGCCCACGCCGCCGCCTGCTGAAATTGGAACCGATCTTCCAGGAGGCGCAGGGCGCCCGCCCCCGTCGCGGCCAGGACGCGGGCGTCTCGAGCCAACAAACCGAGTCGTACGAGTTCGTGGTCCTGGAGGTTGCCGCGGCGTTTGCCGCCGGTCGCACCACCCCAGTGCTCGAAAAGCGCGCCGATCACCTCGCCGGCCCGCGCGGCCTGTTCGGTCTCGCTCAGCGTGCCCGCCAGCGGACGCACCAGCGCGTTGAGCGCCAGCGCCGGCGCCTGCGGGTCGTGCAGGTCCTCGTAGACCTCCATCAGACCCAGCGCGAGCAGCCGCCCGGGTGTCCCCAGGATCGCCATCACCGGCGCGGGCACGGGCAGTTCGAAGAGCGTGGCGGCGCGGAGGAACTCGCGTTGCGCGGGCGTGAGCAGGTCGAAGAGCGCCGCGAGGGCGAGGTTTTCCAGGAACTTCCGGATGGCGTCCTCCGCCGGCAGCGTGCCACTGCGGAGGAACTCCTCCATCTGGTCCAGGCACCGGCCGCAGGAGTCGGGATGCTCCACGGCCAGCGTGAAGAGCAGGTCCTGCAGGCCGGGATTGCCGCGGGCGAGGGTGATGGCGCGGGCGATCTGCTCTTCCAACGCCTTCCGCCGGTCCGGCGTCAGCCGCGCCACCCGCCGGGCGAGGTCGGGCAGGCGGAGCCGGGCGTCGGCCTGCTTGCGCGCCTCGCGGTCGTTCATCCCGTGCAACGGCACGTCCAGCAGATGGTCCGCGTCGGCGAGGTCGTGTCCGTCGTGCGGGCAGGTGAACCGGTAGCGGCAGGTGAAGAGCAGCCGCGACTCGGTGGCGGCATGCTGGAAGGCCAGCAGCAGCGCGCGGATGGATTCGTAGTACTCGGGCTTCAGCGTGCGGCGGTTCTGGTCGTCCAGCGCCTGCTCGAAATCGTCGATCACGAGCAGGACGGGCCTGGCGCCGGGCGCGCCGGCCTGGGCGCAGGGGCCTTCGAGCAGTTCGGTCAGCGCGGGCAGTAGCCGGGATGGGTCCTGCTCCACGAGCGGCAGGTGGTGTCGGACGAGGTCCGTGACGGCCGGGGTGCCGAGCCGTTCGGCGAGCTTCCCGAGCAGGTACGGCCCGTCGTAACGCCCGTAAAGGACCACCGTCTCGTGCGTGTGCTCCAGCCGGTGCGCCACGCGGGCGGCCAGACTGGACTTCCCCTGCCGCCCGACGCCGTGGATGAACACGCCGGCCTGGCGCTCCGCCCGCGGGGCCCGAAATTCGCGCAGGATCTTCTGAATCTCCCGGCGGCGCCCGACGAATTCCTGCGCGCTGGCGACGGGGACCTGTTTGCCCTTGGCGTCGAGGAAGGTTTTCACCGCCTGGCCCTGGCCGAGATGGCGTTGCGGGGCATCGGCGCGGGCCAGCACTCCGCCGCCGGTGGGCGCGAGGTAGAGCCGGGCGAGGTGCCAGTCGCGGGAGCCGGTGGCCTCGTCGCGGAGCGCTTCGACGAGTTCCAGCCGGGCGCGGGCATGGGCCTGGGCGAGGTCGTCGCCCTGCACCAGCCGCGAGTACAGCCCCGCGGCAAAGAGCGTCGCCTCGCGATCCAGCACCGGCGCGGCCCAGCCCAGCACCGCCGGGGCGCCGGCGCGGACGAGCGCGCGGGCGAGCGAGTCGAGCACGGGATGGGCCTCGGCGGTTTCGCAGGCGGACAGGAACAGGAGACGGCGGTCCGGCGCGGCGAGCTTGCCGATGAGCGCGCCGGTCCGGGCGAGGGCGCCTTCGCCGATCTCGTCCTCCAGCAGCAGGCCCGGCTCCGGCGCGAGCGTGCCGTGGCAGGAGATCTGGACCACGTCGGGCCTTTCGCGGGCGACGCAGCTCGAACGAGGAGTTTCATGTACGGTCAATTCTCCGGCATGGTCGAGCCGGTGGGGGCGGGTGGCCTGGAGGATCCTGGCCTCCCCCGCCACGACGTCGCGCGCGTCGGCGCCGCGCGGCGCGGCGGCCATGAACACGAGGCCGAGGCCGTGTGGGCCGGGCGGCGGCGGCGCGAGCGCGGCGCCGATGCGGCGGACGGGGCAGAAGGCTCTTGTGGGATCGAGGGCCCAATGACCGTTGGCGTCGTCGGCGAGCAATTCCCACGGGGCGTCGAGAAACGCGCGGGCCCGCGTCTAGTCGTCTGCTTTGCCTAATGCGAACTCGACGAGCAGGCTCGGCGACGAGGTGTCGAGCACGCGGGCGAGAAAATGGGTGTCGCCGTCGAGCCAGGCGAACATCTCGCGACCGAGATCGAGCAGGGGTTGGTCGGAGGACGACTTTGCACGGGCCAACTGCCGGTGCCGATCCGCCCACTGCTGGAGTTGGGCGGTGTCGGCGTCCGAAAGGGGGCGATTCTCGCGCAGATCGGCCGCCGGGCAGCGCAGTTCGAGGCCGTGGTGCGCGAGGGTGACCGTGGCGTGGGCGTGGGCGTGGGCGTGGGCGTGGGCGGTGGCGCTCATGGCTTGGGGGTTGTGGGTGGGCCCACCGGACCGGTGAGGGCGGCGGCGAGTTGCTCGGGCGTGGCCTGGTCCAGGGGCGTCTTGACGCCTTGCGGGGGCAGGACGACGAAGGGGTTCCGTTGCCGGCGGGCACGCCGTTCCTTCGCCCACCGGACCAACCGCGCGCAACGCTTCGTGAGTTCGAGGCGGTCGTTCACCTCGAGCGCGTGCTTGACCGCCGCGGGGAGGGCCAGCAGCAGGGCCACGACGGGGATGATGAGCGGGAGTTCGCGCGTGCCCTCGGGGCGGGGTGCGCCGGGCCGTCGGACGATGCGGGCGCCGGCGCCGGGAAGTTCCCCGGCCAGGAATTCGGCCAGGGCCGCCGCGTCGGCTTCGGCGTGCGGGCCGGCGAAGTGCAACTCGATCTGGGGGTCGTTCATGCGCGTGTGTCCGGGCTACGGGTGAGTCGACAGGAGGCTGCCCGTCCGTCTCACTTGACTCAAGCTTCCCGGGCCGGGCACAGGGCGATCGACAAAGTCCGGTGCGGAACCGTGTTGTGGGGCCGGCGACTGCCTAGTCGCCGGTTTCCCCTCTGGTTTCGCTGGCTTCGGTCGCCCCTCGACCCGGCCCACCGTCGCGCCGACGCCAGGGTGGGTCGCCGGTCACGGGCCCCAATCGACTTTGTCACTCGCCCCGGGGCGGGGCAGGGGGCCGTCGCGAGATTCCTCGCCCCGAGGGGCCGACGCCGGGTACCGTCGTGCCGTCGTTCCCGGGGGTAAGGGTGGCGCGTGGCGGTTTTCCCGGCCCATTCCGCCACTCACCGCCAGCAAGTCCCGCACGTGCCGCGAGGCCATCCATGGTTGCATCATGAAAACGCTGATCCTCCTTCTCCTGCTGGGTGCCGCGTTGCCGGCGGCGGAACCGGTCCGGTTGCGCGTCGATTTCTCCCGGCCCGACGGCACATGGAACATGCCGGCGCTGGCCCTGGGCCAGGGGGGACTGCAGGGCGACCCGATGATCGAGCCCCACGTGAAGGAGCTGCGCCAGCTTCGCCCGCGCACGATCCGCCTGTTCCTGAGCGAGTATTACCGGATCTACCCGGACCACGACCGCTACGATTGGACCCGACTCGACCGCGAACTGCGGGCGGTGCGCGCGACGGGAGCCCGGCCGACGCTGGCGCTGGCGATGAAACCGCCGGTGCTCTATCCGCGGGTCGATCACTTCCTCGTGCATCCCACCGACTACGAGGAATGGGAGCGCCTGTGCGAAGCCCTGGCGCGGCACTGTCGCGAGGCGGGATTCCAGGTGGCGGCGTGGGAGGTCTGCAACGAGCCCGACATCGGCGAGATGGGGGGGACCCCGCACTACTTCCGGAAGGCGGAGGACTACAACCGGCTCTACACGCGCACGGTGACGGGCCTGCTCCGGGGTGACCCGGACGCCCGGGTGGGCGGGCCCGCGGTGGCCTCGGCGGACAGCTTCCTCGTGGAGGGGTTGATCGGGCATTGCGCCACCAACGGGGTGCCGCTGCATTTCCTTTCGTGGCATCTGTACTCGGATTCGCCGGCGGGCCACGCGGGTCACATCGCCCGACAACGCGCCCGGCTGTCGCGGTTCCCCCAGCTCGGGCACGTGAAGCTGTTCATCTCCGAGTGGAACATGGACCTGATGCGCCCCAATCTCGCGCCCGGTTTTCAGCCCTGTTTCGTCCTGGAAACCATGCGGCGCTACGCCGAGGCGGGGCTCGACATGGCGGCCTACTATCACATCCGCGACTGCTTCGTGGACCCGGCGGACTTCGACTGGATGTCACCGGGCGGTCGCCGGTTCATGGCGCACTGGTGGAACACGATGCCGCAGTACAGCGCGCTCTTCGACCACCACGGTCGCGTGCGCCCGGCGTGGTATGCCTTCCGGCTCCTCGGCCAGCTGGAAGGCCCGCGCTATGCCGTCGAAGGCGAACGGCCCGCTCTCCGCGCCATCGCCGGCGAGGGCGAGGGGTACCGGCACGTGATCGTGTGGCGTTACGAGGAGGGCGGCGCGGAGGAAGTCGAGGTCCGGCTCGATCTCGCCGGGGCGGACGGACGGAACAGCCGGATCGTTCAGCTCGATGCCGCGGCCGCCGTGAATAACATCCGGGTCCTCCACTTCGGACGTTCCCAGGACCTGCACCAGGTGCCGCTGCGGCTCAAGCAGTGGGATATCCGGTGGATCGAGGTGGAATAGGGAACCGCACGCACGGCGTGTCCGCCCACCCTGCCGCGCGGCGTCCTGATTACCGGGATGGCAGGGGAGGGGCACCCGCGGGTTCGCTGTTCGAGCGCTTTTCCAGGATCCGTTTGGGGAGCGCGTCCCGGAAGGGCCGGGGGGAGGAGGCCAGCGCCTCGCGCGAGAGCGAGGTGTTGCTCAGTTCCTTCTCGGAGTGCGTCAGAAGCGTGGCACCGTCGACGCCGTCGAAGATCCAGATCCGGTTCGGCCGCTCGAGGAAGACGAACCAGCCCTCGGCGCGCAGGCAGTTGCTCGGGGCCGCGGAGGAGAGCGAGTCGCCCGCGCGCCAGGTGGCTTCGAGGGTCCAGGACGCCGACGGTTTCCGCGCGATGGCGAGCGTGCTTCCCTTTCCGTCCAGGGAGTATTGCCCCGGCTTCCGGACCAACTCGTCGGCCAAGGCCGCGGCGCGGCTCGGATGGGCAACGACGAGGGCGGCGAGGATCGACAGGAGCAGGGTCTTCATGGGTGCAACATTCGGATGCGCAGGCTTGATGACCGACGCCGAGTTCGCGGGCAAGGATTCGTTTCCTGGGCGACTCGCCAGTACGTGGCCGCGACGGGGACCGGGTCGTGCCTCACGAGTCCGGAATGGTTCGCGGAGCTCGTCCTACGCCTCCCCGGGAGCCTCGTCCAACCGTTGATGACGGTGCGGACAGGGCCGGGCGCACGACGGATTTGTTGCGGCGGCGCCGCAACGATCCGGAGCACGGCCCCGCGTTTGCGGGACCGCTTGGGCGCAGGCTCGGGGCACGCGGGCGGGGGTGGGCGTTCTCACCCGTCGAGTTCCCGGGCCGCGACGTAGGCCTTTCTCGCCCAGAACTCGAGGTCGACACGTGGCCAGTCGTCGCGGAAGAGCGTGAACGCCACCCATTCGGGACCGCATTCCGGCAGGGGCGCCCCGCCGCTGGCCAGCGCCCGGCCCTTCATGCGTTCATCCAATCGAAAGCCGACGACGCTCATCCCCAACGCGACGGCGAAGAGGATCCCGCGGGTGGCAGCGAGTTCGCAGCGGCACGCCCCCCGGTCGGGACCGAAGCGCTGGACGTCGCCCAAGGGCTGCAACGCCATCGCGAGGGCCTCGGCCACGTCGGAATGCGCCGACAGATCCCTGACGTGACGGAGCACGAGGCGATTGCGGGCCGTGGCCAGTTCCGGTGGCAGGTTCGTCGACATGGGCTTCCACGTGGCTCGACGACCTGCCGGCTAGCAGAGCACCTCGATGGTGAAGCCACCCGGCGCCTCGAAATAAAACGTCCAGGAACCGTGCTGGTGGGAGGGCTGGGGAACCTCGTATCCGTCCGCGCTCAGTTGCGCGTGGATCCGGTCCACCTCGGTCGGGGTCGGCTGGATGAAGCCGATGTGGAAGGTTGCCGGGTACCGGACCTCGGATTCGCCTGCCAGGGTCATGCTCGTCAGGGACAACACCATGCCGTTCTCGTCCTCGAGAAAGCAGATCCGGTCGTTCGGCTTGCCCGAGATCGTGAGGCCGAAGTATTTGGCCAGGAACCCTTGGGACAGCACGGGATCCGTCACGGACAGATTGAGGTGATTCAGCTTCATCGCGAGTTCCGTCGCTCGAGGTTGGCGGGTTGGCTCGGACGGGTCTTCCGTCGCCGGGGGCCCGAGCGCCGACGGGGTGCCATTCGGTACCCAGTTTTTCTGGAGGCCCTACTTTGGGAACAGGAAATTCATCACCCGTTCGAGCTCGGGATCGTACTTGTAGAAGGTCCCCGGCTGGAAACCGATGGTCTGGGTCGTGTGCTGGTCGGTGAGCAGAAACATCAACCCGCCGGCGTTGGATCGAAAGTCAGGTGAAGGCGGGGAATCGATGCCATGCACGAAGGCGATGGCCTCCCCGACCTGCCAGCTCCCTTTGAAGCTGCGTACGACGGTGCCTTTGAAACGGTACGAGGAGCCGTGGGGTCCCTCGGGCTTCAGTTCGTCCTCGACGATGCAGGCGAGCAGGACGTGCTGGTGCTGGTCGACATAGCCCCTGGCGAAGTCGGCGCCCTCCCAACCCCAACGGTGAAACGAAGCCTCCGGGGGAGCCGGGGAACGGCAGCCCGGACCAGGGGCCAGTGCCAGCAGGCCGAGCGCGATGGTGACCGCGACTGGACGCGCATTCATGGACACGAACATCGGGTCCGGACGCCCAGGCGTCCAGCTTCGCCCGGAGAGCGATCGCCGTGGGAGCACGAGGAGATGGACCGTGAGCGACAAGGCGCAGCGGGGTGGGGCCGACGACGGGCTCCCCGCCAAAAAAAGCGCACGTGCGACGGCCGTCCGGGTTGCCCGCTGCAAGGCGCTCGGTCCTCCGCCCGGGTCGCGATCCTCGCGACCCGGCGGTCGCGGGCGCCACGTCGCTGCGCCTTGCCGTTCCCGTCCGCCCTCCCCGCCTCCCGGGCCGCCGCCCTCCCCGGTGGGGCTGGCGACTGCCGAGTCGCCGGCTTCGCCTCTCGTTTCGCCGGCTGCGAATGCCCCGCGACCCGGTCCGCCGTCGCGCAGACGCTCTGGCGGGGAGCCGGTCGCGGCTCCCAATCGACTTTGTGGATCATCCGGGCACCGAATTTCGATCAGCGGGAATCCTTGCTTGTCAGGCCCGGGATCGAGTGTTACCACGACTCCGCTAGCCAAGGATGACGGATCGGTTCGGATTGATTTCTTCTGCCTATGAAAGCGCATGACCGGTTGGGTTGTTTTCGCGTGGGGTGGGTGCTGTTGCTGGGTCTGGCCGGGATGGGAGCCGGCGCGGCGGTGCCCCTGTACTCGACGGATTTCGAATCCGGCGCCGGGGTGGAGTGGTCGAACAGCACGACCGACAACACCGTCCCAGCCGCGTTCACGCGGTTCTCGGGGCGATTCGGGAACGCCGCGCAGACGTTGACGGTCGGGGGATTGACCGCCGGCGAGGCGCTGGTGCTGGTCTTCGATCTGTACATCCTCGATTCGTGGGACGCGGTGGAGCCGTTCCGGGTCACGATCGACGGCGTGCTGCGTTTCGACTACACCTTCCACATGACGAGCGGGGGCACGTATCCGAACGCGCCGACCACGCGGGCGTCGCTGGGCTTCGCCGGTTTCTCCGACCAGATTCATCGCGAGATCGCCATCGCGTTCACGCCGGGGGCGGCCACGGCGACGGTGGCCTTCGAGGGTTCCAACTTGCAGGCGGTGAGCGATGAGTCGTGGGGACTCGACAACGTGCTGGTCTGGCGGGCGGCGGAGTTGCCGGCGACCGTGACCGGCACGAGCCTGCCGGCGGCCCTGGCGACGACGACGGACGGGGTGGACCGGTTCACGGTGGACGTGTCGCGTCCGCTGACGCCCGCCTCGGCGACGAGCGGGGCGAACTACGAACTGCGGGGCGCGGGGGGCAACAACAACTTCGGGGACGGCGACGACCAGATTTACGTTCTGACGCCCGTCTACACGGCGGACGCGCGGCGCGTGAGCTTCACGATGACTCCGGGACCCTTGCAGCCGGGCCGGGTGCGGTTCAGCACCCTGCCAGGGTTGCTGGACGCGAGCGGTTTGGCGGTCGGGGCTTTCGAACGGGAGTTCACGGTGGCGAATCCGGTGCTGGGCCGGGTGGAGGATCTGGACAACGGGACGCTGCCGGAAGGGACGCCGCTGCCGCTGACCGAGACGCCGGCGGGGTCGGGATTCCAGACGGCGTACGGGGCGGGAACGTTCCAGGCGACGGGGGAGGTGGACTACTGGAGTTTCAACGCGGAATTGGGGGACCGGGTGACGGTCCGGCTCGAGAGCGTGGCGGGTGGGATCAACCCGCGGTTGCGGCTGCGCAACTCGGCGGACACCGACGTCAGTTCGGTCAACGGCTCGGGTTCGGTCGCCCAGATCCAGAATTTCGTGATTCCGGCGCCGGGCGTGTACCACGTGCGGACGTGGAGCGACAGCGGCGTCTCGGCCTACGGCCTGCGGGTGGACCTGGCGCGCGGTCTGGAGCTCGAGACCGAGGCCAACGACACGCAGGCGACGTCCGACGTGCTGACCCTGACGGCGGGCGGCGGAACCTTGAACGGGCGGGTGGCCGGATCGCTGCCGGCGACGGACACGCCGGCGGCCGGAGATTTCTTTCAACTGGGGAACCTGAACGGGGGCGCGACCCTGGCCGTGACGGTGCGGCGTCCGGATGGCAGCACCCTGGTGCCGGATGGCGGGGAGGTGACGGTGTCGGTCCAGCGGGCTCCGGACGGCACGGACCTCGCGTCGTCGACGACGGGAACGCTGAACCACGTCCTGGCGGCGGATGGCGTGCATCATGCTCGCATCCGGACGACGAGCGCGAACCTGCGGGCGCAGTACCTGCTGGAAATCGCGATCACGGACGGCGTGGCACCGGCGGTGACGTCCGTTTCGCTGCCGGCGGAGGGCACCTCGAGTTCGGAGGTGGTGGACTCCTTCACGGCGGGTTTCTCGGAGGACATGGACGCGGCGACGGTGAACGCCTCGGCCAACTACGAGCTGCGGTCGGCGGGCGGCAACGGGTTGTTCGACGGGGACGACGTGTTCTACTCGGTCGCTCCCCAGTCCTATGTCCAGGGGTTGTCCGCGAGCTACCTGCTGCCCGACGGCCCGCTGGCGCCGGGGTTGTACCGGTTTACCGTGGGAACCGGGGTGCGGGATCGGGTGGGGAACCCGACCAGCGCGCCGTTCGTGCGCCAATTCTCGATCACGGGCCTGCCGGGGTGGACGGTGGAAGGTCGGAACAACGGGACGCCGTCCAGCGCGACCTCGATGGGAACGGCGACGGGTCTGTCCGATGCCTCGCTGACCGTCGGTAGCAGCGTCGGGGCAGGCAACAGTCCGTACGACCTGGCGAAGGGCGACCTCAACGGGGACGGGCGAACGGACCTGGTGGTGGCGGGCTTCTCGAGTCATCAGGTGCACGTGCTGTTGGGGCAGCCGGACGGGACGTTCGCCGCGGCCGTGAACTACGCGGCCAACAACTCCCCCATCGAGGTGGAGGTCGGCGACGTGACCGGGGACGGGCATGCCGATGTCGTCGTGGCCAACTACTACGACAACCGGGTGAGCGTCCTCGCGGGTGACGGGACCGGCACGCTCGGGGCGCCGGCCGCGACAGCGGTGGGCGCGAACCCGCGGGGTCTGGCGCTGGCCAATCTGAACGGGGCCGGGGCACCGGAAATCCTGGTCGGGGCCTCCGGGGGCAGCATCGTCAGCGTCCTCACGCGGCAACCCGACGGGACCTATACGCGGGCGGACACGACGGCGGGAAGCGGGACGTGGGGCGTGGTCGCGGGGTTGTTCAACGGCGATGCCCACCTCGACGTCGCGGTCGCGAACCACAACGCCGATACCGTGACCGTGTTCCTGGGCGACGGCACCGGAGCCCTGACCTCACCGACGACCCTGCCCGTGGGCGATGGTCCGCGGGACCTCGCGGTCGGGGAGTTGACCGGCGACGGCTTCCAGGATCTCGCGGTCCTGAACGCGAACAGCGGCGCCGGCGGACGTTCCGTCGGCGTGCTGGCGGGCAACGGCGACGGGACCTTCGCGGCCCAGGCGGTGTACGGGGGCTTGGGTTCGGACCCGTACCATCTGGCGCTGGGCGACCTGAACGGGGACGGGCGGACGGACGTGGCGGTGGCCGTGTACGGCGCGAACGATCTGGCGACCTACCTGAACTCCGCGGGGGGTAATCTGGGCAGCCCGCGCGTTTACGAACGGTCGGGCAATCCCATCGGCGTCGTGGCCGGGGATTGGAACGGCGACGGGCGGCTGGATCTGGCGACGGTCCTGTACAGCTCGAACGCGGTGATCCCCTGGTACGGCAACGAGTCGCGTCCGCTGTCCGAGAGTCCCACGGGGGTTTTCACGGGTCTGGGGCGGGGCTCGCTGCTGACCGTGGACGACGAGGACTTCTTCTCGTTCAGCGGAAGGGCCGGTGATCGCGTGGCCATGGCGGCGGAGGTGCCGGGAAGCCCGGCCTCCAGCGGCCTGCAATACGCGCTGCTTTCCCCGGACGGAGCGCAGATCGCCAGCTTTACCGCCGCCTCGACGGGCGCCGGCCAGTTGAACTCCGTCGCGACCCTTCCGCAGGACGGGACCTACCTGATCCGGGTGCGGGACAATTGGGATCACCTCGGCGAGTACCGCCTGCGCGTGACCCTCGCCCGCGGCGCGATCCAGGTGGAGACCGAGGCAAACGACTCGGTAGGCACCTCGGACGTGCCCACGCTGGACCTGGTGGGGGACCGGCAGGTGGCCCAGATTTACGGGTATCGTCCCGCCGCCGACAACGCCGGCGATTACTATCGGCTCGGCAATCTGACCGAAGGCACCTCGATCACGCTGAACCTGACGCTCCCGGCGGGGAGCACGCTCGTTCCGGTGCTGGAGGTGCACAACGCCGCCGGAACCGCCGTCGCGACGGCTCTCGAAGGCGCGACCACCCTGGTCCACACCGTCGCCGGCGGGGCGGACGGGGCCTACTTCGCCCGGGTCCGGGCAACCACGGGCGCGGGTCTCCTGGCGCACTACGTGTTGGGGATCGAGTTGGCGGACCTGCTGCCACCCGTGATCACCTCGGTCTCGCTTCCCGACCAGGGCACGACCAGCCCGGGAATCTGGAACGGGTTCACCGTCGGGTTTTCGGAGGACATGATGGCGTCGACCGTGAACGCCCCGGCGAATTACGACCTGCGCGCGGCGGGCGGCGATGGCGACTTCGACACCGGGGATGACGTCGTGTACGCCGTCGTCCCGCAAAGCTACGCGGCCGGCCTGAGCGCCGTCTGCGTGATCGGCGACGGGCCGTTGCAGCCCGGCAGTTACCGGTTCCGGATCGGGACGGGCTTGCAGGATCGCGCGGGCAACGGCCTGGCCACGGCCTACACCCGGCTCTTCTCGGTGGAAGGCGTGTCCGGATGGGTGCTCGAGGACCGGGACAACGGCACGCCGGGAACGGCGACGCCGCTGGCTCCGGGAACGGGAACTCCCGACGGTTCGCTGGCGCGGGGGGACAACCGGGCGGCGGGCAACAACCCGTACGACGTGGCGAAGGGTGACCTGAACGGGGATGGCCGGGTGGACTTGGTGGTGGCGGGCTTCGCGAGTCACCAGGTGCACGTGCTTCTGGGGCAGCCCGACGGCTCGTTTGCGGCGGCCGTGAATTACGCGGCAAACAATTATCCCATCGAGGTGGAGGTGGGCGACGTGAACGGCGACGGACACGCCGATGTCGTGGCGGCCAATTACTATGACAGCCTGGTCAGTGTCCTGCTGGGCGACGGGACCGGCACGCTCGGAGCTCCGTCGGCGCGGACGGTAGGTCCGAACCCCCGGAGCCTGGCCCTGGCCAATCTGAACGGCACCGGGGTTCACGAGATCGTGGTCGGAGCCTCGGGAGGCAGTTTCGTCACGGTGCTCACGCGCCAGTTGGACGGCACGTATGCCCGGGTGGACACGGCTGCCGGAAGCGGGGTCTGGGGCGTGGCGACGGGCTTGTTCAATGCCGACGCACACCTCGACGTCGTGGTGGCCAATTCGAACGCCGACTCGGTGTCGCTGCTGCTGGGCGACGGGACCGGGGCGCTGACGGCGCAGACGCCCGTGACGGTGGGGGATGGGCCACGGGATCTGGCCGTGGCGGACCTGGACGGGGACGGGCGGCAGGACGTGGCGGTACTGAAGGGCAACGGCGGGACGGGCGGCAGGGCGGTGGGAATCCTGCGCGGGAAGGGGGACGGGACGTTCGAGGCGTTGCAGGACTGGGGCGGGTTGGGTTCGGACCCGTACCACCTGGCGCTGGGCGATTGGAATGGGGACGGGCGGCAGGACGTGGCGGTGGCGGTCTACGGCAGCAGTCAGATGGCGTTGTTCCAGAACGCGGGCGGCGGCGTGTTGACCGGTCCGGTGACGTATTCCGTTCCGGACAATCCGATTGGCCTGATCGCCGGGGATTGGAACGGCGACGGACGCGCCGATCTGGCGACCGTGCACCACATCGGGAACTACGTTTCCCTTTGGTTCGGGAACGAAGCCCGCCCCCTGACCGAGGATCCGGCGGGGGTCTGGTCGGGATGGGGCCGGGGCGCCTTGTCCAGCACGGCGGACGAGGACTTCTTCAGCTTCAGCGGCAAGGCGGGTGACCGGGTGGCGCTCGCGGCGGAGATGCCGGGGAATCCGGGGTCCAGCGGGCTGTCGTACTACCTGCACCATTCGGACGGCTCGACGCTCGGCAGCGGCAGCTTTTCGGCGTCGTCGTCCGGCTGGGGTCAGCTGAACTCGGTGCCGGTCCTGCCCGCGGACGGGACGTACTACGTCCGGGTTCGATACAACCATGATTACACGGGCGAGTATCGGTTCCGCGTGACGCTCCTGCGCGGCGGCATCCAGGTGGAGACCGAGTCGAACGACTCGCGCGGCGCCGCGGACGTGCCGACCCTGGACCTGGTCGAGGGCGTCCGGACGGGACGCATCTACGGCTACCGGAGCTTCGGGGACACGAGCGGGGATTATTTCGCGCTCGGCAACCTGACCGGGGGAACCGCCATCAACCTGACCCTGGTCCTGCCGGTTTCGAGCACGTTGGTGCCGATTCTGGAGGTGTACGACGGCGCGGGAACCAAGGTCGCGGAATCCGCGGAAGGCGTGACGACCCTGGCCCACACGGTGGCGTCCGGGGCGGACGGGGCCTATTCGGCCCGCGTGCGCGCCGTCACCGGCGGCGGACTGTTTGCCCAGTACGTGCTGGGCATCGGCCTGACGGATGCCAGCCCGCCGGTCATCACCTCGGTTTCCCTCCCGGACGAAGGCACGGCGAGCCCGGGCGTCTGGCACGCGTTCACGGTCGGGTTTTCCGAGGACATGCTGGCCACGACGGTCAACGCGCCCGAGAACTACGACCTGCGGGCGGCGGGCGGGGACGGCGACTTCGACACCGAGGACGACCAGTCCTACGCGGTCACCGCGTTGAGCTACGCCTCGGGACTGGGCGCCTCCTACCAGATCCTCGATGGTCCGCTGCAAGCCGGGAGTTTCCGGTTCCGGATCGGAACGGGCGTGAAGGATCGCGCCGGCAACAGCATGGCGGGCGTCTACACGCGGCTCTTCAGCGTCACCGGAGTCGCCGGCTGGGTGCTCGAGGACCGGGACAACGCCAGTCCGGGGACCGCGACGCCGCTGGCGCCCGGCACGGGCGCCGCCGACGGCTCGCTGGCGCGGGTGGCCAGTCTGGCGGCGGGGATCAATCCGTACGACGTGGCGAGGGGCGACCTGAACGGGGACGGACGGATCGACCTGGTGGTGGCGGGCTTCTCGAGTCACCAGGTGCACGTGTTGCTGGGGCAGTCCGACGGGACGTTCGCCGCGGCCGTGAACTACGCGGCCAACAATTATCCCATCGAGGTGGAGGTCGGGGACGTCACCGGGGACGGGCACGCCGATGTCGTGGTGGCCAACTACTACGACAATCAGGTGAGCGTCCTCGCCGGCAACGGGACCGGCACGCTGGGGGCACCGGCCTCGACGGCGGTCGGTTCGAATCCGCGGGGACTGGCGCTCGCCAATCTGAACGGCGCCGGGGTCCCCGAACTCGTGGTGGGGGCGTCCAGCAGCAGTTTTGTGACGGTGCTGACGCGGCAGTTGGACGGCACGTACGCGCGGCTGGACACGGCCACGGGGAGCGGGACCTGGGGCGTGGCGACCGGTCTGTTCAACGCGGACGCGCATCTCGACGTGGTGGTGGCGAATTCGGGCGCCGACTCGGTGTCGCTGCTGCTGGGCGACGGGACCGGGGCGCTGACGGCGCAGCCGCCGGTGCCGGTGGGGGACGGACCGCGGGATCTGGCCGTGGCCGATCTGGATGGGGACGGACGGCACGACGTGGCGGTGCTGAAGGCCGGCGGCGGGGCAGGCGGGAGATCCGTGGGGATCCTGCGCGGCAAAGGCGACGGCACCTTCGAGCCGTTGCAGGACCAGGGCGGGTTGAATTCGGACCCGTATCACCTGGCGCTGGGTGACTGGAACGGGGACGGGCGGCTGGACGTGGCCGTGGCGGTGTACGGGAACAGCGAGCTGGCGTTGCTCCAAAACGCGGGCGGCGGGGTGCTGCTCGGGCCCGTGCCTTATTCGGTTCCGAACAATCCGATCGGGTTGGTGGCCGGTGACTGGAACGGGGACGGACGCGTCGATCTCGCGACCGTCCAGCACCATGGGAACGACGTGTTCATCTGGCTCGGCAACGAAAACCGTCCATTGGCGGAGGATCTCCCGGGGGCGTTCTCCGGGTGGGGTCGGGGCGCGTTGCTGAACACGGACGACGAGGACTATTTCCGATTCAGCGGCAAGGCAGGGGACCGGGTGGCGGTGGCGGTGGAAATCCCGGGCAACCCGGCCTCAAGCGGTCTCTCGTATTACCTGCACGATCCGGATGGGACGACCATGGGAAGCGGCAGTTTCTCTGCCGATTCGTCCGGCTGGGGCCAGTTGAACTCCGTGCCGGTGCTGCCGGCGGATGGAACCTATTACGTCCGGGTCCGGTACAACCATGATTACCGGGGCGAGTACCGGTTCCGCGTGAGACTGCTGCGCGGCGGTATTCAGATGGAAACCGAGAACAACGGCACGCAGGCCACGGCCGACGTGCTCGCCTTCGAGGTGGTCGGGGCTCGCCAGGTGGCCCGCGTCGCCGGCTATCGGAGCCTGGGCGATGCCTCGGGCGACAGGTTCTCGTTCGGCAGCCTCGCGCCCGGAACGACCATTACCCTGAACCTCGCTCAACCCGCCACCAGTCCGCTCGTCCCGATCCTGGATATTCTGGACGGCGCGCAGGCCGTCGTGGCCGCGGCGGCGGAAGGCACCACCACGCTGACCTACGTCGTGCCCGCCGGAGGTGCAGGCACCTACCAGGGCCGTGTCCGCTCGAACACCGGCATCGGAGTGACGTCCGAATACCTCCTGACCGTCGAACTCGAGGATTTGATCCCGCCGGTGATCGCGTCGACGACCCTGCCCGCGGAGGGCACCACGAACGCGCGGGTGCTCGATCGGTTCTCGATCCAGTTCGGCGAGGAAATGCTCGCCCCGACCGTCAATGACCCGGCGAATTACGAACTGCGGTCCAGCGGTGCCAATCCGACCTTCGGGGACGCCGATGACGTGGTGTACCCCGTGCTGCCGCAGGCCTATGGCGCGGGGCTTACCGCCAATTACCTCGTGGGCGGCGGCCCGCTGCAACCCGGCTCGTACCGCTTCACGGCCCGCACCGGGCTGCGGGATCGCGGCGCCAATCCGCTGGCCGGCGAGTTCGTTCGGTCGTTCCGGATCGAGGCCCCGGCGGGTTTCGTGTTTGAAAACCGGTCCAACGACGCGAGGGGTTCGGCGACCTCGCTGAGCCTCGCGCCGTTGCCGACCATGGATGGCTCGTTCGGGGATGCCTCCGCCTACAACACCCCGTCCAATCCGTACGCGGTGGCGCGTGGCCTGTTGAACGCGGATGCCTTTCCGGACGTGGTGACCGCGAATTTCGGCGCCAACTCCGTCAGCGTGTTCCTGGGGACCGGTGACGGCGGGTTCGCCGCGGCCGTGAACTACCCGATGGGCGTGAGTCCCATCGACCTGGTCGTGCTCGACCTCGACGGCGACGGCGAGGTGGACGTCGCCACGGCGGATTACGGATCGGCGTCGATCACGATCCGCAAGGGCGCCGGGGACGGGACCCTGGGCGCTCCGATCACGCTGGCCACGGGCACCCAGCCGAACGGGATCGTGGCGGCCGACTTCAATGCCAGCGGGCGCCTGGACCTGGCGACCGCGAATCGCTCGGGCAACAGCCTCAGCGTCTGGCTCCAGGGACCCGACGGCACCTTCGTCGCGGCGCCCGCGATTCCGATGCCGGGCCTGACTCCCTCCCGCCTCGCCGCCGGTGATTTCAACGCGGACGGCAAGGCCGATCTGGCGGTCGCCCATTATACGGCGGACCAGGTCAGCGTCCTGCTCGGCGACGGCACGGGGGGCTTCGGGGCACCGCTCGCGCTGGGCGGGGTCAACGATCCCTATTCCGTCCAGATCGCCGATCTCGACGGCAACGGCACGCCGGATCTGGTCAGCGCGAACATTTCCTCCGATACCCTCAGCGTCTGGAAGGGCGCCGGGAACGGCACCTTCGCGTCGCGCGTGGATTACCCCAGCGGCGGCTCCCAGCCGCATCATGTCTCGGTTGCGGATCTCGACGGCGACGGACGCCCCGAATTGATCGCCGCCAACTTCAGCCAGAACGAGGTGCAGATCCTTCCCAATTTCGGCGATGGCACCTTTGGCCCGGGCCTCGATTACACGACCGGCTCCGGACCGCTCGGCACCACGGTCGGCGACCTCAACGGCGACGGGCGCATCGACCTCGTGTCGGCCGACTACTATTCGGCGCGGATCACCGTCCGGTTGGGCAATGACACGGAACCCCTGGACCCCGAATCCGTCGGGCACGAGCTCGCGACGGGCATGGGCGAGGGCGCGCTCGTGGACGGATCGGACGTGGATTACTGGAGTTTCAGCGGACGCGCCGGGCACCGGTTGGTGCTCGCGGTGGAGAATCCGGGCAACCCGAGCAGCTCGGCCAATCACTACCGGTTGGAGAACATCGACGGCCAGAACCTCGGGGATCTTTACCCCGATCACCGGGGCTTCGGGCAGTCGTCCGTGATCGCCCTGCCGGCCTCGGGCACGTACTACGTCCGCGTCGGCCAGTGGTACGGATATAACGGCCCATACCGGCTTCGCGTGACCCTCGCGCCCCCGGATGTCACCCCGGAGGCGGAAGCCAACGGGACGGTGGGCACGGCGACGCCCATGAGCCTCGCCGTCTCCGGCGAGAACCGGAGCGGGAACGGCATCGGGTACGTGCGGGAACCCGGTGACCTTGATTTCTTCGGCCTCGGAACCGTGGCGGCCGGACAGACGATCTTCCTCAATGCCCGGCGCCTGGACGGTTCGACGCTGACACCGGTGGTGAGCGTGTATGACGCGGCGGGCGGGTACGTGGGCGAGGCTCCGGGGGGGCGCCCCTCCGATACCGTGGCCGAGGTCCGGATCGCCACGCCGGGGAACTACTTTGCGGCGGTGCGCGGCGACGCCGGCGAGGTCGGCGGACTCCAGCAATGGTACATCGTCGAGACCCAGACGGTGCCGACGGCGTCGGTGGCCTTCCCGAACCTCCAGGTGGTGTCGCTCGTGCCTCCGACGGGAACCGCCTTCCGCAGCGGGGATCCGGTGGACGTCACGTTCACCGTCCGCAACGTCGGACTGCAACCGACCGACGGTTCCGCGTGGGCGGATCGCGTGGTGCTCTCCGGCAACGTGACCTACGGCGATCTCGATGACATCCAGTTGGGCGTCATCGCCCGGACCGGTGCCCTCGCGCCCGATCAGGAATACACCGTCACCCGGACCCTGAATATCCCGCCCGGCGTCGAGGGGACGTTCCATGTTCTGGTGCAGACCGACTCCGGCAATGCCGTGGCGGAATTCGTCCTGGAAGCCGACAACGTCACGGCCTCCGAGACCACCATCGGCGTCACCCGCGCGTTCTATCCCGATCTGCGCGTCGAAGGCGTGGCCGCCGCCGTCGAGGCCACCCAGCTGGCTGTCGGCTGGAACACCGCGAACCGCGGCGAGGCCCCCGCACCGGGCGGCTTCAAGGATGCCGTCCTCGTGCGCAGCCTGTCCGGCGGCGGGCTGGTGTCCCGCGTGGAACGCACCGCCGGCGCGGCGCTGGCGGTGGACGCCCAGCTGCCCGGCACGGCGAATCCGCCTCTGCCCACGCCCGGCGCCTATGAGATCCAGGTGGTCACCGACGAGACCGACGCGGTCTTCGAATTCGACGACCTCAGCCACGCCAGCGCGGAGGGGAACAACACGGGCAGCCAGCTGCTCGACGTGACCACCGACCTCCGGGTCGCCAGTCTCGGGATCGATCCCGGCGGCGAACTCGTGGCGGGCCAGGCACTGACCATCCGGTGGCAGGATCAGAATCAGGGCAACCGCGCCTCCCTCGGTTCGTGGTCGGACCGCGTCCAGGTAATCAATCGGACGACCGGCGAGACCCTGCTCAACGCGCTCGTCGCGCACGACTCCGACGCCCTCGGCGCGCTCGCCCCGGGCGGGTCGCATGCGCGGGAGCGGGCCTTCACGTTGCCCACGGGCTCGCGCGGGGTGGGGACCATCGAGTTCATCGTGACCATCGATGCCCAGACCCAGGTCACCGAGTTCGCGACCGGCCTGGCGGCCGAATCGAACAACGCCTCGACCCTGAGCCGGACCTCCAACTGGCCGCCCACGCCGGATCTCGAGGTCACCGGTGTCGTGCCGCCGGCGACCGGCGACGCCGGCCAGTCCGCGACGGTCACCTGGACGCTCCGCAACCGGGGTACCGCGGCTGCGAATGGACCCTGGACCGATCGCGTGCTGGTGTCGGCCTTCGCCGACGGCAGCGGCGCGCAATCCATCGGGACACTGCCCTTTGCCGGCACCCTGGCGGCGGGCGAATCCATCACCCGCTCCGGCGATTTCCCGCTTCCGGCCTCATCTGGCGGCACCCGGTACCTCGTGGTGCAGACCGATACCGCGACCCAACTCGTGGAGCTCAACGAGCTCAACAACGCGCTCGTCGCTCCCGACGCCACCACCGTCCGCATTCCGGACCTGCGCGTTACCGCAGTCACCGCCCCCGCCGCCGGTTCGGCGGGCCAATCGGTGGAAGTCCACTGGACGCTCTCGAACGCGGGGACGGGGGCCACGTTCGCCACCTGGCATGACCGGATCTCAATCAGCACCTCGGCGGACGGAAGCAACCCGGTGCACCTCGGCACGGTGCCCTCCATCGGTCCGCTGGCGGCCGCGGGCACGGTGGATCGGACCGCGGAGATCATTCTGCCGGGCGGCGCCCCGGGGAACCGGTATCTCGTCGTGGAAACCGACATCACGAACCAGGTCGGCGAATCCGACGAATCCAACAACCGCCGCGTGGCCGTGGTGCCGCTCGTGCTGGTGGTGCCCAACCTGCAGGTCGCCTCCCTGAGCGCCGCGGGCACGGCGCAGTTCGGCGCCGCCCTCCCGGTGACCTTCGCGATCCGGAACGCCGGCAACGGGCCGGCCGGCGGCGATTGGATCGACCGCGTCTGGCTGTCCGCCGACAACGTCCCCGGCGGCGACGTCCTCCTCGGCACGCGTCCCGCGGGCACGTCCTCGCCGCTGGCCGCCGGTGCGACCACCGCGGACCTGACCCTCGAGGTCACGCTCCCCGCGTCCGGGCTTCCGCCCGGCGGCTACTTCCTGTTCGTCGAGACCGACGGCACCGGCCTGGTCGGGGAATCCAGCGAGGCCGACAACTTCAGCAGCCCCGTCGCCCTCACCCTGACGCCGCCTCCGCGCCCTGATTTGGTAGTGGAAAGCCTCGTGCTTCCCGTCAACCCCGTCCCGGGCGGGACGACGTCGGTGGGTTGGACCGTTCGCAACGCCGGCGCGGCCGGCGCCGGCGGCACCTGGCGGGATTCCGTCTACCTGTCGGTCGATTCCCTGGTCGGCGATGACCTGCACCTCGGCACGTTTGCCTTTACCGAGACGCTGGCGTCCGGGGGCACGAGTGCCCGCGTGCGCGACGTCGTCATTCCCGCCAGCGCGCCTTCCGGGAACCTCCACCTGATCGTGGTCACCGATGCCGCCGCGGACGTGCTCGAGTCCGACGAGGGCAACAACGCGGCCGTGAGTTCCGGCACGTTCGTGTTGCCGATCGTTCTCACCGTCGGCCCCGCCTCGGGAAGCTTGCGCGAGGGTCAGTCCACCACCCTCACGGTGTCCCGCACCGGCAACCGTGCTGCCGCCCTGACCGTGAATCTGTCCAGTTCCGACACCACCGAAATGGCGGTGCCGGCCTCCGTCATCCTTCCCGCGGGGGCGGGAACGGCGTCCTTCGCCGTGCAGGCGGTGGCGGATGGAGTCGTGGACGGTACCCAGTCGGCGGTGATCACGGCGCGTGGAGCCGGATTCGCGGACGTCACGGCCACGTTCGACGTGACGGACGCGGAGGTGCCCGCCGTGACGCTCCGGGTTGCCGCCGGCGGCGCGGCCACGGTCGCCGAGGGTGGGACCCTCGCCATGGTCGTCGAGGTGCCTCTCGCGCCGGCCGCCGATCTGGTCGTCACGATGAACAGCTCCCGCGCCGCCCAGTTGCTCGGGCCGGCGCCCGTGACCATTCCCGCCGGGGCAACCTCGGCGCCGTTCAACGTCCTTGGCGTGGAGGACAACCTCGTGGAGGGCGACAAGGTCTACACGCTCACGGCCAACGCGCCCGGACACAACCCGGCCAACTCCAGCGTCACCGTGACGGACAACGATGTCCCGGTCCTGAGCCTGGCCATCGCCCCGTCGTCGTTCACCGAATCCGCCGGCGCCCAGGCCGCGACCGGCACCGTGACCCGGGACCGGGTCAGTGACCGGGCCCAGGTGGTGCGTCTCGAAACCGATGTCGCGGGCCTCAACCTCCCCGCCCAGGTGAGCATCCCCGCCGGCGAAGCCACCGTCGGCTTCACCCTCGGCGTCACCGGCAACGCCGTCGTCGACGGCAATCGCACGATTCGCGTCCGCGGCGGCGCGCTCGAGTCGGGTGGGGCGGACGTTCTGGCCCTGACGGCCTTCGTGCCCATCACGGTCACCGACGACGACGGCCCGACCCTGCGCCTGGCGTTGCAGAAGGACCTCGTGGGCGAAGGCTTGTCGCCCGCCACCGCGGCCACCGTCTCCCGCAACACCGCCACCACCGAGCCGCTCGTCGTGACCCTCGTCTCCGCCGACCCCGGCGAACTGACCGTGCCCGCCACGGTGACGATCCCGGTCGGCGCGGATTCCGTCGCGTTCGACGCGGCCTCCGTCGCCGACGGTGTGACGGACGGCAATCAGACGGTCGCGGTGACCGCGAGCGCCGCCGGGTTCGTGTCCGGCTCGGATTCGATCGTGGTTTCCGACATGAACCTGCCGGACCTCGTCGTGACCCGGGCGGAAGGCCCGGAACTGGCGGAGAGCGAGTCGTATGTCTCGCTGACCTATCGCGTGGAGAACCAGGGTTCCGAACCGGCTGCACCCACCTGGTCGACCCGGCTGTTCCTCTCCTCCGACCCGGTCATCGGCGAGGACACGCTGCTGGGTAACTATTCGTTCACGGGGTCCATGGCCCCGGGATTGCACTTCGAGCAATCCGTGGCGATTCGGATGCCGCTGGTCCCGGGCGACTACTGGGTCGTGGCGGCCACCGACGTGAACGGCGCCATCACCGAGACGCTCGAGAACAACAATGTCCGGATTTCGTCGGTTCCGATCCAGGTGCGTCCGGCCTACACGGCCACCGTCTCGACCGACATCTCGACGGCCCTGGCGGGCACGCCGATTCCGATGCGGGGCACGGCGCGGCGTCTCAACGGGACGCCTGCGCCGGAGGGTTCGCTCGTCAACATCCACATCCGCGTCGGAGGCACCAAGCGGGTGATTTCGGCCCTGGTGGACCGCGATGGCAACTTCGCGGCGACCTGGCGTCCGCTGGCGAACGAGGCCGGCGAATACGAAATCGGCGCCGCGCATCCGGGCGAAACCTCCGCGCCGGTGCAGGACACGTTCGTGCTGCTCGGCATGCGGATCGAGCCGGTCCTCTCGACGTTGAACGTGCTGGAAGGCAGCACCGAGGCCGGGCAGCTGCGGGTCATCAACCTCAGCCCGAGCCCCCTGACCGGATTGGCGCTGTCCGTGCTCTTCCAGCCGCCGAACGTCACCCTCACGCCGTCGCTCTCGGCCACCACGCTCCCCGGCAATGGCCAGGTGTTGCTGGACTTCACGGCCCGGGCCGACGACCTCAGCACCTTCGGCGGCTACGTGCGGTTCCTGGTGAACAGCTTCGAGGGTGCCGCCGCCGAGGCCACCGTCGATATCCGCCTCGCGGCCCTCCGTCCCCGGTTGGCCGCCGTTCCCGGTTCCCTCACGGCCAGCGTGCTTCGCGGTGCCGCCCGGACCGTCGAGTTCGAGGTCGAAAACACCGGCGGACGCGCGACCGGCGATTTGCGCATCAGCCTGCCGGCGGTGGATTGGATGGGGATCACCTCGCCCAATCCGATTCCTTCGCTCGACCCCGGCGGCAAGGCCCGGGTCGCGCTCCAGCTTGCCCCGGCGCCGTCGGTGGTTCTGGGGCCCTATCACGGCTCGATCTACCTCGGCAACGACGACGTCGGCATCAACGTGCCGTACAACTTCCGGGTGGTCTCCGACAGCCGCGGCGATTTCCGCATCACCGTGGTCGACGAATACACGTACTACGCCGAGGGCGCGCCGAAGGTGGCGGACGCGGCGGTCAGCCTCCGCGATCCGTTCACGCATGTCCTCGTGGCCTCGGGTCGCACCGCCGAGGACGGCACCCTGCGTCTCGACGGTCTGATCGAGGGCTACTACGACATCGAGGTCCTCGCCGCGAAGCACACCACCTACCGACAGACCTTCTTCGTCGAACCCGGAATTCTGAACGAGCTCACCGCGTTCACGTCGCGCGAAACGGTGAAGTACGTCTGGAAGGTGGAGCCGGTCGAAATCGAGGATCACTACAAGATCACGGTCGAGACGGAGTTCGAGACCGTCGTGCCCACCCCGGTCATCACCGTGGAACCAACCGTCATCGATCTCGGCCAGATCACGACTGCCGTGACGCAGGTCGACCTCAAGATCACCAACCACGGATTGATCCAGGCGGACAATTTCCGCCTGAACTTCCCGACGCACCCGTCCTGGGAATTCACTCCCCTCGTGGAGGAGATCGGCATCATGCCCGCCCGCAGTTCGCTCGTGATTCCGGTCACCATCCGGAAGATCGGCGGGGGCGGCTCCAGTCTGATGTCGGTGCGCAAGGGGCCCCGACTGCATGACGGCGGTCCCTGCCACACCTCCGCGAGCGCGACCTGGGAACTGGTGTGCGGTCCGTTCAACGCCAGCTACACGACCACCATCTCCATGCCCAACGCCAACAGCGGCTGCGGCGGCCCTCCGCCGACCGGCCCGGGCACGGGTGGCGGTATCGGTCCCGGCGGCGGCGGCGGCTGCTTCGATTGCGGCCCCGGCGGCCCCGGCGGCGGCGGCACCGTCAGCGGCCCCTCCGTGGCCGTGAAGATCGTCTGCGATCCCAAGTGCCTCGTCCTCGCCGGCCTGGGCTGCGTTCCCGGCCCCGTCGGCTGCTTCTTCAGCGGCTTCGGTTGCGGCATGAGCCTCGGCGACGGCGTGTCCGCCCTCGATGTCGTCGATTGCGCGGTCGGAGCGGCGGGCTGCCTGATCCCGCCCGCGGCCATTCCGGCCTGCATCTACGCGTTCGCCCGCTGCTTCATCCAGCCGGCGTCCCTGGCGTCCGGGGCGTTCAGCGCCGAGGAATGGCACCTGTACAAGCACCTGCACCGCAAGGGCACCGTCGGTCTCCAGGCCTCCGGTTCCTCGTCCGCCGATCCCCTCGAGCGTTTCCGGCCCGGCGTGCGGTCCATGCTCGACGTCGTCGGTGCCATCCTCGGGGCCGGCGATTCCGTCTGGTACAACGGCCAGGCAGATTCCAACACCGGCGAATGGTACCAGCGGTTCCTCTCCAAGATCGCCCCGACGTCCGAGGGTGGACGTCGCGTCACGGACGCCGAACGCGACGATCTCCAGGCCGGGGTCCAGCCTTCGGGCGTTCATCCCGCCGAGGTCCTGCGCGTCATCGCCCGGTGGAACCGGACGATGGACAACTGGGAGGCGGGAATCTTCCGCCCGGACGACGCGCCCCCGGGCGCCAACCGGGACTTCATCGACCTGACCCTGCTGCGCCAGAAGTTGCAGGAGGCGTCCGACGCCACCGCGGCCGCCCAGGCAGCGGGCTTCAACGATCCCATCTCGGCGATGGTCGAGACGATTCGGGCCCAGGACGCGGAGGGCGAGAGCGGAGGTGTTTGCGCCCGCGTGAAACTCAAGCTCGAGCAGGAGGCGGTCATCACCCGTGACGCCTTCCGGGCCAGCCTCGAAATCGACAACCAGGACGCCGCCGATCTGCAGGAGATTGAGGTCACGGTCCAGGCCCTGGATGCCCAGGGACGCGATGCCTCGGCGATGTTCGGCGTCCACGCGCCCACCCTGAACGGACTCTCCGCCGTGGACGGCACCGGAGTGGTGCGGACCGGCAGCACCGGTTCGGCCAAGTGGCTGATCGTTCCCACCGTCGACGCCGCCCCGACCGTGCCGCTGGTGTACTACATTGCCGGCGTCTTCAGCTACGATCTCGGCGGCACCCGGGTGCGGATTCCCCTGGAGCCGGTGCGAATCACCGTCATGCCGACGCCGCGGCTCTGGGTGAAGTACTTCCACCAGCGCGACGTGTTTGCTGACGATCCGTTCACCGACGAGATCGAGCCCTCGATCCCGTACAACCTGGCGGTCCTGGTGGAGAATCGCGGGTACGGCAGCGCCCGCAACATGCGCATCACCTCGGCTCAACCCCAGATCGTCGAGAACGAGAAGGGCCTGCTCATCGACTTCAAGATCATCGCGACGGAGGTCGCCGGGCTGAACATCACCCCGTCCCTCACCGTCAACCTCGGGGATATCGGCCCGGGCGCGAGCACGGTGGGACGCTGGCTGATGACGTCCACGCTCCAGGGCCTCTTCACCGACTACAAGGCGTCGTTCGAACACGTCGACGGCCTCAACAACCCACGGCTGTCCCTCATCGAAGATCTCAGCATCCACGAGATGATCCGCCTCGTCCGGGCCGGCGGGGCGTTCGAGGACGGCAAGCCGGACTTCTTCGTCAACCAGGTGCCGGATCCGCTCGACCTCGGCGACACGCTCTACCAGAGCTCGGGCGAAACCAACGAGGTGCAGCGGGTCGATGACGCGGTCGTCACCGGCGCCCTGGCGCCCGGCAACCTCAGCGTCGTCGTCGATGCCGCCATGCCCGCCGGGTGGGGCTACCTGCGCATTCCCGATCCCGGCAACGGGCTCTTCGTGCTCCGGCGAGTCGTGCGTTCGGACGGCGTGGAGATTCCGTTCGGCCTGAACGTCTGGACGACGGATCGGACGTTCGTGGGGCTGAGCAAGCGTCCGCGCCGGGAGAACCTGGTGCATCTGCTCGATCATGCGAGCACCGGTCGGTACACGTTCGATTACGATCCGGCCGCGGCGTCCGACGTCACGGCGCCCGAAAGCAGCGTCGTGGCTTTGCCGGCCTCCTCGCCGGCTTCCTTCCCGCTGCGCTGGCAGGGCACCGACGAACCCGCCGGTTCCGGCGTCGGGTACTACGACGTCTATGTCTCCGAGAACGGTGCGCCCCCGGCGCTCTGGCTCGAGCGGACGGCCCTGACCTCGACGCTCTTCACCGGGCAGGCGGGACGGCAGTACGCGTTCTTCAGCCGGGCCACGGACCATGCCGGCAACCAGGAAGCCGCGCCCGGCGTCGCCGACGCCGTCACCCTGATCGGGTCCATCTCGACCGCGCCCGTCATCGGAGCCATCGCCGCACAGGAGACCGCCGAGGACACGCCGGTGCTCGGCCTCGTCCTGCCGGTCACCGATCCCGACACTGCCGCGGCGGCACTGACGGTCACCGCGGAGACGGGCAACGCCACGCTGCTGCCGTTGTCGGGCATCGTGATCCGGCGCACGGGCGACGTGTTCACGGCGGACCTGACGCCCAGCGCGAACCGGTCCGGCCCGGTGGAGGTTACGATTGTGGCCACCGACGGGACGGACACGACGCGCCGGGCGTTCACGCTGGCCGTGCTGCCGTCGAACGATCCGCCGGTCGCGCTTGCCGACCTGCTGAATCGGCGTCCGGGCGGTTCGGCGAAGATCGCGGTCAGCCAGTTGCTCGCCAACGACAGCGATCCCGAGTTCGATCCGCTGACGGTGGTGAGCGTGTCGCCGGCTTCCGCCGATGGCGGAACGCTGCGACTGGCGGATGGCTGGGTGCTCTACGCGCCTCCTGCCGGGGGCGGGGATGCCTCCGACAGCTTCACGTACCGGGTCAGCGACGGTCGTGGCGGTTTGGCGGACGGCACGGTCGTCGTGACGACCGGCGAGGCCGGCAGCCAGGGCTCGCGGAACGTGCTGGCCATCCGCACCAGCGGCGGCCACGTGATCCTCGAGTTCATCGGCATCCCGGGACGCACCTACTACGTGCAGGCCACCCCGAGCACCAGCGCGCCCGATTGGGTCACCATCGGCACCGTGACGGCGAACCGGGTGGGCATGATTCGGTTCACTGATACGGCCCCGCCGCCCGGTGGCCGGTTCTATCGCACGCTGGCGGTCGGCAACTGACCTTCCCGCGCCCTTTCAAACCTCATCCAGGAATGACACTCATGCATAAGACCCTAGGCACCCTGTGCCTCCTGATCGCGCCCCTGGCCGCCCAAGGCCAGGTGTTCAGTTACTCGTTCGGAGGCGGCGACATTCCGGACGCCAGCCCGTTGCCCGGGCTTTCCCTGAGCGGCACCGTGCCCGCGGACGTGCCGGAGATCGTGTCGTTGCGCGTGACGCTCTCGATCAGCGGGTCGGGGGGCAATGCCTACAACGGCGATTTGTATGCCACGCTGGTCCACGATACCGGCGTCGGGGATCCCGGCTTCGCCGTCCTCCTCAATCGACCGGGTGCCCGCGCCGGCGATCCGTTCGGCTACGGCGACAACGGCTTGCTCGTGACGTTCGACGATGCCGGTGCCGCCCCCGACATCCACAACTACCGGTTGACCCTGTCCGGCAACCATAACACCGCGATTCCCGCCCCCGGTCAGTTGACCGGAACCTGGTCCGCGGACGGGCGCGAGGTCGATCCCGGGTCGGTACTCGATTCCAGCAGCCGAACCGCGGGGCTGGGTTCGTTCGTCGGTCTGGATCCGGCGGGAACCTGGTCGCTCTACGTCGAGGACATGTCCGGCGGCGGCGTGGCCAAGGTGGACTACTGGACTCTCGAGATCACGGGACCCTCGGCTCCGGTACCGGAGCCCGGGGAATGGACCTGGGCCGCGGGGCTCGGGTTGGGTGGATTCCTCGTGTTGCGCCGTCGCCAGCGGAACGAGGTCCGTCCGGGCGCCTGAGCCGTCGTGAGACGGCGGGCGTTGCGCGGTCCGCCGCACGGGCCGTACCTCCTGGGTCGGTGGCCAGGGCGATGGACAAAGTCGATTGGGGCCCGCGACCGGCACCCCGCCCTAGCGTCCACGCGACGGCGGGGAGCCAGTCGCCGGCCCCACATCGCAGTTCCACGCAGGACTTTGTCAACGGCCCTGGGTCGGTGGCGGCCTTGCCTGCCTGCCCGTTTGACAGCCGCGGTCCCGGGTTCAGTGTGGGGCTCGCTTCGGCGATTCGGATATGACCACGAGCAAGCCTTCCGCGGACACCGCCCTGGATTCACCCACCACCGCCCTCCCCGTTCCATCCGCCACGACGGGCTGTCCCTTTGATGGCATGACGAACGTGGCGTTCGTCGAGGAGTTGTTCGAATCGTACCGGCGCGATCCGGAGTCGGTGGGGGCCGAGTGGCGGGCGTATTTCGGATCGGCCACGAACGGCGAGGCATGGCCGGATCTCAATCGGCTGGGCCCGACGTCCCAGCCCCGGGGCTTGTTCGACGCCGGGGGAGCCGGGACGGGTGGGAGGGTGGGCACGCCGCCGCCCGGTCCGGCGCCGGCGAGGGTGACGGACGAGACGGTGGTGGAGGACACGAAGGCGACGGGGTTTCAGGATCGGGTGGGGCAGCTGATCCGGAACTACCGGATTCGGGGCCACGTGATCGCGCGGTTCGATCCGCTGTGCGACGAACGCCGGGACGTGGAGAAGACGAAGGTTCCCGAGGAACTGGGGTTGGCCTACTTCGGGTTCACGGACGCGGAGTTGGAGCGGATGGTCTCGTGCAAGACGTTCCAGGGGGGGCGCCAGATGCCGCTGCGCGAGTTGTACCAGCGGTTGCGGGACACCTACTGCGGCAGCGTGGGGGTGGAGTACATGCACATCGACGACATCGAGGTGCGGCGGTGGCTTCAACGCCGGCTGGAACCCATCGAGACCCGGATCCAGCTGTCGCGGGACGAGCAGTTGCGAATCCTGACGCGGTTGACGGACGCGACGATGTTCGAGGAGTTCATCCGGAAGAAGTTCGTGGGGGCGAAGAGTTTCTCCTTGGAAGGCAGCGAGACGCTGATCCCGCTGCTGGACCTGGCCATCGAGAAGGCGGCGTCGCACGGCGTGGCGGAGGTGGTGCTGGGCATGGCGCATCGCGGCCGGCTCAACGTGCTGGCGAACGTCCTGGGCAAGTCGCCGAAGCAGATCTTCCGGGAGTTCGCCGACAAGGATCCGGACCTGTACATCGGACGCGGCGACGTGAAGTACCATCTCGGCCACAGCGGGGACTGGATCACGACGACCGGGCGACGGGTGCATCTTTCGATGTGCTTCAACCCGTCCCATCTCGAATTCGTGAACCCGGTGGTGCTGGGCCGGGTGCGGGCCAAGCAGGACCGGGTTGGGGACACGGGGCGGCGGGGG
>CAZSOV010000049.1:0-10352 GCA_964608505.1 uncultured Verrucomicrobiota bacterium
GGGCGTACCGGGAGCGGTTCGGGAAGAAGCGGCGGAGCGGGGCGCGGCGGGTGCGGGGTTTGGAGGGAGGGGAGGCGTACGTGCTGCGGGATCTGAGGAAGTCGGTGTTCGGGTCGTCGTGAGAGGGAGGATAGGAAGTCGGTGTTCGGGTCGTCGTGAGAGGGAGGATGGGGATGGAGGGCGCCTTCGAGGCGTCGGCTAAATCGGCGGACGCGCATCCTGAGGGGGGCGGTGCGGAAGTGAAACGAGGGCTGGGGCGTGGGCGAACGGAAGAAAACCGTCGGTCCGCCCCTGAGGAACATGGCGGGGAAGCTCCCATTTCGGCGGCGACCCGAGGCGCTCATGGAAAACCGGTGCAACCCGTGGCATGATGCAGGGGTGCTGGCGGGCAGCAAGGCCGCCGCAGGACCGCTGTCGGGTACGACCACATCCATGGGTCGACGAGGCGGACCGCGGCGGAGAGAGGATGCGGATGAGGTTTTTGATCTGGCTCACTTTGTGGTTTTTGTTGCTGGTGTTGTGCTGGCCGGTGGCGTTTCTGCTGTTGCTGGCGGCGCCGCTGGTCTGGCTGTTGTCACTGCCGTTGCGGCTGATCGGCATCACCGTGGAGGGGTTGTTCGCGCTGATTCGCGCCGTGTTCTTCCTGCCGGCGCGGTTGCTGGGGTATCGGCCCTCCTGACCGGGAGGCCTGCGGCGCGGGGCCCGGGGCACGGAAAAGCGGATTCGTTCTCCATTTCGCCCCAGGTTCCTTGGCGGGGACGGTGGGGACTCCGGTAGCGTGCCCGTCACGAAGCTGCGGTGTCGGGGGATTCCTGTTGTCCGGGATCCACGCCGCGGGGTCGGATGGCTCCATGTCTACCAGCAAAATCCGGGTCCGGGGGCACGCGCTCCGCGCGGTGGCGGTCGGCGCGGGAATCGCGGCGTGCGCCGGGATGTGGTGTGGATGTGATCGTCCGGCCCGGCCGAGCTCGGGTACCGGGCCGGCGGGCGCGGTGGTGTCGGGCGGGGGCGCGGGCGGGGGCGTGTTGCCCGCGATTCAGCCGCCGATCCCGGCCGCGGCGGGGGACGCGTTCGAGGACGTGACGGAGCGGGCGGGACTCCGGTTCGTGCACCAGTTGTGCGACGATCACGTCTCGAACATCCTCGAATCGAACGGCGGGGGCGGCGTGGTGCTGGATTACGACGGGGACGGGTGGATGGACTTGTACCTGGTGAATTCGGGGCCGCGCGAGGGCATCACGAAGACCGGGCCCGAGCACGTGCGGCAGCCCCACCGGCTGTACCGGAACCGGGGGGACGGGACCTTCGAGGATGTCACGGCGAAGTCGGGGGTGGGCGGGTCGGGTTACGGGACCGCCGCGACCGCGGGGGACTACGACAACGACGGGTGGACGGACCTCTACGTCGTCCACGTCGGGGCGAACCAGCTGTTCCGGAACCGGGGGGACGGGACGTTCGAGGACGCGACGGTGCGGGCGAAGGTGGGGGATGCGGGGACGGGCATCGGGGCGGTGTTCGCCGACCTGGACGGGGACGGGTGGCTGGACCTGTTCGTGGCGAACTATCTGACGTTCGACCCCAAGTACCGGTTGTACTTCCAGCCCGACGGTTTTCCGAACGCGCTGGCGTATCCGGCGGAGTTCAACGTGCTGTATCGGAACCGGGGGGATGGCACGTTCGAGGACGCCAGCGAGGCCGCGGGCATCCGGATCGCGGGGCATCGGGCGATGTCGGTGGCGGCCGGGGACGTGGATCTGGACGGCGACGTCGATCTGTACGTGTCGAACGATCTGTCGGCGAACCTGCTGCTCTTGAACGACGGGAAGGGCCGGTTCACGGAGGTCGGAGGGAAGGCCGGAGTGGCGTTCAACGCGCTGGGGGAGGCGGCGGGTTCGATGGGGGCGGTCCTGGGGGAGGTCAACGGGGATGGGCGACCGGACATCCTGGTGACGCGGTTCGGGTATGGGTCGCTCTATTTGGGAGGGACGAACGGGTTGTTTACGGATCACATGATGGGTTCCGGCCTGGGGGCCATGACGGCGCAGTTCGTGGCCTGGGGCGGGGCCCTGCTGGATTTCGACAATGACCGGGACGAGGACGCCTTCCTCGCGAACGGCGACGCGCATTACCTCGTGGGGTGGCAGAGTCTGCTGCTGGAGAACCGCGGGGACGGGAGTTTCACGGACGCGGCGGCGAAGGGGGGGGCCGTTTTTCAGGCCAAGCTGCGGGGGCGCGGGGCCGCGACGTTGGACTTCGACAACGACGGGCGGATGGACCTGCTGATGACGATGCTGGCGGATCGGCCCCTGCTGCTGCGGAATCGGGTGGACACGGGGAATCACTGGCTGTGGATCCGACTGCGGGGCACCCGGAGCAACCGCGACGGATATGGGGCGATCCTGCGGGCAACCGCCGGGGGGCGGACCACGCTGCACCAGGCGCGGGCGGCCACCGGCTTCCTGATGCAGAGCGATCCGCGGGTGGCGGTGGGTTTGGGCCAGGCCGAGCGGCTCTCGAGGCTCGAGATTCGCTGGCCGAGCGGACGCGTGCAGGTCCTGGAGGACGTGGCGGCAGACCGGGTCCTGACCGTGACCGAACCGGAGGGGGACGTGGCACGATGACGGCCATGGTCGTGCATGCCGCTTGCACCCGGGTGCTCCTGGGACTGGTCGGGGCACTGTTCGCGGGTTGTGCTCCGGAACCCGCGCGCCCGGCCACCGAAGGTTGGGTCATCACCCAGGTGCCGGTCGGAAGCGTTGCCCGGGGATCCGTGACGCCCGACGAACTGGACCTGCGGTACCCGGCGGGTTCGCGGGTGGTTCTCGTGCAAGGAACGGAGCTGCGGGAACTGTCGGCGGGACTGCTGGCCGCGGGCGGGCCGGTGGTGGATCCGGAGGGCCGGGAAGTCCTGTTCGCGGGCAAACGGCGGGAAGGCGAGGCCTGGCAGATTTTCCGGATGCCGCGGTTGGCTGGGGAGGGCGGGCGGGTTCAGGTGACGGAAATGGAAGGCGGGGCCGGAGAACCCGCGTGGCTCCCGGCGGGACGGATCATCTGCACCTCGCCGGTGCCGGTGCCAGGTCGGACGCCGGAGGGGGCACCGGTTCCCGGGCTGTACAGTCTGTCGGTGACGGGCGGGGTTCCGCAGCGGTTGACCCACGGCGTGGCCCGGGCCACGGATGCCACGGTGCTCGGCGATGGTCGAATTCTGTTCGTTTCGGAAGTCCCGGACCTGGGGCAGGGGGAGTCCCTTTTCACGATCAACAACGACGGTTCCGAGGTCAGCGCCTTTGCCGGACAACACGCGCCGCGGGCCGCGCTCCGGAGACCGCGCGAAACGGCGGATGGGCGCTTGATGTTTCTGGCGTCGGCCTACGGGGAACCTGCCCGGGAGGGGCGCGTCGAGCAGGTGCTCCTGGCGCGTCCCTTCTCGAGCCGGTCCGTCGTGGCCTCGATGGGTGACATGGACGTGCGGGCCGTGGAGGGGTTGCCGACGGGCGGGTGCGTGGCCGCGATGAGACCGCGGGGGACGGACGGTGCCTCCGGGGCGGGGACCTTCGGGATTTATCGGATCGGCCCGGGGGGGAAGGAGGGGCGGATGCTGGTTTTCGATGATCCCGCGTGGGACGAGGTGGAGGCCGTGCCGGCGTCGGGATCGCATCGGGTCATGGGGCGGATTTCGAGCGTGGATGGCAGCCAGGCCACGGGGACGTTGCTCTGTCTGGACGTGGCGCGATCCGACCGGGAAGGGCCGAGGGGTGGCGCGGGGTCGGACGCGCGCCGGGTGCGCGTCACGCGGCATCGTGCGGGACGGGAGCCCGAGGTGCTGGGGGAGATCCGCGTGCACGAGGACGGATCGTTCCTTGCCAGCGTGCCGTCCGACACGGCGTTGGGATTCGAGTTGCTCGGCGGCGACGGGGTGGAGCTGGCGCGTTGTCCGCCGGCCAGCTGGTTGCGGCCGGGGGAGAATCGGGCCTGCATCGGTTGCCATGAACCCCACGGGCGGGCGCCGGAGAACCGGCGTCCGATGGCCGTGCGTCATCCGCCGGGGCGGTTGCTCGGGTCGGGCCCGGGACCCGGCAACGGGAAGGAGGCAGGACGATGATTCGGCGACTCGCGGTGGTGCTGGGGGGCCTGCTTCTGGTCTTGGCGGCCGTGGCGGGGATGGTCTGGACGACGGCGGACGTGCCGCAGCAGCAGGAATACCGGATCCGGGTCCTGGACGTCGTTCATGCGCTGGGACTCGGATTGCCACCCCGCGACCTGGCTCATCTGCGGGAGCGTTCCGGCTTGCAGGATGTCTCCAACGTCAGCTGCCGGAACTGCCACGGGGAAACCACGAATTCCCTGGCGTGGGCGCGTCCGCGTCCGCGCCATGCCGCGCCCGGCGGCCTGGCGCTGTCGGCCGATGGCGGGCGGTTGTTCGTGACGTTGCCGGACCGCGACGAGGTCGTGGAGGCCGACACCCGGGAGTTGAAGGTGCTCCGACGAACCCGGGTTACGGGCGGGCCGCTGGGGCTGGCGTTGGCGCCGGCGGGGGACGCGTTGTTCGTGACCTGCCGGAACGAGGATCGGGTGGCCCGCGTGGACCTCGGCCCGTTTCAGGACGTGGAATCCCTCGTGGTCGGCCTCGGGCCGGTGGGCATCGCCTGCGCCGCGACCACGAACGGGACGCGGTTGCTGGTGGCGAACGGAGGTTCGGACGACGTCACGCTGGCCGCCACCGGTCCCCTCCGGGAACTCGTCCGGCTCTCGGCGGGACACGATCCGTACGGGGTGGGATTCTCGCCCGACGGACGCCGCGCCTACGCCATGGGCCGGCTGGCGACGATGTCCGGGATGGATCGTCCGCCGGTGTCGGAGATGACGGTCGTGGACGTGGCGCGGCAGCGGGTGGTGGCGCGTCCGATGCTGGAATCGGCGCACCTTTCCGAGGCGGTGGCCGTGGTGCCGTCGCGGGATTGGGTCGTGGCGCCGCTGGTGCGGGTGCGCAATCTGGTGCCCATCACCCAGGTGGCCCGGGGCTGGGTGATGTCGGGCGGCCTGGCCATTGCCGACGGCGCCGGCCGGAGCGTGGTGCAGGTGCCGCTCGATGATGCCCATCGGTACTACGCCGATCCCGGCGCGTTGGTCGTCGATGGCGAGGGGCGCCGGGCGTATCTCGCGTCCGCGGGGGGCGACGTGGTCAGCGTGATCGACCTGGGGCGGCTCGGGGAATGGCTCGCGGCGGCGGACGAGGGGACCCGCCGGGAGGCGATCCACGACCTCGAACTGGCGGGGACGTACGTCGTGGGCCGCATCCCGACGCGCCGCAATCCGCGCCAACTGGCGTTGTCGGGGGACGGGAGTCGGTTGTACGTGGCGGAGTACCTGGCCGATTCAGTGCTCGTCGTGGACACGCGGACGCTGGAACCGGCGGGCCGGTTGGAACTGGGCGACGGCAGCGGGGGCCTGACGGATCCCGTGCGGAGGGGGGAGCGGATGTTCACCTGGGCCGGAAAGACGTTCCAGGGCCAGTTCTCGTGTCGTTCGTGTCATCCGGACGGGCACATGGACGGCCTGAACTACGACTTCGACGGCGACGGCGTGGGGGACAACCTGCTGGACAACCGCAGCCTGCGGGGTCTGGCGGGAACGTGGCCGTTCAAGTGGAACGGCAAGAATCCGTCGCTCTCGGTGCAGTGCGGTCCCCGGTTCGCGAAGGTCCTCATGCGCACGGACCCGTTCGACGGCCAGGAACTGGAGGACCTGACCCGTTTCGTGGAATCGCTGCCGCCGGCGCGGGCGCGGCACGCGCGGGACGTGGACTGGACCGCGGCCCGGGAGCGGGGCCGGCAGTTGTTCTTCGCCACGCAGACGCCCGACGGACATTCGATCCCGATCGAGCGACGCTGTTCCACCTGTCATCGGCCGCCTTTGTACACGAACCGGGCCAGGACGTCGGTGGGCACGCGGGGAGTGCAGGATCCCACCGACGAGTTCGACACGCCGCACCTGCTGGGGATCGGGGCCTCGGCGCCGTACCTCCATGACGGACGCGCCAAATCCCTGGAGGAACTCTGGACGTTGTACCAGACCAACGACCTGCACGGCGTGAGCAGTTACATGTCGAAGCAGCAGCTCAACGATCTCGTGGAATTCCTGAAGACCCTGTGATCCGAACCGCTTCCCATGAACCGCGCGCTGCCGTCGCGCCGCCCGGTGAGGGCACCGGGCCTACACGCTGTAGGCCGCGTGCCCCCACGCGGCGACGTGCGGTCCGCGGTTCATCGTCCCGGCGCCCGTCCGGCTTTTGGAAAACGCTTCCCTCCCGCAACCCCCGAGCCTGTCCCACATGAAACCTGACCCTTCCCCCTCCACCTCCGTTTGGTCCGGAAGCCGCCCGGGCCGCGCTGCCGGGCGCGACGGGTGGCGTCCCGGATGCGGCGTATTGCTCCTCGCCATCCTGTTCGGCGGTCCACCCGGTGGGCAGGTCTCGCCCGGCGAACTCGGGGCTGCGGAACTGCCGTTTCCGGTGATCGAGCGCTTCGAGAACTTCGGCACCGCCGAGGGCATGCCCAGCCGGAAAGTCCATGGCGTGTTGAAGGGCGGCGACGGTCGGCTTTGGGTGGGAACCTGGGACGGCCTGCTCGTGCGCGAGGAGGGCAAGTTCCGGCGGTCCGGTCCGGAGCACGGTCTGACCCACAAGATGGTGCTCAGCATGGCGGAGGATCCCCGGACGGGGGATCTCTGGGTGGGAACCATGCGGGGCCTCAACCGGGTTTCGGCAGGCCGGATCCAGGGCTTTCTCCAGACCGACAGCGGCCTGCCGAACAATGTCGTGTACGGCGTCGACGTGGCGGGAGACCACGTCTGGGTGGCCACCGCGGCGGGTGCCGGTTCCCTGAACACCCGCACGGGCGAGTGGAAGATCTACGACCACAACAACGCCGCGATGCACGAGCCATGGTGCTATTCCATCAAGGCGGCCAACGGACTGGTCTACATCGGGGTGTGGGGCGGCGGCATCGTGGAACACGATCCTTCGCGCGGCGGGGGACGCGACGCCTTCAAGGAGTACCGGGATCCGGACGCCGATTTCCACTACGACCTCGTGGCGGACGACGGACCGATCAACGACATCACCTCGTGGCTCGCGTGGGAGGACGGGTTGCTCTGGCAATGCACCTACTTCGGTTTCTCCCGCTACGACGGGCGGACCTGGAAAACCTGGGTCGAGGGCAAATCCCCGCTGCCCTCGAACTTCACCCAGTTCGTCTGCACGCGCGGCAAGGTGGCCTGGGTCGGATCGGACCGCGGCCTGTCCACGACGGACGGGGAAACGTGGGTGAACTATCTCGTGGGTCCCAAGGGAGAGGGGCTCCGCGAGGTCCATCGACCGGGGCGCGAGCCGGAACGACGTCCGATGTCCACGGCGCTGCCCAACGGGTTCGTCCTCGGGATCCACGTCGATGCCGGGGAGGTCTGGGTGGCGACGTCCGACGGGTTGAGCCGCGGCGTGCTATCGGGAGGCGGGGTGATGGCGGGAAAGGCCCGGTAGGCCGGCGCCGATGCCCGGAGTGAATCGGGAGCGAAGAACGAAACAGACTCAAGCGAGGAGTGCGTATGAGGATGCTGGCCTGGATTCTGATGGCGGGGATGTCGTTGAAGGCGGCGGACTACGGGGCCCGGGAAGGGGTCGTGCCGGACCCGGGCGTCGAGCGGGCGTTGGACGCCGCGCTGACCAACGCGCCGGCCGCCGGTGGGGAACGGAGTTATCCGTATTACGCGAACACGCCCGAGGAACTCATTCCGTTCCGGTCCGTCGAGCCCCATTTCCGGTACTGGACCAAGCGGCTGCCGTTCCGCGGGCCGGGGGCGGAATTCCCGGACCCCAAGGGGCTGAAGACGCTCCGGGTGGGGTTGCTGAGCCCGAACCGGAAGGGACCCGAGGGCGCGCGGGGCGAGCGGACCCGCAAGGGCGTCCTGCTGGCGTTCGAGGAGGAGGAGGCGGGGCGGCGCCCGGAGCAGTTGCCCTTCGAGTTGGTGGCGAAGGAGGACTCGCCCCAATGGGGAAGCGCGGCGAACATCGCGGTGGAGTTCAAGGACGAGGAGGTCCTCGGATTTCTCGGGACCATCGACGGCGACGCCACGCACGTCGCGCTGCGGGTGGCGTTGAAGATCGAGACCTACATGATCAACACGTCCGATCCCGATCCCACCCTGACCGAAACCCAGATCCCGTGGTTGACGCGGGTGTTTCCGGACGACCGGCAGCAGTGCTTCCGACTCGCCCTGCTGGCGGTCCGGGAACACGGGTGCAAACGCATCGCGGTTCTGCGCGAGAACAGCCGCCCCGGACGCGTGGGCGTCATGCATTTCGTCCATTACATCCGCCGACTCGGCGCGCCCGCCGCGTTGCACCTGAATTTCCAGCCCGGCAGCACCAACCTCGAGAGCCAGGTGGCCGCCATCCGCGCCGCCGACGTCGACGCCGTCGTGTTCTACGGACAACCCGAGGACGTGGGCCGACTTTCCGCGCGCCTCCGGGACGTCGGCGTGCGGGCGCGGTTCTATGGCTTCGACCGGCTCAAGGAGGACGGCTTTCGCCGGATGGCCGGCGCCGCGGCCGAAGGCACGACCATCACTTACTTCTTCAACCCCGCCCGCTCGGACGCGCCCTGGACCGGCTTCGTCGCGCGCTTCGAAAAGCGGTACGGCGAGAAACCGGACATCTACGCCGCCTATGGCTACGACGGGGCCCGCCTCATGATCGAGGCCGTCCGCAAGGCCGGTCCCAATCGCTATCGGGTCCGTGACTACCTTGCGGCGTTGGAGGAATGGGATGGCGTCACCGGCCACATGATCTTCGACGGACGCTGGGACAACATCGTGCCGATATCCACCGCCGAGTACCGGGAGGGCGCGTGGCATTTCCAGCCTCCACCCGAACTTCAACGGACCCAAAACCGGGCGTCCGCCGTTCGGTAGCGGGCCCGCGGCGGGGGCGTCATGATCACGAGACCCCAGCGGTCCGCCCACGACCAGCTTCGTCGCGGAGCGACGTTCGAGGCGGACCTCCCCGGGTTCCACCCCGGCACCGCAGGTCGAACGTCGCTCCGCGACGCGGGGGAGCAGGGGGCCCCAAACCGGGGCCTCAAGGCCCCGGCAACCGGCGGGCGTCGCTCCGCGACGGCGGCGCGATCCCAGGCGAACGAGCAGGGCGACCGCACCCCGCGAAGCGCTCGCGGCGGAGGCGGCATGAAGGGAGCGTGTCGGGCGTTTCCCGCATCGGGCGGCCAGCCATCGCGGACGCCGTGGTCGCCGCGGGCCAGGGTGCTGGATGGGCTCCTGACCGGCGCCGTGGCGATGGTCCTGTTGCTCGTGGTGACCGCGCGGTCCTCGGGCGCGTCGGCGGTGGCGCCCGTGCGAATCGGGCTCCTGCTGCCCCCGGATGAACCCGACCGGGTGGCGATTCGACGGGGCGCGGAACTCGCTTTGGAACGGTTCCGGACGCTCGCGAGGGACGTTCCTGGCGCGGAGTTGGAACTCGTGATCCGCGGCAGGCCGGGGCAATGGGGCGACGATGGCGACGAAGCGGGTCGACTGGTGCTGGACGACGGAGTGCAGGTGCTGATCGCCCCCCCGGGTGGCGCGGCGACGCACCTCGCCTTGCAGGTCGCCGGGCGCACTCGCACCCCGGTCGTCACGCTGTGCCCCGACGGTTCCGTGACCGGCGCCGGAATCCCCTGGCTGACACGCGTCGGGCCGACCACCGCCGACGAGGCGAGAACCCTGCTCGGCCTGGGATCGCGTTGGGTGGCCTGGACGACGGGTGACCGGTCCGGACGCGAGGCGGGTCGGGACCTGGAACGCGCCGCCGCCGGGGCGGGGAAACGCCTGGAGGTTCGGGTGGCGACGGACGGGATCGGGATCCTCGACCTGCCGGGCGACGTGGATGGCGCGTTGCTCTGGCTACCGCGCGGGACGGTCCTCGAGGCCGTGGAGACGATGCGACGTCGATCCTGGCGGGGAGTGGTGGGCGTCCCGGCACGGCTGATTACCGGGGCCTTCGGTCGCGAACTCGGGACGAATGCGGTGGGGGTCCGCGCGGCGGAGATGGATCCGGGGGCGGGGAAGGAGACCGAGGCCGGACGGCGGAGCTTTGCCGCCCGGCACCGGGAACGCTTCGGCGCGGAGCCGGAGCCGGTGACGTGGCTGGCCGCCGACGCGCTGGGGTTGGCGCGGGAATGGGAACTGCAGCGCCGGAGGACCGGGTCGCCGAGCACCCCGGTTCGACCCGACGCGGGGCGGCTGGGGCGGGGATTCACGGGGGAATGGGAGTTCAAGGGGACGGGGGATCGCCGGTGCCGGCG
>CAZSOV010000049.1:10362-33298 GCA_964608505.1 uncultured Verrucomicrobiota bacterium
TTCCCCCCGCGGGGGGGCGGGGGGGGGGGGGTTCCCGGGGGCATGGGTCTTCCAGGGGGAGGGGGTATCGCCGGGGCGGGCTGCGGGTGGTGGGTTGGGAGGGCGGTTCCTGGCGGGCGGTTCAGGAATAGAGTCCCGAACACGGCCTGCCGCGAAATTCCCGCTTGCCTTTGTGCTACACGTGTAGCACCTACAGGCTACATCTGTAGCACAAAGGATCCCCGATGAAGGACAAACCCAGGATTTCGGAGGCCGAGCGGGAGGTCATGACGGTGCTGTGGGACAAGTCCCCGCAGTCGACGCCGGAGATCGTGGAACGTCTGGTGGCGAGCCGCGGGTGGGCGCCGCGGACGATCCGGACGCTGCTCGGCCGGTTGGTGAAGAAGAAGGCCCTGGCGCTGGCCGTGGAGGGCAGGCGGCATTTGTTCCGTCCACGGTTGGACCGGGAGTCCTGCCGGGATCGGGAGAGTCGGAGCTTCCTGGACCGGGTGTTCGGCGGGGAACCGGCCTCGATGCTGGTCTCGTTGGTGCGGCAGGCCGAGTTGACTCCGGACCAGATCCGCGAGTTGAAGGCCATCCTCGACGAGAAAGGGAAATGAAATGAACACCCTGCTCGAATCGGGAGCCGGTTTCGTGTCGTGGGTCTGGGGCAACTCGTGGCAGGCGGCGCTGCTGGTGGGGATCGTTCTCGCCGTCCAACGGATCTGCGGGCGCCGATTGGCGCCGGTGTGGCGTCACGGATTGTGGTGGCTGGTGGTGGGGCGGTTGGTGCTGCCCTGGATGCCCGAGAGCGGGTGGAGTCTCTACAACTGGTTCCCGCGGTCACCGGCCCTCGGCGCTCACCTCCAATCCGGGACTCCCGTCCCGGGGTTGTGGGAGGAACCGCCGCCGCCGCGGCGGGAGGTCGGGGCGGGGGCGCCGGATGGAAGTCCCGTGGTGCCGCCCGCGGCATCGGTGGCGGGGCGGGCCGGCAGGGTTCCCGCGATAACAGCGGGGGTGGTGACGGCGCCGGCGTCGGCCCGGTCCGAGGCGCCGGGCGCACCCGGGGTCGTGTCGGCGAAACCGCGGGATGCGGATCGCGGGCCGGCGCGGGGGTTTGGGTGGTGGCCGTCCGTGACCTGGGTCTGGGCGGGCGGCGCGCTGGCGATGCTGCTCCGTCTGGCGGGTCAGCACGCGGCCTTTGCCCGCCGGGTGCGACGAATGGGACGGCCCATCCGGGCGAACCTGCTGGAGTTGGTCGACGAATGCCGCCGGGCGATGGGCGTGACGCGGCGCCTCGAGGTGCGGGAAGGGGCGATGGTGTCGAGTCCGGCGGTGTATGGCTGGCGGCGACCCACCCTGTTGCTGCCGGAACGGATGGGGACGGAGCTGGGACGGGAGGCGTTGCGGCACGTGTTCCTGCACGAGTTGGGGCACGTGCGACGCCGGGATCCGGCCGTGAATGCCCTGCTGTCGGTGTTGCAGGCGCTGCACTGGTTCAATCCGCTGGTGTGGTTCGCGTTTCACCGGATGCGCGCGGACCGGGAACTGGCGACGGACGCGCTGGTGTTGTCGGTCGCCGGGGAAGGGGAGGCGAGAACCTACGGACGGACCATCGTCCGCGTGCTGGAAGGCTGGAGGCCGTCGGCGGCGCGTCCGGCGCTGGTGGGGATTCTCGAGGATGCGGGGCAGTTGCGGGACCGGATCCGGGCCATCGCGGGTTTTCGGCGTCCGTCGCGCCGGGCCGCGTGGGGCGGTGTCCTGCTGGTGGGTCTGGCGACGGTGGCCCTGACCAACGGCGTGACGGGACCGGGCGGGAACGCGGAGGCCGATGCGGACGTGGTCTGGCGGCAGGAGTTCGTCGGGTGGACCGCGCTCTCGAGGCGCGCGGACCTGCCGGACCTTCGGTCGGTGCTGGCGTTGGAGGAGTCGCAGGCGCTGCTGCGCCGTCTGGACTCCCGACTGGCGGCGATCGTGGCGGGCTGGATCGGTTTGCCGCCCGCGACGGAGGGCGGGATGGCGGATAGCCGGGCGCGGCTGGTTCGGACCTGGTTGGAAGCCGAGCACGTGGTGGAAGTCCGCGCCAACGCGGAGGGCGTCGTCCGTTGGGCGGCGGCGGCGCGGCTGGAATCGGCGGCGGCGGAGGCGTGGTTGACCGCGGCACGGGAGTTGTGGCGTCGGGCGGGGCAGGGGGGCGGAGGCGACGCGTCGGGGCCGCGGTCGGAGTACGTGGACGGATGGCTGATCGTGGGGGTGGGGCAGGGCGGGTACGAAGCGCTGCGCCAGCGCGTGCGCGGGTTGGGCGCGAGGGGGTTGGTCGAGGAAGGTCGCGTGGGCCGGTTCCGGGCAGATTTGGGGCGCCTCGCCGCCTGGTTGAATTGGGGGAAGGAAGCACCGGGACCCATCCGGGAATGGCCGCGGGCGGAATGGACGCTGGAGTCCCGGAAGGGGCGGCTGCGAACGGAGGCGCGGTTGAGCTTCACGCGCGCCCTGGATTGGACGACGGAGCCGTGGCAGGTGCCGACCCACCTCGTCCGGGATCCGCTCGTCGGTTTCACGGCGGTTCAGGGTTTGGACCGCTGGCTGGGGCGTGCGGACGATCCGGCGTCGGCGGGGACGACCGCGTGGGCGAAGCAGGGGTACTTCTGGTCGCTCGCGGACAAGCCGTGGCTGCAATACGCCGCGCTGGCGCAGGAGGTGCCGGAAGACCTCTTGAAACGGTTCGCCGAACGGGCCGTGGCCTGGACCACCCGGGAGTTCGGGTGGAATCCCGGGGCGTTGCAGGCGGTGCGTTCGCCCGAGGGCGGGCGGGTCGATTACCTGGGTTGGCCCTATCTGCAACCGTACGCGATGCGGGTGGAGGATCGGGGGCGGACGTGGCTGCATGGCGGGGCCTTTCCCCTGCCTGGCAAGGGGCCCTCCGCGCCAGCGCCGCTCGTCGCGCAGGTTGAGGGACGGGCGGACTTGCTCTTCTACGACTGGGAGACGACGGGCCGTCGTTGGGTGACGACGAATCGGACGGAGGGATTCGGGGTGGTGCTCGCGACGAATGACGTCGGGCGCCTGCGGCAGTTCCGGGAACTGGCCCAGTTCGCGGCGCTCATGCGGGATCGGAACGGGGCGCGGTTGCCGACTCGCGCCGGCGGCGAGGTCTGGGTCCCGGGGGCGGCCTGGATCGACGCGGCCCTGCCGTGGTTGGGCGAGGCGGTGACCGAGATCCGGCTGACCGGGCCGCGCGAAGTGGGTCTCGTCCGCTCGTCGGGCGTGGGACTGACGTCGATGGAACTGCTGTGGGTTCTGGCCCGGTTGGACGACGCGCCGCCGTCGGCGCCCGGGGCGCGCGGGCCCCGACCGGGTGCGGTGGAGCGAGCCGCCGGTGGCGAGGCCGTGGAAAAGCCGTTGCCGCCCGGGATCCTCCGCATTCGCGCGCGGGCCGTGGACGCCGAAACGGGCGCGCCCGTGAAGCGGTTTCGTCTCTTGAGCGCGACCTCCGGAGTCCAGGGTGAGCCGCCGTCGAAGCTCCTCTGGGAGCCCGTCGCCGAGGGCCAGGCGACGGAAGGGGAGGTCGAGGTGCCGGTGCATTGGACGTGGCCGGGGATGCGGTTTGGGGCGACGGCCCCGGGATACACCCTTTCGGTAGGCCCGGTGTTCGAAGTGGCGGGGCAGCAGGAGTTCGAGTTTCGGATGAAGTGTGGGAGCGGTCCCGAGGGGCAGGTGTGGTCGGCGGAGGGACGTCCGTTGGCCGGGGTCACCGTGGGGTTGCTGGGGTACGGGATCACGATGCTCTCGGGGGGGCAGCTCGGATCATCCTCCTTCGATGGAAGGGGAGTCACGACGACCGATGCCGGCGGGCGGTTCGCGTTTCCGTCTTTGGTGCCCGAGCCCCGGGTGGTCGCTGCGCACCCGGAGTTTGGTTATGCCGAGGTTGCCGGTTCCGAGCTCGCCCGCGACCCGGTTCTGCACCTCCGAGCGTGGGGGAGCAAAATGACCGGAGGTTGCGGTGCGGACGAAATCTGTGATCGATCTCTCCTATCATGAAAACCGCGACGGTGGCGGATCTGCGGAACAACTTCCACCGGGTCTCGGCCTGGATCGAAAGTGGCGAATCGGTGGAGATCCGGAAGCGAGGGAAGGCCTTCGCGATGCTCACCGCGGTTCGGAAGCCAAACGGTTCGGGCGAGCCTCCGAGGGTCGATTTTCTTGCCCAGCTTCGCGAGGTCTGGGGGCCCCGAGAATTCACCGATGCCAAGGTGGCGGAGATGCGACGAGACGAGCTCGAAGGCGAGGAGGGATGAACGCGTATCCCGACACCTCGTTGCTGTGCGCGTTGTACCGTCCTCAGACGAACTCCGGGCGGGCGGCCGAGTACGTGTCCAAAATGGCTGAACGGGAGGGCTTGAGGGTACCCCTATGAACGGTCCCTGCGTTCGATGGCGCCGACCCAGCCGAAGTGGGCCTTGAAGCGGAAGGTTTCGGAGACCGGGATGGCGGCGAGCGGGCCGTTCCAGGGGGCGTGATTCGACACGACCCGCAGGTCGGCGAGGGGGAAGTCGACGAACGACGGCGCGTGCATGGCAAAGGCGCCGGCGAGCAGGCGGATGCGGTCCGGGTCGAAGCCCATGAGCGTGGCGGCGAGGCAATCGACGGCGAGGGGGTGGCATCCCGCGAGGATGACGCCGCAGGGCCGGGGGTCGGGGGACATGGGGCCGTTGCCTTCGCCGCCCACGATGCCATCGACGACGGCGAGGTAGCGCAGGGGTTGGCGGCGCGGTTGGCCATCGCCGCCGTGGAAGAAGAGGCACTTGTTGAGGTCGACGACCATCCGCCAGCAGGTGTCGTTGCCATGCCAGTTGCCGGAGCGCACCACCTTCTGGGTATCGCCGAAGACGAGGCGTCCGAGTTTCTTCAGCGGCACGAAGCAGCGGGAGAGCAGCGGGTTGTTCTTCAGGAGGCGCTTGGCCGAGCCCATCCAGGAATGTTCGAGCCGGGCCTTGGTGGTGTCGGCGGGGAACTGATCGCCACCCTGGGACGGGGTGCCTTCGGTGTGGTGGGGGAGCCAGTTCTTGTTGGCGTTGATGCCGACGAGGTTCTTGAGGGCGCAGGTGAGTCCTACCTTCTTGTGGGTCTTGAGCTTGGGCAGGTTGATGAAGACGTCGGCCTCCATCGGGGTCCGGCACAGGAGGTACTCGTGCCGGGTGCCGGCGTGGTGCGCGTTGGTTTCCGACATGTCGTAGGAGGCGCCGTAGAGGCGGCCGCAGCCGTGGAATCCGACGAACTCGCTGCCGTCGTTCAGGGCGACGCGGGTGCTGCCGAGCGGGTCCCCGGGAAGGGCGGTCCGGGAAACCGTGACGCCGTCGACGGCCAGCCATTCCTCGGGGCGGAGATCGAGGAGCCGCAGGTCGGGGCCGGGGAAGTCGCGCCGGCAGCGGTCGAGCAGGGCGTCGAGGTCGCAGTACCGGCGCAGCGCGGCGAAGGAGGAATCGGTCTGGGGCGCGTCGCAGAGGACGATGGAACCGCGTCCCTGGAGGCGTGGGGCGACCCAGCGGACGACGGCCTCGATGACGGCGGGATGGGTGACGACGTGTTCCCAGGCGTCGGGGCCCGGGCGGCGTTCGTCGTGTTCCTTGACCCAGTTCGGTTTCAGCACCACGCGGTCGCCGGGGCGGATGAAATCGGGGGGCAAGGCGAGGCGGGCGAGCGCGTCGTCGACGAGCTGGCGGACGGCCTCGGGAGAGGCGTAGTCTTGTGCGCCCCGGACGACGCTGGTAAGCAACTCGCTCCGAACTTCCATGGACATGGACCGGGGAGCGTTGCCGAAGTGGCGGCGCGGGGCAACCCATCCCCGGGACTTCGGCGGGCCGGAAGGTCCGGACGCCGGTTCGGGACAGGACGCACGACGCTATCGCTATGGATCTCCAAGAATTGCAGCAGCATTGGACGCGACTGGGGACGGACGACCCGCTGTGGGCGGTGCTGACGCATCCCGGGAAGGAAGGCGGGAAATGGAACGTCGAGGAGTTCCTGGCGACGGGACGGGCGGAGATCGACGATGTCCTGGCAGGCGCGGCCCGACTGGGATTGAAGGTGACGCCCGGTCAGGCGCTGGACTTCGGCTGCGGGGTCGGGCGGTTGTGCCAGGGGTTGGCACGGCACTTCGCGTCGGTGCATGGCGTGGACATCTCGCCGTCGATGCTGGAGCGGGCGCGGGAGTTGAACCAGTTCGGCGACCGCGTCACCTATCATCTGAACGAACGCGACGACCTCGGAAGGTTCGAGGCCGGGACCTTCGATTTCGTGTACTCGAACATCGCGCTGCAGCACATGGACCCGAAGTATGCCCGGCGATACATCGCGGATTTCTACCGGGTCCTGAAGCCGGGCGGGGCGGCGGTCTTTCAATACATCGAGCCGAAATGGCTGCGCCGGCTGATGCCCCAGGGGTTGGTGGACGCGATCCGGCGCTGGAAGCACGGGGATCAGGCGTTCATCGGCATGTTCGGCCTGCCGGAGGCGGAGGTGCGCGGCCTGATCGGGCGCAGCGGCGGACGGGTCGTGCAGACGGATCGCTCCGAAATGCACGGTCGCTGGATGAGCATTCGGTATTGGACGACGCGGGCTGGATGAGGGGAGGGACCAGCGGGTCACAAAGATTGACGTCGCCGCAGTTCCACCAGTCGGAGGCGATCCGCGGCGTCCTGTTCCCGATAGGTCTCCTCACGGACATTGGCCATTACCAGAGGCGCGGGTTCGACTGGGAACGCCGCCACCGGTCGTAGTCCTCGCGGGTCCGGGCCTTGAACACGAAGCCGCGCGGACGGGGGAAGGGATGGAGGAGATCGACCTGCGCTTGCCTACGGCGCGACCACGCGGAAGAAGGCGGCGGGCGCCGAGGCCGGGCTTTCGAACACGACCGAGCCGTCCGGGGTTTCCAGGGGGCGGAGATTCGTCCACTGCGCCAGATCGACCGAGGTCTGGACCTGGTAGGCGACGCCCGGCGTTCCGTGGATCCGGGACCGGAACGCGCCGGACGCTCCCCTGCCGAGGTCGGTAAAGAAGGGGGCGCGGGGGGCGGGAATGGTCCAGGCCAGGTGCAGGACGCCGAGGTAGGTGAAGTGATTCGCGTTGTCGTTGGCGGGGCCGGGAGCGAGGTCCACGGCGATTTCGCCGGTCGAATCGGGCTCCACGTCGGGCAGGATCGCGACGTTGGAGACGTTGTTGGCCGGTTCCAGATCCGCGAAGGCCGTTGACCGGCCCGTGACCGTGTAGCGCGTCTCGCGCCGGTCGCCGACGCCGCCTCGCGCGGCGAAGAAGGTAAGGGTGTAACGCCCCCCGGAATCGAGTCCGACCAGTCTGAACCGGGGCGTGACCGGGCCCAGCCCGGCGAAGGGCTCGGTGTTTCCGAACAGCGAGTCGACGGTCGCGCTGGCCGGGAAGCGGGTGGATTCGGTGGTGCCGTTTTCGTTGGCGGCGTTGAACCTCGACCGCATGCGCCAACCGACGGGCGTGGGGCGGCCCTCGGTATCGATGAGCGCATCGAGAGCGCCGTCGTCGGTGGCGCCAATCGCGGGCGTCAGGTTGTTCCAGGCCCCCGTGGGCGTTCCCGGTTGCGTGCCGGTGGGGGAGGCGGCGCTGCCGAAATCGATCAGGAATTCGGTCTCCGGCGCTTCCGGGCACTCGATTTGGAGGACCCCGAGGTAGGTGAAATGATTGGCGTTGTTGTTGCCCGGGCCGGGCGACAAGGCCACGGCGAGCGAGCCGTCCCCCGCCGGTTCGAGGCCGTCGAGGATGGCGACGGACTCGACGTTGTTGGCCGCGTCGAGCAGGACCGAGGCTTGGGAGGCACCGGTCACCGAGTACCGGGTCTCGCGTCGATCCGACACTCCGAGGCGCGAGGCATGGAAGGTCAGGCGGTAGCGCGTTCCCGGGGTCAGGCCTTCGAGGCGGAACGCGGGCGTCACGTTGGCGAGTCCGCCGAAGGACTCGGTATTGCCGAAGAGCGAATCCCGCGTGGCACTGGCCGGGAAGACGGCGGCGGCGGTCGTGCCGTTTTCGTTCGCCCCGTTGAACCGCGACGTCATGCGGAAGCGGACGTTCGTCGGCGCGCCGGCCCGGGAGACCAGATTGGGGAGCACGCCGGCGTCGGTGGTGCCGACGGTGGCGACGTTGTTCCAATGACGGGCGGGGGCGTGGGCCAGGCCGGAGGGGGAGCTGGCGCTGCCGAGATCGATCTGAAGGGCGCCGCGGCGCGGCTTCAGCACGTTGACGGGGTATCGGGCGGCCCAGGCTTCCACCACCGGGACGAGAACCGATTCCCAGACCGCATAACCCGCCGGACTGAGATGCAGCTGGTCGGAGACGTACAACTCGGGGCGCGGTTGGCCCGAGCCCGAGAGCAGGGCGGCGAACACGTCGGCATACAGCAAACGCGGGCGGGACGCGTTGTAGGCCCGGACCCGGTCGTTCAATTCGCGTTGGCGGGTCAGGAGGCCCGCCCGGCTGGGACTGGGTTTGACCGCGATATAGAGCAGGTCGGAGTCCGGCAGATCCCGCTGGACCCGGTTCACGAGGTTGGTCCAGTCGCCGAAGACCTGATCGACGGTGCGCCCGCCGGCGAGGTCGTTGTCGCCCTCGTAGTAGGCGATCAACGGCGCGCGATACGGCAGGACGACGCGGTCGTAGTAGAACAGGACGTCGCCTGCCTGGGATCCGCCGAAACCGCGATTGAGGACGTCGAAGCGCGGGAACGCCGCCGCGAGGGTGTCCCAGCGCACGATGGTGGAGGAACCCAGGAACAACAGCGCGTTGGGCGGCGGCGGGTTCGACCGGTCGGACGCCTCGAAACGCCGGATGTCGGCTTCGAACGGGTTCGTTTGGGCCGCGAGGGACATCACGCCGGCCAGGAACAGGGAGATCCGAACGCCGACGGAGCGGAGGTTCACGGGGCCTGGGGTTAGGGGCTGACGACCCGGTAGAACGCCGCGTTGCCGCCCGAAGGAACCAACTCGACGTCCTGCGACGCGCCGGCGAGGGAGACGGTCTGGACGTCCTGCCAGGCCTTGAAGTCGGTCGTCCGCTGCACCGTGTAGGAGGTGCCCGGCGTGCCCTGGAGCGCGAACCGGAACTTGCCGTCGAGGAACCGGGCGCCCGCGAGCCGGGCGGGCGGCGCGCTGGCCGGGGCGCTCCAATCGAGTTGCAGCACGCCGAGGTAGACGAAGTGATTGGCGTTGTCGTTGTTCGGTCCCGGGCTCAGCGCGAGGGTGAGTTCCCCGGCGGCATTCGGGCGGGCGCCGCTCACGAGCGCGGTCTGGGTCTCGTTGTTCGCGGCGTTCAGGTCCGCCGTCGCCTCGGCCGCGCCGGTGACGGTGTAGCGGGTCTCGCGGTTGTCGCCGACGCCGAGGCGGGAGGCGAAGAACGTGAGATCATAGGCGGTGGCGGGGTTCAAGCCCACGAGCTTGAAGACCGGGGTGACGTTCTCGAGACCGCTGAACGCCTCGGTGTTGCCGAACAGCGAATCCCGCGTGGCCTCGACCGGGTACGGCGCGCCGCCGGCGGGGCCGGCCTGGGTCCCGTTTTCGTTCGCGCCGTTGAACCGCGACACCATCCGCAAGCCGATGGAGGTCGCGCTGCCATCGGTGCGGACCAGCGACGGCAACCCGTTCGTGTCGGTTCCCCCGATGGCCGGGATCACGTTGTTCCAGGCGTTGTCGGGATCGTCCGAGCCGAGGTCGGTGGTGTTGCCGCCCCCGAAATCGACCAGGATGCGCGGGGTGCGGCGGGGTGCGGAATCGACCTTCATGACGCCGAGGTAGGTGAAGTGATTCGCGTTGTTGTTGGCGGGACCGGGCGTCAGGGCGACCCGGATGACCCCGTTGGCGTCGGGGCGCATGCCCGTCACCGAGGCCGTGCGGTTGGTGTTGTTGGCGCAATCGAGCAGCGCCTCGCCGGTCGTCGCGCCGATGACGGTGTAGCGCGTTTCCCGATTGTCGGAGACGCCCGTGCGCGAGCCGAAGAACGAGAAGCCGTAGATCGAATTCGTGTCGAGGCCGGCAAGCTCGAACACGGGGAGGATGTTGGCCAGTCCGCTGAAGGTCTCGGTGTTGCCGAAGAGCGAATCCTGCGTGGCCGTGACCGGGAAATTCGTGGAGGCGGTGGTTCCGTTGGCGTTGGCGCCGTTGAAACGGGAGACCAGGCGCAGGCTCAGGGTGGTCGCGGTGCCGTTCGTGGTCACCAAGGCCTCCAGCAGGCCGTCGTTCCTCGTCCCGACCGTGGCCGTCACGTTGTTCCACGCCGCGGAGGCCGCTGGCTCGACCACGTCGGTCGGCGTTCCGCCGGCCCCGAAATCGACGAGGAGCCGTTCCCCGGTGGAGGCCTTGATCTCGAGCACGCCGAGGTAGACGAAATGATTGGCGTTGTTGTTGTTCGGGCCCGGGGCGAGGGCGACGGTGAGTTCGCCGTTGGCATCGGGTGCCGCCGCCGTCACGCGGGCGACGTTGGTCTGGTTGTTGGAGGCGTCCAGCGCGACGGCGGTCTCCGCGGTGCCGGTGACGGTGTACAACGTCTCCCGGTTGTCCGAGACGCCGGTCCGGGAGGCGTAGAAGGTCAGGTCGTACCTGGCCGCCGGGTCGAGCGCGACGAGCTTGAAGATCGGCGTGATGTTTTCCAGGCCGCTGAACACCTCCGTGTTTCCGAAGAGCGAATCCCGGGTGGCGCTGGCGGGATAGAGCGAGGCCGTCGTCGTCCCGCTCTCGTTCGCGCCGTTGAACCGCGACACCATCTGAAAACCGATCGCCGTCGCGTTGCCGTTCGAGTCCAGCAGACCGTCGAGCACTCCGGCGTCGCTCGTGCCGACGCTCGAGACGTTGTTCCAGTGCGTCGGGGGACCCGCCGGCCCGCCGCCGGTGGTGGTGGCATCCGCGCCGAAGTCGAACAGGAATCCGTCGGCCCGGGCGGCGGGTGTCGCCGCGCAGCAGGCCCCGAGCAGACAAATCGATAGACAACGACGCATATTCATGGCTTTACGGGATCGGTGGAGGCGCGGGACAGCTCCCGCGCACACCCGAAGGAAACAGACGAAGCGGGTCCGGACTAGGCAATTTTTTGGCGGGGCAGGCGCGCCGTCAGGGCGATGGACCACGTCGGACGGGGCCCAGGCCGGGCTCGTCGCGTGGGCGCGGGAATGGAAGCGAAGGGAAGGGCGGACGGGTCGGGTGAAACCGGCGACGCCGCCGGGCTTCCGGCTAGCGCGATGGCCGTTGCCGGAAGGCCGCGAATGTCCGTTCCGCGACGGCGGGCCATGCGTAGCGGGACTGCAACCGGGCCGCCTGGAGCGCGGCGGCGTCGGCGGGGGCCGCGAGAGCGCGGTCGAGGGCGTTCAGGAAGCCGGCGGGGTCGTCGTTTTCGAAGCCGAACCCGGCGTCGCCCATGACCTCGAGCGACGCCGCGACACGGGAGAACACCGGGTGGGTCCCCTGGAGCAGGGCCTCGACGGGCGGCATGCCGAAGCCTTCGTATTCGGAGAAGTAAACCAGGGCCCGGGCGCCGCGCAGGAGTGCGTGATAGGTGGGATCGTCGAGGCGGGGATGCCGGATCCAGCGGGGGTGGGCGGGCCAGGCGAGGTGGGGCGGCGCGCCGCCGATCCAGTGAACCTCCCCAGGGTACCCGCGTTCGCGCTGCCAGCGATCCAGGTAGTGGACGGCGAGATCGGTGCGTTTGTGGGGGAACCGGCCGGAGAGCACGACGACGCGGTCCTGCTTGGGTCCGGGCGCGACAGGAGGCTCGAAACCGATGCCCACGGGGACGACGCGGGCTGGGGGGATGCGAATGCCCCAACGCGCGGCATGGCGCAGCACCTCGTCACGGGTGAACCCGGAATTCGTCAGGATCAGGGCGGCATTGCGGAGCGTCGCCTTCAGCGAAAGCCGGAAGTACCGGGCTTCGGCGCCCGAGACGGCGTCGGGGTACCGCTCCCGATAATACTCGCCGATGACATCGTGGACATAGGCGGCGACGGGGAGTCGTCCGGGAACCCGGAATGGAGCGAAGCCCTTGGGAAGCACGAGCCAGTCGGCCGGGTGGCGGGCAGCGGCACGGAGGACGCCCCACTGATCCCAGAGAATGCGCCCGAGGCGCCCCCCGCGGGCCGTCTCGTGGGAGGAGATCGAGATCCGGTCGGAGGGGGACGGCACGCGATCGCGGAGGCCCGCGTTGGCGAGGATGTGGAGCGACCCGATCTCGCCGGGGGGGCGGCGGGCGAGGGCGTGCAGGAGGCCGAGGGAGAGGTTGAGGATCCCGAGCGACTTCGTGCGCGCGAAATCCTGATCCGCCACGGAATAGACGAGGCGAAGGGGATGGTCCGGGACGGGGGAGTTCACGTGCCGCGGGCGGCCTGACGGTAGACCTCGAGGGTGTCGGTGGCGCAGCGCTCCCAGGAGAACCGGGCGGATTGGCGGAGGCCGCGTTCGGCGAGGTCGCGGCGGAGGCCGGGTTCGCGGATCAACCGGTTCATGGCGTCGAGGTAGGCGGCGGGCGACGGATCGACCATGAGGGCGGCGTCGCCGGCGACCTCGGGGATGCTGGCCATGGGGGAGCAGACCACGGGACAGCCGAGAGCCATGGCCTCCGCGACGGGCAGGCCGAACCCTTCGTACTTGCTCGGGAAAAGGAGCGCCACGGCGTGCCGGTAGAGCCAGACGAGGCACGGATCGGGTACGTGGCCGAGGTATTGCCAGTCGGCGGGGGGCGGTCCCTCGGCCGTGACCCCGGGCCAGCGGGCGCCGACGATCAGCAGGGGCGGGAGGTCCTTCCAGGCGTTGCGCGCCTCCTGCCACGCGGATTTCAGGAGGGCGAGGTTCTTGCCGGGTTCGAGGGAGCCGACGAAGAGAAAGAACTCGTGGGGCACCCCGAAGGTGGGTCGGGCCTCCTCCGCGGGCGCGCCGACAAAATCGCAGCCGTTGTGAACGACGGTCAACCGGGCGGGGTCCAGGGCGAGCAGGCGGATGGCCTCGTCGGCGGTGTGTCGGCTGATGCAGAGCACCTGATCCGCGCGGGCCAGCTGGGCGAAACTGCGGCGAAAGGCCTGCCGGGTCCAGCGGCGGAACCGTTCGGGGTGCCGCAGGATCGCGAGGTCGTGCAGGGTGACGACGTGCCGGATCGGCGGACGGGGCACGTGCAGGACCAGTCCGGTCGTGTGCAGGAGTTCGGCGCCGAGCCGGCGGAGTTGCCCGGGGGCGACGAGGCGGGACCAGACGTGTTCGCGGTAGAGCGTTCGAAACGCCCGGCCCGGCTGGCGGTAATCGAAGTTCTCCACCGGCCAGGCGAACTCGGAGAAGTGCCAGGCCTCGTCGGGAACCCTGGCCCCGGACGCGTGGAGGCCGCGCAGCAGGCCATTCACGTAGCGGGCAATGCCGGCCCGGGTGGTGTAACGGGCGCTGGTATCGACGGCGACGTGCATGGGACTACGGCAGGGCAGGGTTGGCTTCAGCGACGTTGCACCGCGCGATAGACCTCCCGGTAGGCGGAGGCCATCCGTTGGACGCCGAATTCGGTTCTCACCCGGTCCGCCGCCGCCGCGCCCGCGGCGGCCAGCCGCTCCGGAGTCCGGAGCAACCGTTCGAGATGCCGGGCGCCGACGTCCGGTTCCGACGCCGGATAGAGCCAACCGGTGCGCCCGTCCAGAACGATCTCGGCCACCCCGCCGACGTCGCAGGCCAGCACGGGGCGCGCCGCCGATCCGGCCTCGAGCAACACCGTCGGGAAGGGATCGAACTCCGAGGACGGCACGACGAGCAGGTCGAGGGTCGCGAGGAACTCCGCCGGACGGGCCACCCAGCCCACCCAATGCACGCGGGACCACCAGGGCCGGGACTGATACTGGCCGCGCAATTCCTCGACGAGCCGGCGGCCCGACTCGTCCTGCGCGCCGCCGGCCAGGAGGAGTTCCCAGTCCCCGGGTCGGGCGGCGTCCAGAACGTCGAGGATCCGGAACAGGCCGCGCAGGCCCTTGCGCTCGGAGAAGAGCCCGAGGAATCCGAGCCGCACGCGCGGGCCGGGGGCCGGGGGCGGCGGGGCGGCGCCATGGGGAATGCCGTTGCGCACGACCTGGAGGCGGTCGGCGGGATAGCCGGACTCGCGGCAGGCCCGCGCGACGGCGTCGGACACGCACAGCACCCGGGCCAGGCCGCGGCGGGCGCAGGCCAGCATCAGGCGCCGGCGGGCGGTCGAGATGTGGGGCGCGCGGGGATGGTCGTGGAGCAGTCCCAACGCGGGGCGCCGGGTGAGCCAGCCGACGACGGATGTCAGCTCCCAATCGCGTGCCGTCCAGCCGTGGAGCACCGACGGCTGGAATTCCAGGACGAGGCGCCGGAGGCCCTGGATCTGGCGGAGCCAGCCGCCCAGCGTGAACTTCTGGTTCGCGGCAAGGGGGGCGGTGGGGACGGCGGCGGGCAGCAGCGGGGCGAGCTTCGCGTTCGGAGCGACGGCGAGCAGGGGCAGGAGGTCCGCCGCGGGCGCGCCCTCCGCGAAGTACGCCAGCATCTTCTGCGCCCCCGCGCAGAACGTGCCTTCGCCATGCACGACCAGGACGCGCAGCGGGGAGGGTCCGGCGGGAGCGTGCATCCGGAGGGAGGAGGAAGGCAGGGGGATCGGGGCCGCGGACGGACGCGGTCCGCGGTTCAGCCGCCGTTCGTTTTTCGGGCGAGGTAAATGAAGCCCTCGGTGCCGGCGCCCGCGGAGGCGTCGGGTTCGTCGTGCAGCGGTTCCAACCCGGCGGCCCGCAGGGTTGCGTGCACTTCCTCGCGGGGCGTGTAATGGACGTCAAACACGACCGCGCTGCCATGGCGCCAGCGGCGGTAGGCGCGGCCCAGGCCGAAGGGCAGGGCATCGACGAGACGCTGGCGGAAGGAGGCCGCCGAGGAATGCTGCAGGTTGCGGCTGGGCAGTTGGAAGAGCACCCAGCCTCCGGGCCGGCAGAGCCGCCCGAACTCGGTCACGTAACCCCGGGCAATGGGCCAGGGGATGTGCTGCAGGCAGATGTGCGAATAACAGAGGTCGAACGATGCCGTCGTCAGCACGGACAGGTCGGGGCGCGCGTTGACGAGGTACTCGAGGCCGGCCCGGTCCCCCGCCAGCCGCCGGGCCTGGCGGATCATCGGTTCCGAGATGTCGACCCCCGTGACGTGGTCGGCGTGGGCCCGCCAGGCGAGGCTCAGGCGACCGACCCCGCAGCCGAAATCGAGCACGCGCGGCAGGCGGTCCGGGGTGCGGGCATGGCGCGCGAGTAGTTCCCGGGCCCGCGCGACGTCGGCTTCGCCCGTGGCGAGGAAGTCCTCGAGTTTCCAGCGTCCGCCCCGTTTGTCGGGATGACTGACCACGGCCCAGAGCGGGTCCTGGTCGCCGAGGGTTTCCCAGACCTGCTTGAGATGGAGGAAGCTCGGGTCCATAGGCCCGGATCAGGCGGGTTGGGGTGCGGCGGGGTTTTCGGGGCGCGGGGTCACGGCCCGGGGCGGGCGCCACTGGATGGGTTCGCGAATCGCGGCGGCGGCCGTGGCGGCGGTGGCGCGGGGCGACAGGATTCCCTTGTTGATGGCGATGCTCATGCCGAGCAGGCCGGTGAAGGAGGCGAGGTCGAGGTCGAACTGACCGTAGACGCCGATGTAGAAAATGAGGCGCGTGGCGAAGGCGGCCAGGAGGAAGCGGTTGAGGGTGCGCAGCTCGGGGTCCCCGTAGCGGTAATTCCGGATCAGGGCGCGCAGGGCCACGACGAGGAACCAGGCGAAGGCGAGGATGCCCCAGATGCCGAAGGGAATGACGAGCGTGAGGAAGCCGTTGTGGTAGTTGCCCGAGATGATGGTGTCCTCGTAGGAGGAGCGGATCATGCCGCGCCGGTGGGCTTCCTGGGTGAGGTAATAGTCGGTGCCGCTGTAGGCGAAGCCCTTGCCGAGCCAGAGGTACTTGGGGACCTCCGGCATGACGGCCTTCCACATCTCGAAGCGCCAGTCCAGCGTTCCCTGCGCATCGTGGCGGGCCACGGGGTCGACGTCGACGGGCAGGATGCTGAGGGATCGTTGGACGGCGAGGGGCAGGCTGCGGACGTTGGGCAGGACCATGGCCACGACGAGGCCGGTGAGGGCGAGGGAGATGGCAAGCACCTTGGTGCGGTGCAGGCCCTCGAGGAAGAACAGGATCGTGAAGATGATCACCGCCAGCACGATGTAGGAGCGGTAACCGCCCAGCATGGTGCCGGCGAACGCGAGGACCGCGAAGCCCATGCGCCAGGGCCGGCTGAAATCCAGCAGCCCGGAGATGCCGTACCGCATGAGCAGGAAGTTGAAGACCGCCCAGGCCGCCCAGCAGACCCCCGTGAGCCGGACGAACGCGCCGAACTGCTCGGAGATCGCCTGCAGCAGCGCGACGTCCGTCGAAAGCACGAGGAAGAGGTATTCCCATCCCACCGCGTACGCGAGATCGCTGAGGGCGGAGGTCATGGCCGACAGCAGGAAAAGGGCGAGCAGCAGGTAGGCGCGGTTGCCCGGGATCGGACGGGAGATGAGTGCGAAGAAGCCGATGAGTCCGAAGAACGTCGCGGCGTAGCGGCGGGCGCCCCACATCTCGCCGCCGAACGCCTTGCCCGCGATGCCGCCCGTGGCGGCGGCCGTGGCCACGATGACGGCGGCGAGGACGATGAGCGGGGCGGCCACGGACCGGGCGGGGATCGTGAGCGGTTGGCGGACCATGGCGCGGTTCACCACCGCCATGACGATGCAGAGGCCAACCAGGGCCATCGCCAACGTGGGACGCCCGGGCAGGAAGAAGACGACCAGGGCCGAGTTCCAGGCCACGATGAGCGACTCGTGATAGAACCGCAGCACCACCGGCGCCACGCCCAGGCCGAAGATCATCGCCAGCATCAGCAGGCTCTTGGGCGCGGTGGGGTCCGCGATGCTGACGCCGACGATGATCGCCATGGGGATGGCGAGCATGTACAGCGCCACCCAGGCAGGCAGTCCGAGTTGCCGAAACATTTCCCGATGGTTCCGAGCGAACCCCCGTCCCGGCAATAACTTTTACCGGAGGGGAGGACGCCGCTGCGTCACGGGGTCAGGGCCTGCCGCAGGGCCTCGCCGGCGGCGAGGCCGGAAAGTGCCGCCGCCTCGACGCGCGGACCGCCGAAGGCGTCGCCGGCAAATACCAAGGGGGGAGTGCCCTCCGCCACGAGGCAGGCGTCCGGATGGACCCGCAGGGGAACGCCGTACCGCCACCGGTGCAGGTGCGTCTGCTGGACCTCGCTGCCCAGCCAGGGCATGGCCGCCGCCAGGATCGCGGCGCCCACCTCCAGGTCGGGCCGGCCCCAGTGTGCGAGGCTGTACTCCTGACCCGCATGGATGGTCACGACGGTTCCGGAGTCGGAGGGGAGCCCCTTCAGCCGGTTGTCGCCGAGCCAGAACAACGGTTCGCCCTCCATCCACATGCCGCCGGGGGCGGGGATGCGGCTGGCCCCGGCCAGCCGGGCGAGCAGCGTGAAGCTGCGCGCGTAATCGATGGGTTCGAGGGCCTCGCGGTCCCGCGCGGAGAGCGGTACCTCGCCCGCCGCGAGCAACGCCAGGCTTTGCGGCACCGGCGGGGTCAGCAGCAGGGCCCGACTCGCGTGCGCGGTGCCGTCCTCGGTCGTAGTCGTCCAACCCCCGGGCCGCAGTTCCACCCGCGCGGCCTTGGCCTGGAGCTGGACTTCGAGGCCTTCCGCCAGGTGCTTCGGGATGCCCGTCATGCCGGCCACCCCGCAATACCGGGCCACCCCGTTGTCCTTGATCGAGCCGTCCTGGACCGCGAAGCCCGTCGACCACCGGCGGGCCACGCCCGCGGCCTCCCATTCCGTCACGAGGCCGCGGAAGACCGGATCATGGGCGGTGAAGAACTGGGCGCCGTGATCCCCGGTCGAGGATTCGAGGCGCCGGGTGGCGAGGCGTCCGCCCACTCCGCGGGCCTTGTCGATCACCCGGACGCGCAGGCCGCCGGCTTGGAGGTTGCGGGCCGCCAGCAGGCCGCCGAGGCCGGCTCCAACCACGAGAACGTCGATCTCCGATGCGTGGGAACTCATGCGTGCTTGGTCTCTTGTGACTGTCGCTGGGGCGCAGTCTGCGGTGCGCACCGGGGCCAAGCCAACGGGAAAGGTCGCGCCGTAGCGGGGGGCGGCTCCCGGGCGGTCGGGATTCCCCATCATCGGACCCGCGTTGGGACAGTGAATCGCGGACGGCACGCCGCCGCGTGGGGGCACGCGGCCTACAGCGTGGAGGCCCGGTGCCCTCACCGGGCGGCGCGGTTGCGGCACGCGGTTCCCGGGGCGTCGCCGCGCGCGAGCTTGCGGTGCCGGGGGCCGGGCAGGGACGCTGGGGGGCGTTGGAACGATTGATTCAATTCGAGGACGAGCACCTGCTGGTGGTCGACAAGCCGGCGGGGATCAACACCCACGCCTCCGGCGTGTACGCCGGCGAGGGCATCTACGAATGGCTGCGCCGCCGGGAACCGCGCTGGGCCGAACTCGCGATCATGCAGCGCCTGGACAAGGAGACGTCCGGGGTCCTGTTGTTTTCCAAGACGAGCCGGGCCAACGCCTCCCTCACGAAGCAGTTCACCCGCCGGCGCGTGGAGAAGGCCTATGTGCTCCTGACCGACCGCCGTCCGCCGGCCGACGAGTGGCTGGCCGAATCCCGGATTCGCAAGGGTTCGGGACGGTTCGAGAGTCGGACCGCCGAGGCGGACCCCGACGGGCTCGAAGCGCAGACCCGGTTCCAGGTGGAAGGGGAGGTTCCCGAGGGCTGGCGGGTGCGGGCCGAACCCCGGACCGGGCGCACCCATCAGATCCGGTTGCACGCCGCCGATCATGGCATGCCGATCCTGGGCGACGTCCTCTACGGCGGCACGCCCTGGGGACGGGTCTGTCTGCACGCCGAAACCCTGCGGTTGCGGCATCCGGCCACCAACGAGGCGCTGGAATTCCGTGTGGCGCCCGATTTCTCGCGGACTCCGGCCACGGCGGTGCGCCGCGCCCTGATCGATCCGGAGGCGACGAATGCCTATCGGCTCGTCCACGGGGCGGCCGACGGTCGTCCCGGCTGGTACGTGGATCGGCTGGGGGACCGCGTGCTGGCCAGCACCTCGACCGACGAAGCGGGGGGCGCGCCGGCGTTGCCGGACTGGCTGGCGGCGATGGCGGACGACCTGGGAGCGAGCGGCATCCACGGACGCCGGCTGGACCGTCGCGTCCGGGAGGCCGCGCCGGAGGACGCCTCGCCGCGGTTGCTCCGGGGAGCCGCGGCGGACGGTTCGTTCGAGGTGCGGGAGAACGGGCTCCGGTATCGGTTGAGTTTTCTGGAGGGCTACTCCTGCGGGCTGTTCCTCGACCAACGCGACAATCGCCGACGCCTGGCGACGAACTGGATCGGGCCGGAATTTCCCCTGCGCGCGCCGGGCACGGCCGGGGGCGAGATCCTGAACGTGTTCGCCTACACCTGCGCGTTTTCCGTGGCGGCGGCCATCGGCGGGGCCCGCACGACGAGCCTCGATCTGTCGCGCAAGTACCTCGATTGGGGGCGCGAGAATTTCGGGGCGAACGGACTCGATCCCGCGGCGCACGATTTCATCTACGGCGACGCGTTCGACTGGCTGCGGCGCCTGGCCCGGAAGGGACGCTGCTACGACGCGGTGCTCCTGGATCCACCGACGTTCTCCCAGTCGCGCGAGTCCGGCGCCTTCCGGGCGGAGTCGGACTACGGGAAACTCGTTGCGGCGGCGGCGCCGTTGCTGCGTCCGGGGGGCGTGTTGTTTGCCTCGACCAACGCGGCGCGGCTGGAGCCGGAACGCTTTCTCGCCATGGTGCGGGAGGGCCTGGCGAAGGCGGGTCCGGGGCGCGCGGTGGAACGGGAATTGTTCGTGCCGCAGCCGCCGGATTTCCCGACGCACCGCGAGGAGCCGGCCTATCTCAAGACGGTTTGGATGCGGGTGGCGTGAGGGGTGTGAGGTCCCACTCCCGGGCGACGGCGTCGAGCAGCACGGAGAGGCGGGCCTGGAGTCCGCGGCCCTGGGCTCGGAGATACCCCGCCAGCACGAGGAGCAGGAGGGCCGGGATCCACCAGCCCCGCCAGCCCACCTGGAAGACGGCCACGACGACGGCCAGGGCGAGGGCGGAGCTCCAGAAGGCCAGGTGCGCCGAAAGCGTCCACGACACGCGCAGGCGGCAGCGGAGCGTCTGGCTGGTGTCGGCATTGGCCTCCGCCACGGTGACGAGGGTGACCCGGGCCCAGCGGGCGCCGAAGATCTCCAGGTCGTGCTCGCTCCAACCCGCGTCCGCTCGAAACGGCCAGCATTGGTTCTCGAGGCCGTCCATGATCCGCGCCACCCAGTCGCGGCGGTCCCGCCAGCGGGCCGACCAATAGGCGCGCTGCCCGACGTCGTGTCCGGCATACACGCGGGCCCGGGCCTCGAGGGAATCGAAGCCGTGGGGTTCCTGGGTGCGCAGGCTGAAGCGGGCGCGGTAGCGGGCCGCGCCGCGGACCACGGGCTGGATCCAGTGCAGCCAGGCAATCAGCGCCCGGGACCACCCGCGCCGCCGGTCCCGTGGGAGGATGGCCCGCGCCGCCGCGGCGATGCACTGGATGGGCGGGAGGAGGAAGGCGGCGACGGGGAGCGGCCAGAGCCAGGGCAGCCCCAGGGCGAGCAGAAGGAGGGGCAGGACCACGACGACGTGGTATTCCAGGCTGCACAGCAGCGGGAGCAAACCGCCTTCCGGCGGCGTGTACAGGGTTTGGAACGAGGCGGTGGCAAAGGTGCCGTGATAGATCACCGAACGCCCGGTCCGCGGGGGCGATCCGTGGCTGTGACAGATGCGTCCCTGCCACCGCGCGCCGCCAATCGCGTTGAAACGCTCCGGATGCTTGTTCACCAACAGCGCCTCGGCCGCCCCGTATCCCGCCTGCTGCCGCAGGTAGTCGCGCACGGTCGAGCGCCGGTGGTGCCAGACCTGGGCGGCGGGGACGAACCCCAGCTTCCAACCCTCCCGCAGGATCCTCCAGCACACGTCGACGTCGTCCCCCGCCTGCCGGAACACGGGATCGAACCCGCCGATGGCCTCGAGCGCCCAGCGCCAGAACGCCATGTTGCACCCGGGCAGATGCTCGGCGTACCGGTCGTCGAACAGCACATGGGCCGGGCCGCCCGGCGACGCCATCACCGACGCCGCCACCGGGGAATCATCGGGCGGCAGGAGGTTCGGCCCGCCGATGCCCGCCACCCGCAACCGCACCAGGCCCTCGACCAGGTATTTCAACCAGTCCGCGTCCGCCCGGCAGTCGGCGTCGAGGTAGGCGATGATGTCGCCCGTCGCGGCGCGCCAACCCAGATTGCGCGCCGTCGACAACCCCTCGTTCGTCGCGTGCCGCAGGGTCCGGACCCTGGGGTGCGGGAACGTCGCCGTGATCCGAAGGGTGTCGTCCGTCGAACCGTCGTCCACGACGATCACCTCGTAGTCCGGGTAGTCGAGGCGCAGCAGCGAGTCGACGCAGGCCCGGAGCGTCGCGGCCCCGTTGTACGAGGCGACGACGACGGAGACGCGCGGGGCGGGATCGGGGACGGGGAACGCGTCCGGGGCATGGAACCGTTCGCGGACGGCGGCGAACGCGGGCTTCGGTTCGCGTGCCGCGGTGGTGAGGCCCATCTCCCAATCCTCCACGCGTTGTCCGCCCCGGACCCAGTCGTCGGTGAAGCTGAACACGACCGCGCCCGCGAGACCGGCGCGGCGGGCGATGTCGAGGTTGCCGGCCACGATCCGGGCCTGGCCCTCGGGACCTTCGCGGCGGGAATCCGCGCCGCACTCGCCGAGGATGAGCGGGCGCCCGTCCGCCAGGCCCTGCAACCGGGCGAGGTAGTCGTCCAGCGCCTCCGGGCGGTGGAGGAACACGTTGAACATCAGGAAATCAAGGTGCCGCGGCTGGAGATACTCGGTGGTCGGATAGTTCGCGTAGGTGCAGAGGCAGGCGGGATCGAGGTCGTGCGCGGCGGCGACGAGGTCGTCGAGGAATCCGGCGACGCGCGGCGCGCCGCTCCAGCGGATGACGTCGGAGGGGATCTCGTTGGCGAGGGCGTACGCGAACAGGCAGGGATGTCCGGCCAGGGTTCGCACCGCGGCGGTGACGGAGGTGCGGGCCTCGCGACGGGCGCGCTCGGAATCCAGGAAGCAGGATTGCCAGGCCCACGGCAGGGTGACCAGGAGACGCAGTCCGCGCTCGACGACGGCCTCCCGGAACCAGGGCGGCGGGATCGCGTAGATCCGCAGCGTGTTGGCCCCCAATTCCCGGATCAGGTCCAGGTCCTGTCGCGCCCGGGCCGGTTCGGGAAACGGTTCGCCGGCCTCGTTCGCGCCGAACGTGCCATACGTGACGCCCCGCACCACGAACCGCCGGTCGCCAAGCCGGAAGAATTTCCCGTCCAGGCGCACGCGTTCCGACTGGGCCGAGGGACCGCTCATGAGGGGATTGGACGGGGGAAGGCCGCCGCCGGCTTCAGGCGCATTGTCCCGCGGCGCCGGGCTGGGCTGGTCGACGGAGTGGGCGGGTGGTGCTCCGGCATTCGGGCCCTACGCGGACGAGATTTCTTCCCGGGCGGCCCGGCGGGCCCACGCGTCCGCCGCAAGGATCTCCTCCAACGACGGCTGGGCGACCAGATCGTGACGCTCCATCGTCCGGGCCACGAGCCGCGTGATGCCGGTGAACCCGAGGCGCCGCTCGCAGAAGGCCTCCACCGCGACCTCGTTCGCGGCATTCAGCACCGCGGGCAGCGTGCCGCCGCGTTCCCCGGCCGCGCGCGCGAGGACCAGCGACGGAAACCGCTCCGGGTCCGGCGCCTCGAAGGTCAGGGACCCGATCGCCGCGAAATCGGTCCGGACCCGGGAATTCGCCGCGCGCTCCGGGTA
>CAZSOV010000050.1:0-33251 GCA_964608505.1 uncultured Verrucomicrobiota bacterium
AGCGCTGTTTGAGCACCCGGATGAACTCGCTCACGTCCCACATCCGGGCGTGGAATGTGGCGAGATACTTGGCCTCCCCCTCCGCATCGTTGGCTTGGCGAAACATCTCGAACCGTTGCCGGACCAGCCCCACGTTCTGATGCCCCGACAGCTCGGCCAGCTTCGCCACCACCTGCTCGACGGAAGGTCGCTCCTCCGGCGGAGGCCGGCGCGGCACCTCGACCAGGACATGGAAGTGGTTGGACATCAGGCAGTAGGTCAGGACGCGAACTTCGCAGAATTCCTCGCATTCGCGGAGCAGTCGGACGAAGTGCTCCTTTTCGGCGGGCGCGAAGATGAAACGGCGATCCACGATGCGGGAAACACAGTGGTAGTAGGCGAGCGGCAGGTCCGGGGGTGCCTTGAGCCGGGGACGTGGCATGGGTCGAGCATGACCGAATTCGGCCCGTCCTCAACTAGAAAAACCGCGGGATACATCTGGATTGGACTGAGATTGGGTGATGTCCGCGTCACTCGGAGGTCGGACGAAAGAGCCGGAAGAAGCGGGCGGGGCCGGTGGCGGCGGCGTCCACGGCGTGTTCGCGGACTGCCACAGTGTCAGCGGGAGCGGGCGTGGGCGCGCCCGCGGTGCCGATGCCGAGGTCGATCCACCCGTCGGCGTCGAGGACGTCGGCGGCTTGCAGGCGGGGCAGGGGCGGCGTGGCTCCGGGGCTCCAAGTCAGGACGAGTCGCGTGCCGTCCCGCCGGAGGCCCAGGCTGAGGCGGGGGGGCTCGAGGACTTCGCGTAGGTGCCAGACGTGGATGAGGGGTTGGGAGGGAGACTCCGGGTCGCCGTTATGCTCGATGTAGAAGAGATGATTGCCGGACGTGTCGTAGGCGAGTCCGCCCGCCTGCCCGTCCGCCCCGTCGGGTCGCCGCGAGAATGCATCGAGGTCGAACACGGCGTAGGGCTGGGGTACCCAGGCGGGCGTGGTGCCGGCACAGACGGCGGCGAGGTCCTCGGGATTGTAGAACATCAGGCCTGCCTTCCAGCGGGTGGCGCCCGCGCCTTTGTCGCCGAAGTCGGGTTCCGGGAGGTCGTGGTAGGCGTCGTTGTTGCCAAGGCTGTCGCCGTACCAGATGTCACCCTGGGCGCGCCGATAGGCGATGGCCAGGGCGCTGCGCCTCCCGGCGACGAGCCAGGCGGCGCCCTGGCCGAACTGGTCGATGCGGAAGTTGAGGACCCGGTGCTCGAGGGCGGGCGCGTCGCTGTACCGGAGCATTTCGACTGCCGACACCGCCTCGCCGGGCACGGGCAGGCGGCCGGTCTCCCAGGGGGCGACGGCGTAGAGCGAGGGGCCGTTGGCGACGATCTGGCCGCCGCTGAGGAAGGTGTCGCCGAGGACGACGGAGCGTCCGCCGGTGTGTCGGGCGGCCCAGTCGGCGGGAATGGCGAAGACCAGTCGGGAGGCGAGTCCGGGGTAGATCTGATGCGGGGGGGGCGCGCCGATGAACCAGGGTCCGCCGGAGGATTGCAGGTCGAGGGCGAACCAGCCGTGTCCCGGGGCGGTGGCCTCGGAGCCGTAGAAGTTGCAGTGGCCGTAGTAGAGCAGGGCGGGGAGGCCTCCGGAGGCTGGATGATACCCGAGGCCGGCGACGCGATAGTCCGTCCCGCCGGGGGGCACGCTGGTGGGTTGTCCCTGGCTTTCGTACACGACGGGCCAGAGATCGACGGGACCGCGGAGAAGTCGGGCGCGGGGCCAGTCGGCGACGTTGGAGGATGGGCTGGGGCGGGGAATCGAGATCTCGGCAATCGCACGGGAGAAGTGGGTGTAGAGGAAGAGGGAACCCGTTTGCTCCGCCGATCCGGCGACGTCGCGGTCGGGATTGCCGTCCGGATGGAAGGTCAGGGCGGACGCGGACTCCTCGAAGTCGGTCTGCGTGTCGGGCGGGAGGCGAAATCCGCCGAGGTACTCGAGTTGAGAGTGGGGATCGAAGAGTGCAGGCGCGGTCCAGGCTGGCAGGGTGATCGCCACGGGGCCCGCGCGCGGCCCTTCGTTGCCCACCCGAAACTCCATGCGGCCGGGCAGGGGGTATGTTCCGCCCAGCGCGCCGTCGACGGCGCTGAGTTCGTAGGCGTGAGTACTGCCGGGCGCGACTTCGAGGTCGATGTACTCCAGGCTGGTGCCCAGGAAGGCCGTGGTGCGGCGGTCGACCGAGTCATGGAGGACCCCGTCGCGATAGACCAGGTACCGGGAGATGCCCGTGGCCGACGTGGCGCAGTCGGAGGCGGGATTCCAGCGGAGCCGAACGACGTTTCCGGCGATGCCCGGGGTGGTGGCGTGGATCCCGGCGGTGAGGCCCTCCGGACGCAGGGGTGGACAGCGGTCGGCATCGTCGGCGAGTTCGATCCGGGTCAGGACGAAGTGGGGATCGTTGTAGGGCTTGCTCAGGTTGATCAGGCGGTATGCGCCCGTGGAGGCGGGACCGTTCCGGACATTCCCGCGTCCTGCGTCGGCCACGGCAAACTCGAGTTCCACCAGTTCCCCGGGCGGCATCCAATCCCCGTCGTCACGGTACCGTCCGTTCTGGAGGGTGAACCACGCATGCTCCGCGTCCGCGGGGTCCGGCGCGTCCGGGTCCGTGAAGCTCACCCGGGCGACAAGGAAGGCGTATTCCTCCGAACGATTGAAGAAGGTCGCGATGACCCGGTGTCCGGGGGCGAGTTGGATCGGCGTCGTGCCGCGGATGCCGAACCAGGCCCAGCGGCCCTCGGGCAGGTCGGGCGTTTCCACGAGGCCGGCGTGGACGGGTTGGCCGTCGGGATCCACGTAGCGCGTGTGGAGGCGGTCGCGGAGGATTTCGGTCCAGTCGCCATGGGGGGTTACGGAGGCGACGTCGTTGGTGCCGAATTGGACCAGCGTCCAACGCGCCGCCGGGGAAGGGAACGCCAGAAGAACGAACGCGACCGCCCACCCTGCCCACCGGACGCGGCCGGGCACGTCCACGGGCACGGGACCGCCGGCGGGTGGCGATCCGGGAGTCATACCGGAAGCATCGTGCGCGTTCGGGTGGACTGTCGCCGGAAATGGGGCGGAAAGTCGGGCCTTCAAGAATTCCCCATGAAATGACCGGGGGGTGTATCACGGGCATCCGTTCCTCGTGGGCTTGATTCCGCGGGTGCCGACGCGACGGTTGACCGGGGATATCGCACCCGGTAACGGAGGGGAGGAACCAAATGAACGAGGACACGCGGCAGTACAACGAGGGGCAGTCACCGCTGGAACGGGCGGTTTGCGAGCTGCTGGCCCGACGGATCGCCGCGGCGTTGCCGGAGGCGGAGAACAAGATTTGGCACGCCCATCCCGTGTGGTTTCTGGAAGGCAACCCCGTGGTCGGGTACAGCAAACTGAAGAACTGCATCCGCCTGCTGTTCTGGAGCGGGCAGTCCTTCGGGGAGGAGGGGCTCCGCAACGAAGGCAGTTTCAAGGCCGCGGAGGCGCGGTACACGTCCGTCGAGGACGTGGACCTGGGACGCCTGGACCGCTGGCTGGCCCGGGCGCGGGAGGTCCAATGGGACTACAAGAACCTCGTCCGTCGGAAGGGGCGACTCGAGCGGCTGAAATAGGACCGGCGATTATTCCGCCCGGAGACTGACGATGCCGTAGGCGGGAACGGGGATCGGGCCGGTGCACGGTCGGAGCGGGCGTTCCCCGAGGTCGGTGAACCAGATTGCCTTGGGTCGCGCGGTGCCCCAATCGAGGGTCACGGTCTTGTGGGCTCCGGCGATCCCGAAAAGACGGAGGATCAGGGCGCGTCCGTCCTCGCTTCGTTTGACGGTCTCGAGCAGGACATCGGGATCGGAGAGGGTAACGAGGGGTTTGTCCGGGCCGGCCCGGGAACGGGTGGAGGCGAGGAGGGGGCGGGTGGTTTCGAGTCCGAACCGGGCGGCCTCGCGGGGCGAGTAGCCACCGGCGTGCGGGCGGAGCACGTAACGGAACGTCGTGACGCCGGCTTGGTCGGCTTTGTAATTGGTGAACCAATGATTGTTCTGAGCCCAGGAATAGAGGGTCGATGATTCGGGGGCGGCGGACAGCCATTCGTCGAGGCCGACGGAGCCCATGAGGTTCGCGGTGAGGGCACCCATTTCGACGAGGGGGGCGTCGACGGGGGCCCAAGTGATGCCGCGATCCCGGTTGGAGACGTCCACCCAGCGCTGGACGGTAAACCAGTTCCGGCAGGCGCCGGGGAGTTGATCGATGTTGGGCCGGACGATGCCCCATGGGGTTTCCATGCGCACGGTGCCGCCGGGGACGTGGAACCCGAAGCCGAAGTGGACGGAGTCCTTTTCGCGCACGGGGCGGCGGTCGACGTGGTTGACGAGTTCCACGCGGTCGAGGCCCTCGACGACGCGGATTTCGCGGACGAGGGCGTGGCAGCCGGGGGCGTCGGATTCGAGGCGCAGGGTGGCCACGAGAGGGCCGGCATCGACGATGGCGGTGCGGATGGGCCCGTTGGACCGGGCGCCAGCGGCGTTGGTTCCGAGCACGTAGCGAAAATCGTTCACGCCGACGGCGGCCTGGGGATCGACGAAGTCATGGGAATGCGGGTCCAGGCGCAATTCGCGGATGGCGCCGGAGCGGGGAGCGATCCCGTCGGGCCGCGGGGTGGTGGGCCGGGCGTGCGGTTCGGCCCGGGCGCCGGGCGGGACGGGGGTGGGGACGGCGGAGAGGCGATAGCGACGGGCGGCGAGGCCGGGGATGTCGGTGGCCACGAAGGCCAGTTCGCCGGAGGCGAGGCGCTGCGCGGGGACAGGCTGGCCGCGGTCGTCGAGGAGGCTGTGCACGTCGCGGGAGGTTTCGGCGGAGAGCAGGACGAGATCGGTGCGCGTCCAGGAAGTGGGGTTGATGACGTCGAGGGTATCCTGGCCGGGCGGGCCGCGAAGGGCGAGGGCATCGGCCAGGAGTTCGCGGGACTGGCGGTCGGCGTCGAGGGCGAAGGCCTGCTTGACCTGCCATTGGTCGGTCACGAACGGCAGGTCGGGCTGGGAGATGCTGTTGTGGGCGCCCCAGGTGTGTTCGCTGTAGAGAAGGACGTTCTTCCAGGCCTCGTCGAAGCGCTCCGGGGAGCGGGAGGCCTCGGGGGTCATGGCGAGCAGGGCCTCGGTTTGGACGAGTCGCTCGGCGGAGGCGCGGTTCAGGGCGGTTTCGCGCGCGGTCGATCCGGCTCCGTCCTCCCAGTAGGGCGTCAGGTCGCCGGCGAACTCGGGGACGGTGCGTCCGTGGCGGCGTTCGAATTCGCGGAAGAACTCGGCGGCGGTGCCGATGACGACCCGCGGCGCGGCGTAGGCGGCGTTCCAGGCGAGGGCCTTCTCGACCAGCCTTTCGTCGGGCGGGGCGTTGTCGACGCCGCCGTCGGGCCAGGCGCCGACCCAGTAGATGAAGGACATGTCGTAGGGGAAATCGCCGCCGTCCAGCACGCCCGCATGGGCGAGCAGGTGCTGGGTGAGGTCGCCGAGATGATGGTAGTTGTCGACGACCCAGCAGAGGACGCGGTCGGAGCCGTTCTGGGCCTTCCAGTAGAAGGGTCGGTTGTCCCAGCGGTGGATGGTCCCGATGCGGGCGCTGTGGTTGGGCCCGATGGCGAAGTATTTGACGCCGGCCTGGGCCATGACGGGGACGATTCCCCAGGTCCAGCCGGGGACGTCGCAGATGGCGGCGGATTCGACGGGCACGCCGGTGAGGGCGGCGAGTTGGGGGCCGTAGGCGAGGGTCCGAACCAGTTCCTCCGGACGACAGAGGCCGGTGAGCATGTTGCCGTAAAGGGCGTCGATGCCGATGTCGCCGCGCCGGACGGAGGCGAGGAAGGCGTCGCGCCGCGCAGGGTTGGCCTGGCGCAGGTAGTGGTCGAGGGCCCAAATGGCCTCCGGGTTCCATTTGAACCGGAGTCCGGGCGGGTTCGTGGCGCTGGCGGCGGCCAGGCGCATCGCCCTGTCCAGATTCTCGATCTGGATGCGGACGATTTCGGCCTGGCGATGCGTGTAGCCGACGTCGACATGCGAATGGGGAAGCACCCAGATCTCGCGGATTTTCGGCGGGGCGAAGGTGAGGTTCGTGGAGAGCAGGGTGTGGCCCCCGCCGACGAGGGAGAGCGGGGCCTCGCGCCGGGCCTCGGAGGCGGGCGTGGAGAGGTCGAGGCTTTGCAGACCGTTCCGGAGTCGCACCCGGGCGAGTTCCTGGTCGGCGAGGAGAAGGACGGCGTCGGTGTCCGGGCCGACATGCCGAAGCGTGACTTGGATGGGTTGCATCGGTTGGCCGGCAGCACGGCGCCAGTGGGGTGGCACCACGACGCGGACGAGGCGGGTGCCGGGGGCCTCGGGTACGAGGCGGACGTCCTCGGGAGTTTCGAGGCGGACCGCGTCGTAGAGCGCCCAACTCCCGGCCAGCGTGGTCAGGGTGATCTCGTTGCCGCCGGCCCGCAGGAGATTCCCGGGAAACGCGACCGCCCAGACATGTTCCCGACCCTTCACGGGGTCACCATAGACCGAGGCATCCCCGGCGCCGGCGGGCAGGGAGGTTTCGAAGGACTGCCCGTTGATCGAGGCCCGAAACCGGGGCGGGCTCGAAGCCTGGGTGTCCAGGAAATCGACGACGAGCCGGCAGGGTGTGGCGTCGCGAGGGGCGGCTGCGAGCGCGAAGGAGATCGTGAAGGCGTGTTGGCGGCCTCCCGCCCAGCCATCGGCGGGACCGGGATGAACGTAGGGCCAGTCAGTCCGTGGGTCGGATCGGCCCACGACGAGGAACCCATCGTTCCGGAACTGCTGGTAGCCCTCGGGAGCGAGCGCGAACTCGGCGTTGCGGTTGTCGGGGATGCCTATCTCCCAGAGGGCGGCGCCGGGGACCCGGCAGCAGATGGAAAGAAGCGCAATGCCCAGCAAGGCGAGCCGGAACCGCCCACGGAAGGAATTCACGAAACCGACGCTAGGAGGGCGCGAGGGGGTGTCAACGCGGCGGGGGTCGGCGAATCCGCTCAGATCTCCACCACGAATGAGGGGTCGAAACCCGGAATGATCTCGGGAACATACCCACGCGGGTTTGCGAGGACGCGGGTGCCGCCGATGCGGTAGTCGGAGGCGTGGTGGATGTGCCCGTGGACCCAGAGGACGGCGCCACACGCGACGACGAAATCGTCGAGCGGCGACGCATAGGCGGGCGCGAGCGGGTCATTCAGTCGTTCGGGCGGGAGCGAAAGGCCACTCGGGGCATGGTGCGTGATGACCACGAGCTTGCGACCGGCCGCGGCGGCGCATTCGGCGCGCAGCCACGCGATGGAATCCTGGTGCAGGCGTCGGGTGTCGGACGGGGTGAGTCGACGGTAGGACGGTGAAACCCGGATTTTCCGGTAGTCGTTCATGTGGTGGGCGGCCTCGGCCAGCGCCCCCTGCCGGTCGTGTCCGAGTTCAAAATCCGTCCATAGCGTCGTGCCGAGGAAGGTGCAGTCGCCGAGCTCCACTCTCGATCTTTCGAGGAACCGCAGGTGGGGGCCCTGATGGGACGCCATGAGTTGGTCGGTCAGCTTGGGGATCTTGCGACCATAGTACTCATGGTTGCCGGCGACCACGAGGACGGGAACTCCGGGAAACCACTCGAGGAGCTGCTCGAGTCCGCGCCCTCCCGGGTGGAAGTCTCCGGCGAAAACGACGACGTCGGCCGCCACCGGGGGCGGTTGGTAAGGGCCGAACTCGAGGTGAAGGTCACTGAGTACGTGAAGGCGCATGGAGGCGTGAGTGGGGGTGTTCCCGACCAGGGGGATCGCAAACGAAGGTTGCACCCGGCAATGCCAATGATTCTTCACCCGGTGAAACACAATCGTCGGTGCACGTCCGAGGCCCACCTCCATGCCGCGGGCTTCTATCCGAACACCGCCTTCTTCAAATCCCTCAATACGTATGCCTCCGTCCCCTCCAGCCCACGCACCCGCCGCGCCCCGTTCCTCCGCTTCTTCCCGAACCGCTCCCGGTGCGCCCCGAAGATCCCCTCCACGTATTCCTTGCTCCCGAATGCGGCCCCGGCGGTGAAGTACCGCACCCGACACCGCAGGTACTCGCTCAGCGGCAGTTTCCCATTTCCCTCCAGCACCTCCACCACTGCCTCCCGGGACAGTGAGCCCCGCAATGCACGCCCGTCCTCCCCGATCCCCGCCCGTCGCTCGTCGCCCTCCCTGAAGACCCACATGCGGTACACCTCCAACGACTTGCCCGGCGATTCGTCCCGCCCCCGTTGCAGCGCCGTGACAATCGAGCGAATGCCATCCCTGGCTCTCCGCTTGCCGGCCATCGCCTCCCCGTACCCGCTCCAGCGGTAGTCCTTCGGGTCCTTCACCAACCCCGCCCGCACGGGATTCAGATCGATATACGCCGCCATGGTCACCAACGCCTGACCTTGACCTTCCACCAAGACGCTTTTGAAACGGTCCTCCCACAACGTGCCCGTGCGCCCGGCGCGGAGGTTGTACCAGAGCGTGAAGCGTTGCTTCACCAGCTTCATGAACTGGCTCAGATCCCAGAATCGGGCATGGAACGTGGCGAGGTACTCCGACAAACCCTTCTCGTCGCGGGCGTCGCGATGCATCTGGAAGCGCTGGCGCACGAGTCCGACGTTCTGGTGCCCGGAAAGCTTCGCCAGCTTGGTCAGGACTTGGTCCGGCGTGGGACGCAGTGCGGGTTCGGGCGGCTTTGGCACCTCCACAAGCACGTGAAAGTGATTGGACATCAGGCAGTAGGTGAGGACGCGCACCTCGCAGAATTCCTCGGCCTCGCGAAGGAGTTGGATGAAATGCTCCTTCTCGGCGGGACCGAAGATGAAGCGGCGATCCACGACCCGGGAGACGCAATGGTAGGCCGCGGCGGGGTGATCGGGCGGGGCGAGGAGTCGACCGGTAGGCACGGGCCGACGCTGGCAGGTTCACCGGGACAATCAATTTAAATATCCCGTAAATTAAAAGAAATGACAATAAATATCCCGGCAGTGTAGTTGCTGAAGCTGGTGGTGGGCTGGGGGGAAGGTCAGATGACGGCGTTGACGGTGGCGGGGGCGGTGGATTGGCGGATGATGAGTTCGCCGCGGAGGATGCGGTTTTCGGCGGGCTCGGACCGGAGGAGCTTCTGCATGACGTCCATGGCGGCCATGCCGAGGCGGAACTTGGGTTCGCGGACGGTGGTGAGGGGGACGCGGGCGTTCTCGGCGGTGAGGACGTTGCCGAAGCCGGCGACGGAGACGTCCTCGGGGACGCGGATGCGCTGTCCGGAGAGGGCGTTCATGGCGCCGATGGCGACGAGGTCGTTGACGGCCTGGAGGGCGGTGACGCCGAGGCTTTCGCGGATGACCTCGAGGCCGGCCTGGAAACCGTTGTCGAGGGTGGAGCCGGCCTGGAAGACCAGGCGGTCGTCGAATTCGATGTCGGCGTCGCGGAGGGCGCGGCGGTAGCCTTCGAGGCGGGCCTGGGCGGCGGGGGAGGCGGTGGGGCCGGCGAGGAAGGCGATGCGGGCGTGTCCGAGGGAGAGGAGGTGGCGGGTGACTTCCTGGCTGGCGGCAGCGTCATCGCCGGCGACGTTGGGGAAGGCCTCGCAGAAGTCGGGGGCGGCGCCGAGGACGACGACGGGGATGCCGACGCGGGCGAGGTCGGCGTAGATGGGCTGGGAATCGCCGAGGCGGGGGACGGGGACGACGAAGAGGCCCTCGACGCGACGGGCGAGGAGGCGGCGGAGGACGAATTCCTCGCGGTCGGGGCGGTCGAGGGTATGGCCGAGGAAGAGGTCGAAGCCGAGGTCGTAGGCGCGGTCCTCGATGGCCATGACGAGGCGGGCGTAGACGGGATTGACGACGCCGGGGATGACGAGGCCGAGGAGGCGGGTGGCCTTGGTGCGGAGGCCGGAGGCGAGGGCGTGGGGGACGTAGCCCATGTCGCGGGCGAGGGCGCGGACGCGGACCTTGGTCGCGGCGGAGATATCGGGGGCGTCGCGCAGGGCCTTGGAGACGGTCATGATCGAGACCTGGGCCTGCTGGGCGATGTCTTTGAGGCGCACCATGGTTGGGATTTCGGGGGCAGGCGTTATGCGGTCAGGGATGGGAACCGCTCCAGTGCAATTTCTGGCGAAGGGTCCGGAAGAAGGAGGTGCCGCCGAGGGCGAGCAGGCGGACTTCGTCGGGGGCGCGACGGATGACGACGTGGTCGCCGAAGCCGAGGCGGAGGGCGACCTGACCGTCGGCGGTGAGGTGGGTCTGGAGTTTCCGGGTGGCGACATGAACCCGGATGGTGGAGTCGAGGTCGACGATGACGCTGCGGTTGGTGAGGGTGAGGGGGCAGATGGGGGTGAGGGTAAAGACGCGGGCGGCGGGGCTGACGATGGCGCCACCGGCGGCGAGGGAGTAGGCGGTGGAGCCGGTGGGGGAGGCGACGACGAGGCCGTCGCAGCGGTAACGGGTGAGTTCCTCGTCGTTGACGAACACCTCGAGTTCGATCAGGCGGGACACCTCGCCGCGGCTGAACACGAAGTCGTTGAGGGCGCGGACGGTCGGGGCGGCCTTGCGCCGGCTGCCGGGTGCGGGGACGTGTTCGGCGAGGAGCAGGGAGCGGGATTCGATGCGGAAATCGCGCGCGACGATCTGGTCGACGGCCCGGGCGAGTTGATCGGTGCGGACCTGGGCGAGGAAGCCGAGGCGTCCGAGGTGGATGCCGAGCAACGGCGTGGCGTGTCCGGCGATCTCGCGGGCGACGCGAAGAATCGTGCCGTCCCCGCCGAACACGAGCAGGAGGTCGCAGAGGGAGGCGAGTTCGGCGGAGGAGGGGTGGGAGGGAAGATCGAAGCCTCCGGCCTGCACGGTGGGGCGGTCGCCGGCGAGTTGGAGCCCATGCGCGCGCAGGAGGCGAATCGCCTCCTGCATGATGGGGCGGCAGGAGGCCTTCTCGACGTTGGCGACGAGGCCGACGCGGCGGATCGGTTTGGGCGGGCGACTCATGGGCGGGAACCGCGGTTCGCGGGATGCGCGTGAGGAGCATGAACCGCGGACGCAGGCGCGCCGCGGGGGGGCACGCGGCGGACGGCCCTGGCGCCGCGTGGGGGCACGCGGCCTACAGCGTACCGGTCCGGGGAAGGGTCACCGAGGGGACGGCAGCGGGCGGGGGCGGTCAGCATGGGCTTTTCTCGAGCAGGGCGAGGAATTCGCGGTTGCCGGCGGGGCCCAGCAACGGGGAGTCCAGCTCGGCGCGCCATTCAAGGCCTCCGAGGGTCCCGACGAAAGCGCGGAGTTCGGCGAGGACCCGGGCGTGGATGGCCGGATCGGTGATGACGCCGCGTCCGCGGTCGGCCTCCTCCCGTCCGGCCTCGAACTGGGGTTTCACGAGGGCGACGATCCGGCCGCCGGGGCGGACCAACGCGGCGACCGGGATCAGGACCAGCCGCAGCGAGATGAAGGAACAGTCGAGCACGGCGAGGTCGAAGGGCTGGAACGGCGCCGGGAAATGGCGGGGGCCGAGTTCGCGGGCGTTGAGGCCTTCCAGGACCCGCACGCGGGGGTCCTGGCGGAGTTTCCAGGCGAGTTGACCGCGGCCGACGTCGACGGCGTCGACCGAGGCGGCCCCGTGCTGGAGCAGGCAGTCGGTGAAGCCGCCGGTGGACGCGCCGACGTCGAGGGCGCGGGCGCCGGCGACGGGCAGGGCGAAGCCGACGAGGGCGGCCTCGAGTTTGTGTCCGCCGCGGCTGACGTAGCGATCCCCGGAGAGCAGTTCGAGGGTGTCGTCCGGCTTGATCCGGCGCCCGGGCTTGTCGGCGAGTTGCCCGTTGAGCCGGACTTGACCGGCGAGGATCGCGCGCTGGGCCTTTTCGCGGCTTTCGCAGAGGCCGCGGTCGACTAGCTGCTGGTCAAGGCGCATGGGAGGGGGGATCGTGCCGGGGCACGGGGTCGAAGCCAACCGCCAACCGCCAAATGCCGGGCGCCGGAGGACGGCGCGGGGCGATGGAAGCAGGCGAAACCAGAGGGGAAACCGGCGACTCGGCAGTCGCCGGCCCCACAACGCGGTTCCGCACCGGACTTGGTCCAGCGCCCGGGAGGACAGGGCAGGGGGAGGCAACGTGAGACCCGGTGGGATGAGGTCGGATGAGCGAGGAGCAAGGACACGCGGCGGAGGTGGTGCGGGAGGAGATCCGGCGTGGCGGGGCCATTTCCTTCGAGCGTTTCATGGCGTTGGCGTTGTACGCGCCCGGGGTGGGCTATTACGAACGGATCGCGCGGCGGGTCGGGAAGGCGGGGGACTTCTACACCAGCGTGAGCGTGGGTTCGGTCTTCGGATTTCTGCTTGCGAAGGGCCTCGCGCACGGTGTCGTGGGGACCGGGCCCGTGGACTGGGTGGAAGCCGGGGCCCATGACGGGCGACTGACGCGGGACGTGGCGGACGCCCTGGACCGCTTCTGGCCGGAGGTCGGGGGGCGCGTGCGGTTCTGGATCCTGGAACCTTCCCCCGCGCGGGCTCGGGTCCAACAGGAGACGTTGTCGGAGCTGGGCGCGCGGGTGGCCTGGGTGTCGGGTTGGGAGGAGGTGGGGGACGGCATCGGGGGCGTGATCGTCTCGAACGAACTGCTGGACGCGTTTCCCGTGCGGCGCTTCGCGTGGGACCGGGGCGCGGGCCGGTGGTGGGAGCTCGGGGTGACATGCGAGCGCGGGGCCTTCGTGGAATGCCGGTTGCCCGCGGAGAGTCCCTTGACGGGGGGGATGGCCGGGGTGGAGGCGGATGTGTTGCCGGACGGGTACGTCGTCGAGCGGTGTCCCTCGGCGGAGGCGTGGTGGCGGTCGGCGGCGCGCGCGTTGAAGCGGGGGCGGTTGGCGACGTTCGATTACGGCCATGTGGCCGAGGGCGGAATCCGGCCCGAATGCCACGCCGGGACGGCGCGGGCCTACCGGGAACACCGGGTATCGGGGGAACTGCTGGCGCATGTCGGAGAGCAGGACCTGACGGCGCACGTGGATTTCGGTCGGATTCTGGCGCTGGGGGAGGATGAGGGCCTGACGACGGAGGCGTTTCTGCCGCAGGGCCGGTGGGTGGGGGGAGTCGGGGCGCGGATTTTGGCGGAGGGCGGTCCGGCGGCGGCGTGGTTGGCGGAGCGGGCGCGGCAGTTCCAGACGCTGACCCACCCGGTGCATCTGGGGGCGGCGATGAAGGCGCTGGTACAGGGGAGGCCGGTTCCGCCCGCGTGACGTGAGGCTACGTGGGCGGGGCGCGGCGGGGCGGGGACGGCGGCGGCGGCTACCAGGGCACCTGGGCGGCGCAGGCGGCGACGAACGCGGCGAAGATGCGGGCGTGTTCGGGATGCCGGTCGTGCAGGCGTTCGGGGTGGAACTGGACGGAGAGGAAGAACGGATGACGGGCGGCGAACTCCGGGGCGAGTTCGAGGGCCTCGACGAGACCGTCGGAGCTCCAACCGACGGGGCGCAGCGGGGGTGCGACCTGATCGACGGCCTGGTGGTGGGTGCTGTTCACCCCGAGCGGACCGGGGCCGACGATGCGGGCGAAGTTGGAATCCGGATCGATCCGGATGTCGTGCACCGGCTGGAAGCGTTCGGCGGGGCGGTTGTGGCGCAGGGCGCCGGGGCGTTGGAGGGGAATGTCGCCGACGAGCGTGCCGCCGAGGGCGACGTTGACGATCTGCTGGCCGCGGCAGATGGCGAGGACGGGTTTGGCCTGCCGGAACGCCTCGTCGACCAGGAGGCATTCGAACAGGTCGCGGGGTTTCTCGGCGAGCACCATGCTGGCCAGGATGTCGGGGGGCAGGTCCCGTGTGTACAGGGCGGGATCGACGTCCTCGCCGCCGGTGAAGAGCAGGCCGGACGCGCGTTGCACGGCCTCGCGGGCCGTCGCCTGGTCGACGAGTTCGGTGCAGGGCAGGACGAGGGGCAGACCGCCGGCGGCCAGCAGGGCGTCGACGTAGCGATTGGACAGGCTCTGGCTGGCGTCAGGGAATTCGCCGCCCTCCTTTTCCGTGTGCGGCGAGACGAGAATGACGGGGCGCGACATGGCGCAGGGATGGGAAGCGGCGGCGGCGGGAAAGGGAATGGGAAAGTGGGAGGGGGCCGGAACCCCGGCTTGCAGAGATCGCCCGCGGGGAATCATCGTCCGAATCCGAAAACCGTGCCGCCCCATTCCAACCGGATGCCGTCCGAGGCCCGCGGGCGCGGTTTTTGCCGCGACGGCGGGGACGGGCGGGTCCTGCCGATGCCGATGCCGGTGCCGGTGCTGGCGTTGGTGTTGGTGTTGGTTCTGGCAATTCCCTGGGTCGGAACGTCCCGATTGGTCGCGGAAATTCCGCCCGCGCAGGAATTCGTGGCCCAGACGTGGCAGGCGGATCACGGGCTTCCCCAGAATTCGGTCCAGGCCTTCTGCCAGACGCGGGACGGATTTCTGTGGATCGGCACGCGGTTCGGTCTGGCGAGATTCGACGGGGTCGCGTTCGTGGCCTACGGGCCGGGCGAGTTGCCCGGGGTGCGGGACGGCAGCGTGAGCGCGCTGGCGGAGGACGGGGAGGGCACGCTCTGGATCGGGATGTTCGACGGCCTGCTCCGGCGTCGAGGGGGCCGGTTCGAGCGGATGACCGCCCTGGACGGGGAACGGGTTTGGGCCCTGTGGTCGGAGACTCCGGACCGGCTGTGGATCGGGTTGAACCGCGGTCCGGTGCTTCTCGCGGGGAACGGCGCGGCTTCCGCGACGGTGGAGGGTCCCGGGGAGGGATTCGCGGGTTCGACTGCGATGCCGACGCATGTCCGGTCGCTGACGCCGGACGGGGCGGGAGGGCTGCTGGTCACGACCGTGTCGGGGTGGTTCCGGCTGGATTTGGCGTCGCGCGGGGTGTCGTCGTGGCCGCCGGGGACGGAGGGCTTCGGGTCGGGTGGGGGGGCGACGACCGGGGGCGAGGTGCTGCCGGGAGACTGGCGGGCCCGGGCGGTGACGAACCTGTCGCCGGCGGCGTTGCACCGGCGGATCTTCCGCAATTCGCTGCTGACCCCGAACGATTGGGGGCCGCGCACGGCGGCGGACGGGCAGGGCGGGTGGTGGTTCGTCGCGCAGGACCGGTCGTTGTTTCATCTGGATGGGACCGGGCTCAAGGAGCTGGTTCCCGGGCACCGGCAGGCGGGGGACGGGGTGCTGGCGGTGGCGAGCGACCGGGACGGGAACCACTGGATCGGCCATTCCATTGCGGGGATGACGCGGCTGCGTCCGCGCCTGTTCCGATCCTACGCGGTGCACGAGGGGGACGACGCGCCGTGTTTCACGGTGGCTCTGGGGCCGGACGGGGAGCCCTGGACCGCGAGTCGAGCGTACGTGCTGCAGGTGGGTGGGGGTCGGCGCCGGTTGTGGCCCCTCGAGCCGGCGGCATCGAACCGGCAGATTTTCGCGATGGCGCCGAGCGCCGAGGGGGGGTGGTGGCTCGGGTGGGATCGTCGTGGCCTCCACCACTGGCTACCCTCCGATCCGCCCGAGTCGCCGCGGTTCGTGGCGTTCGAGGGAGAGCGACCGCGCGCGCTCGCGGTGGCGCGGGATGGTGCCCTGTGGATCGGCCTCACCACGGGTCTCGCCCGATGGGATCGCGACGGGGTGCGGCGGTTCGGGGTACGCGACGGACTTCCTCATCCCGACGTCCGGGCGATCCACGAGGATCGTTCGGGGCGGCTCTGGGTGGCCACCTTCGGCGGGGGCATCGCCCGGCTATCGGGCGTGGGCGAGGCCGGGGGCGAGGGCGAGGGACCGGGGTTCGTGTCGTTCAGCGTCCGGGACGGGCTGGGCGCCGACACGGTCTGGGGCTTCCACGAGGATCGGCGGGGGGCGCTCTGGATCTACGGGATGCGGGGACTCACCCGGTGGAACGGGCACCGGCTGGCCACCGTCACGCGGGAGCACGGGCTGTTCGACGATCTCACCAACCAGTTGCTCGAGGACGAGGCGGGGTATTTCTGGTTGGGCTGCAATCGGGGGATCTACCGGGTGCATCCCGACGAGCTGCATGCCGTCGCGGATGGGCGGGCGGCTGCGGTGACGTCGGTGGTCTACACGGCAGCGGACGGACTGCCCATCGCGGAGACGAACGGGGAATCGCAGCCGGCCGGGGCGCGCAGTCCGGATGGCGCCCTGTGGTTTCCGACCCCGGTGGGGCTGTTGCGGGTGGATCCGCGGCGCGTTCCGCTGCACGAGACGCCGCCGACCGTTCATTTAACCCGGATTCGTACGGAGTCGCTGGTGCTGCTGGACGAGACGGCCGATCCGCCGGGGACGGGGCAGCGCCCGGTGCGCATTCCGTCCGGGGAGGCGCACGTGCTGGAGGCGGAGTTCACCTCCCCGCACTTCGCGGCACCGGAGCGGGTGCGATTCCGGCAACGCCTGCACGGGTACGAAACGAACTGGGTGGAGGGCGGGTCCCGGCGCTCGACCCGGTACACCAATCTCCGTCCGGGCCGGTACCGGCTCGAGGTGACGGCGTGCAACAGCCATGGGCTGTGGGCCACCGAACCCGCGGTGTTCGCGTTTGAGATCACGCCCCGGCTGCACCAGCATGCGTTCTTCCTTCCGGTTTTGGGCGCCGCGGGGCTGCTCGCGGCGGTCTCGCTGCACCGGCTCCGGGTTCGCCTGGTGACGCGCCATCACGCCCTCCAGGGGGAATTGCGGCTCGCGCGCGAACGGGAGCGCATCGCGCGGGACATGCACGACGACGTGGGCGCGAGTCTGACGCAGATCGGGCTGCTGGCGGCTCGCACGGAGCAGTGGGCGGAGTCGTGCCCGCCGGAGGTGCCGTCGCTGTTGCGGCGGATCGGGGCCGGCAGCCGCGAGGCGGCGCAGGCGATGGAGGAGATCGTGTGGGCGTTGAATCCGCGGAACGACCGGCTCGATCACCTCGCCGACTTCATCTGCCAGTTCGCGCGGGATTACCTGGAACCCACCGGCATTCGCTGCCGGCTCGAGGTGCCACCGCTCCTGCCCGACCGCCCGGTGTCCAGCGACCAGCGGCATCACGTCCTCATGATGCTCAAGGAATGCCTCGGCAACGCCGCCCGTCACTCGGCGGCGCGGGAGGTTCGGGTCGGAGTCGGATGGCACGAGGACGTGCTGCACGTGGCGGTGGCGGATGACGGACGCGGTTTCGAGGTTCCGTCGGACCTCGGGGAAGGCGTGGGATCGGCTCCCGCCGCGGGCGGGAACGGACTGCGGCATCTGCACCGTCGCGTCGCGGCGCTTGGGGGAAGCCTGCGGATCGCGAGCGCACCGGGGCAGGGCACCACCGTGGACATCCGCCTCCCCCTTTCGGGGGATTGAGCCCCGGCGCGCGGACCGCCATCCTGACGCCGCCCCGCGTGCCCCTTCGCGTCGCCATCATCGAGGACGACCGCCGCATTCTGGACAGCCTCGAGCTGCTCGTCGACGGCACGCCCGAACTGCGTTGCGTGGGGGCCTTCGGCTCGGCGGAGGCCGGCCTCGCGGGATTGGCGGCGGCGGCTCCGGACGTCGTATTGCTGGACATCCAGCTGCCGGGGTTGTCGGGGATCGAGGCGCTGGCGCGGTTGAAGGCGCTGCTGCCGAACGTTCCGGTCCTGATGCTGACCGTGTACGAGGACAGCGAGACGGTCTTCGACGCCCTGCGGCACGGCGCGAGCGGGTTTCTCACCAAGCGCACGGCGCCGGCGGCGCTGCTGGAGGCCATCCAGCAGGTGCATGCCGGGGGTTCGCCGATGTCGCCGCACATCGCGCGGAAGGTGGTCCAGCACTTCCACCGGCTGGGGCCGTCGGTCCGGCCCGCCGAGAATCTGACCGCGCGCGAGATCGAGGTGCTTTCGCTGCTCGCGCAGGGCCGGCTCTACAAGGAGATCGCGGACCAGCTCGGCATCGCGCACGAGACCGTGCGGAGTCATCTGTCCTCGATCTACGCGAAGCTCCAGGTCCGCACCCGCACCGAGGCCGTGGTGAAGTTCCTCGGCCGCCCGCCCGGGCCGGAGTGAGGGATGCCCCCCGAAAAGGGGATACCCGGGGGGCGCTCCCGCCTGCCATGAATGGGGAATGGTGCCCCGTCCCGCCGTCCGCGTCCTCGCTATCCTCCTTTCCTGCCTTGTCGGCGCCGCCGCGCGCGCGAGCACCAACGACACCACCGGCACGCGCGCGACGGTCCGGCTGGACGCGGACCCGGTCAACTTCGCCATCGGCGAGTTCACGCTGCTGGAGACGCTGGCCTCGCAACGCGGGCCGTTCCCGCTGGATTTCCGGTTCTACTACGGATCGGCGCGGAACACGCGCCGGCTGCCGGACGGCCTGCCGTTCAAGTTCGCGCACAACCTGCACGGCACCTTGGTGCACGATACAGCCGCGGGAACCATTGCCCTCGAGCCCGGTCTGGCCGCCGAGATCGCCTTCCGGCAGGTCGGTGCCGACTGGGTCGTGGCCGCGGCCGAACCGAGCCGCGTGGAGCTCCGGGAATCGGGCGACTTCTACTACGTCTGCGATCCGCTCGAGGAAACCCTCGCGATCTACCGGCGCGCGGCGACCAACGGCAACGAGGTCGTGTCCACGCTCCGGGCCGTCCTGGACCGGAACGCGAACCGTTGGATCCACGGCCCGCCCGCGGATCCGACCGGGCACGGGCCCGCGCTCGTGAGCGACACCCTGGGAAGGACCTTCACGTTCCAGTACAACGTCGTTGGCGTGGTCGACACCGCCCCGTACCTCACCCAGGTCACGGACCAGGGGGGGCGGGCGTGGCGGTTCCGGTACGAGGAGAATCCCCCGGACGCGCCGGGCCGGGTGACCCTGCGGTTCGTGATCGATCCGCTCGGGAACACGAACCGGTTCGACTACTTCACCAACGGGTTCCACTTCCTGCACGCGCTCACCCGTCCGCTGGGCAACGTGCCGTCGCGCCAGTTCTACCGCACGACGGAACCCGGCGACGCGTTTCGCGGGCTGGTGACCTCCCAGATCGACGGGCGCTCGAACCTCTGGCAGGTCACGGCGCAGCGGTTCACGCCGCTCGAGGATCCCGTCTCCCGGTTCACCCTGGGCCAGCCCGACGGCACCACGCGCGGTTTCGTGCACGACCATTTCGGGCGCGTCACGCGGCGGACCGTGGACGAGGAGGGGCGCGCCATCGAGTTCGAGGCGGACCCGGAGCGCGACGTGTTCACCGGCCTGGTGGACCGGCGCGGGGGCGTCACGCGGGTGCGGTATCACGACTCCGGCCGACTGGCCGAGACCGTGAACGCGCGCGGTTTCCGCACCGCGTTCACCTACGCGGTCCGCACGCAGGTGCTGGTGAACCCGTTCAACCTGGAAGCCGTGCCGTGCCGGTTCCCCGAGCTCACCCGCGCCGATCATCCGGACGGGACCTTCGAGGAGTTCGAGTACGACGAGCGCGGGAACGTCCGGGTCGCGCGGGACCGGGTCGGGGCGCTGACCCGATTCGGGTACAACGCCGCGGGTCAGATCGTGGCGCGGACGAACGCGCTGGGCGGCGTGACGACCTTCGCCTACGACGCGGCGGGCAACCTCGTGGGGCAGTCCGATTCGGACGGCGTCTCGCAATCCTACGGCTACGACGCATTCTTCCGGCGCACGAGCATCACGAACGCCGACGCCAGCGTCGTGCGGTTCGAATACGACGCCCTGGACCATCTGGTGGGCATCGTCGACGAGGCGGGCGTCCGGTTCGAGATGGCCTACGACGCCAACGGCAATCTGACGAACCTCGTGCGCGCCGCCGGGACGGCGCTGGCCCAGACCCACCGGTTGTCGTTCGACGAGCTGGACCGCCTCATCCGGGCGGTCGATCCCGCCGGGTTCGCGACCGCCTTCACGCACACGTATCGGGGCGGCATCGAGAACACGACGTTCGCCGACGGCAGCGTCGTCCGCGTCGGCTACGATCGGCGGCAGATCCCGGTCGAAGTGACGGACGAGGCGGGGCACGTGGCGCGACTGCAGCGGGACGGGGAGGGGCTGCCCACCTTCCTGCTCACGCCGTCGGGCCGCCGGTTCCGGGCCGCGTTCGACCCGGTCGGGTTCCCCGTCGAACTGGTGGACGGACGGACCAACCGTTTCGTCCTGGCGTACGATCCGGCGCAGCGGCTGACGAACGTCGTGGATCGACTCGGGCGGGGACTGGCGCTGGGACGCGACGGCGAGGGGCGCCTGACGTCGCTGCGGCTGCCGGTGGTGGGGACGACGCACTACGCGCGCAACGCGCTGGGGCAGGTGACGAACCTGACCGACTTCCGCGGGGCCTCCTGGCAGATGGAGTACACGACCATGGGGCGGTTGGCGGCCTCGCGGGATCCGCTGGGGCGGGCGTGGACCTTCGCCTACGACGCGCGGGGTCGGGCGTCCCGGCTGGGCTATCCGGACGGCGTGGTGGAAACCAACCGGTTCGACGCCGTGGGTTCGTTGATCGCGCGGGATTTCTCGACGGGTCTGACGCTGACGTACGGGCGGGACGCGTTTCGGCGGGTGGTGCAGACCGGGAGTTCCCCGGTGCAGATCACGTACGACGCGCGCGATCGTCCGCTCGCGGTGACGCAGCACGGGGCGACGTTCGCGGCGGACTACGACGCGCGGGGGCGGCTGGCCACGCTGGACTACGCCGGGTTGGGCACGATCACCTACACGTACGATCCGCGGGGCCTGGTCACCCGCGTGCACGACAGCCGCACCGGGGCGTTCGTGGAGATGGACTACGACGCCGACCGGTTGCTGCTGCGGATGCGGCGGTCCAACGGGGTCGTCACCGAGTTCGAGCACGATGCCAACGCGCAGGTTCGCCGCATCCACCATGTCGGGCGGGCCGATCTGCGGCTGGACCGGAACGCGGGGGACGAGATCACGCGGCTCGGGGTCACGGGGGTGCTGGACGTGGCGGGGTTCCTGCCGGACGAGGCGCTCGAGTTCGCCTACGACGCCGCGCACCAGCTCACCCCCGCCGGTTTCGCGCAGGACGCGCGCGGACGGCGCACGCGGGACCCGCAGCGGGAGTACGCGTGGGACGACGCGGACCGGCTGACGTCGGTCACGCAGGGTCCGACCGTGATCGCGCAGGAGTTCACGGCGCGGGGGGACGTGGCGGTGGAGACGGTCGGCGGGGTGGCCACGGAGTTCTTCCAGCACGACGCGATTTCGGGACGCCCGGTGCTGGCGGAGCGGCGCGGGGGGGCGTTCCGGCGGTACTACGTGTTCACGCCGGGCGGGGCGTTGCTGTTCGCGGTCACGCTGCCGGCCAACGCCCCGAGTTTCTATCATTTCAACCATGCCGGGACCACGGTGCTGCTCACGGACGCGGACGGCGCGGTGACGGACAGTTACGGGTACACGCCGTACGGACGCCCCGTCCGGCACGAGGGCCCCAGCGACCAGCCGTACACCTTCCACGGACGCTTCGGGGTGCGGGAGCTGGGACGCAGCGGCGTCTTCCATATGGGCGCCCGGTTCTACGACGCCTGGACCGCGCGGTTCCTGTCGCGGGACCCGGCCTGGCTCGACCTGCTGACGAGTCCCGGCGATCTGAACCCGTACGGTTTCGCGCGCCAGAATCCGGTGGGGTTCGCGGACCCGACGGGGCGGCAGGCCCGGGTGCTGTTCGTGAACGGCGAGGTCTACACGGGGCACGAGGCCTCGCTGGAATTGGGCACGCTGGTCCTGGTGCGCGAGGCGGACGGTTCCCAGCGCTTCATGGTCGTCGGGGCGGCGGGTGTCGTGAACTTCGGCGAGATCCACTCCGGCGTCGTGCTCGTTCCGGTCGATCTGACCAATCCGTTCGGTTGCCGGATCGATTCCGGAACGCCCGAGAAGGGCGTGGCCATGGCCCGCGGCGAGCGGGTCCTGATCACCCAGCCCGTCCTGCCCACGGTCCGACCGCCGGGCGTCCTGCCGCCGAACGCCATCCCGGCGGTGCAGGCGCTGATCACGTCCGTTCAAGCTCCGGACCGCGGGCGTCCGCTCCCGGCGCCGGACCGGAATCCGGCCCCCGAGGCACCCCGAGGCACCCGGCTGCAGTTGACCTCGCACGATCGCCACTTCGGGGCCGAAGCGGGCACCTGCGAGTCGTACTACCCCCGCTGCGACAGCAGCTTCGAGGAGAACCGGGACGAGCTCCGGAAGGCGGGGTACCAGGGTCCCTTCTCGTTGCTGGAATCCCTGCCGGGTCCCGCCCGCGTCCTGCTGCTGCGCCTCGGACCGCTCGCGGTATTGGCGGGGTTGGCGTGGGCCGTCCGGCGGCGCGGACGGAACGGGGAACCGAACACTCGTCGGTGATCCCGCCATGTTTCCCCATACCTGGTTTCAACTCGGCGACTGGCCGGTGACCGCCTACCAGGCGAGCCACGCCCTGGCGGTGGTCGTCTTCGTCGCGCTGTTGCGTGCGCGGTCCGGGGGCGGCGGACGTCTGCTCGCCCTGGCGCTGGGCGGCGCCTGGACCGGCAGCTGGATCGGGGTCGCCTGGGCCCGCGGCGACTGGCTTGCGTCCGGGCAGTCGTCGCTCGGCGCCTTGCTGGGCACGCTGCTGGGCGCGGTGCTCGAGGCCCGCCCGCGGGGCGCTCGCATGGGTGCCGCCCTGGATCACGTCGTTCCGGCGCTGGCGGCCGCGGACGGCGTCGCGCGGCTGGGTTGTCTGGCGTCGGGTTGCTGTCATGGCCGGCCCGCGTGGCATGGGCCTTGGGCGGTGGTCTATCCACCGGAGAGCGCCTGCCGGCAGCCGGGGTTGCCGCTTCACCCCCTGCCGGCCTATCTCGCTCTCCTGGGGCTCGGGTTGGCCGGCGGCCTGCTGGTCCTGGAACGCTGGGAGGCGCGGCGCGGAAGGCCCCTCCTTCCGGCGGGAGGACGCTGCGCCGCGTTCCTTGTCCTCTACGGCGCCGTCCGGTTCGCCCTGGAATACCTGCGCAGCGGCGTTTCGCCCGGCGTCTGGCGACCCGGTCCCCACCAATGGGCCTGTCTCGGCCTCCTGCTGCTCGGCACGACGATGCTCGTGCGCGGGCGGCGTGGGGCAGGGGACCGCTCCCGCCCCGGCACATGGTCCATGGCCGCATGAACGCGCTTACTTCCGATCTCCCGTGGGCCGTGCCGGGGTCGAACGCCGACTCGGTGCGGACGGCGTCGCGGTGCTTCGTGCCGGTCCTGGCCGGCGTCGTGGTGCTTTCCGCGCTGCACAATCAGGGCGTGCCGTGGGCGGGCGGGATGGCGTGGCTTCTCGGGGTGGCGTCCGCGCTGGTGTTCGGCACGCGACCCGCGGGTTGGCTGGCGATCCGTCGCACGGGATGGGGACCTGCCGTCGCGGGTTCCGCCGGGGTCCTGCTCCTGCCGGCATTGCTCGTCGCCGCCGTCGTGCAGCTTCGTTTCCAGGCGCTGCTGCTGCATCCCTCCGTGGGGGACGGGGCGGCGTTCCTCGCGGTGCGTTTCGCGTCGGCCCTGCCGCTCGCGTTCGCCGAGGAACTGCTCTTCCGCGGCTGGATGCAGCAGGACGTCCTCCGGACGGTCCGGCATCCGGTCACGCTCAGCGCCGGGGTGTTCGCGCTCGCGCATGCGCTGGCGACCGGACGTTGGATTCTGCTGCCCGTGTGGTGGGTCGCGGGACTGTGGCTCGGCGCCACCACGCGCCGCGCGGGAGGCGCCCTCGGGCCGGCGATCCTCCTTCACGCCGCGTGCAACGTCGCCGTGGCCTGGGCCCGCCTGTGGGTCTCCTTGAACCTCCCCCTGCTCGCTCTATGAACCGTCGCGTCCTGTCCGGCCTCGTCCTGCTCCTCGCCTTCCTCGCCCGCTCCGGCCCGGCGGCGGACGTCGTGTTCACCTACGACGACGCCGGGCGCCTGATCGCGGCCGATCACGGCGGGGGCGGCCTCGTCGCGTACTCCTACGACGCGTCGGGCAACCTGCTCGCCATCCGCCATCTGCCCGCCTCGCCGGCGGTGGCGACGTCCGGGCTGTCCGTGGCCGCCACGATTCCAGGGCCGTCGCCGTCGACCTTCGTGCCGTTCGTCCTGCGCCTGACCGTGACCAACGCGGGGCCGTCGGCGGCGCGCGGGACGGTCATTTCCCAGTCGCTGCCGCCGGGCGTGACCCTCCGGCACGCGGCGAGCACGCAGGGCTTTGTGGCCTCCCTCGGCAACCCGGTGCGGGTGGATCTCGGCACGCTCATGCCGGGACGCGCCGCGGTGATCGAGTTGACGCTGGTGGCCTCCGCGCCCGGCGCGCCCGCGTTCGCGACGACGGTCTCGAGTCCCACGCAACCGGGCCCCGGCAGCGTCGCGGCGAACGTGTCGCCCGTCATCGGGCCGTCCGTCGACCTCGTCCTGGCTGGGAGCGCGGGGCCCGACCCGCTGACGCTGGGCACGCCGCTGATCCATTCGTTCGTCGTCAGCAACGCCACCGCCGTCGCCGCTTCCGGGGTGACGCTGGTCCATACGCACCATCCCGACGCGACGTTCGTGAGCGTGACGGCGTCGCAGGGAACCACGGCTCAGGTGGCGGGGCAGGTCACCGCGAACCTCGGAGCCCTCGCCGCCGGCGCCGTCGCGACGGTGACGATCCGCGTCGCGCCCATCGTGGCGGGCACCTACACCAACCACACCGCCGTCGCCGCGACCGAACCCGATCCGCGTCCCGCCGACAACACGGCCGACCTGGCCACGCCCGTGGTGGCTCCGACGTTGATGGTGACCCATGCCGGCGACGACGGACCGGGTTCCCTCCGCCAGGCGCTCGTCGCGGCCAACGCGAATCCCGACCGGGACGTCATCGCGTTCCAGATTCCCTCGGCCCCGGACGTTCCGACCCTCGCGCCGTTGTCGGCCCTGCCGCCCCTCGTCCATCCGGTCGTCATCGACGGCTTCACGCAGGCGGAGGGTTGGGTCGAGATCCAGGGGTCCGACGTGCATCCCCTGCTGCGGGTGCAGGGCGGCAACTCCGTCGTGCGCGGCCTGGTGTTGAACCGGGCGCTCGTCTTCGGGCTCGTCCTCGAACAGGGCGGCAACAACGTCGTCGAAGGCTGCCGCATCGGCACCGGACCCGCCGGCCTCACGGCCCTTCCCAACGGCGGGGCGGGGATTTCCATCGCGGACGGCTCGGGTGGCAACCGCATCGGCGGCCCGGCCGCGTGGCAGCGCAATCTCGTCGGTACGAACGACGGCGCCGGCATCTCGATCTCCGGGAGCCAGGGCAATCGCATCGAAGGCAACTTCATCGGACTCGGTGCCGACGGCACGACCCGTCTTGGCAACAACGGTCCCGGCATCCTGCTCGACGACACGACCGCGGACGTCATCGCGGGCAACGTCATCGCCGGAAACGCCGCCGAGGGCGTGTCGGTCAGCTTCCGCGCCTTCGACACGCGCCTCCTCGGCAACCGGATCGGCACCGATGCGGGTGGCCAGCTTGCCCGACCCAACCTCGGCGACGGCATCGGGATCGGTCTCTCCGCCGTCGGGGTGGCTGTTGGCGGCGCCGGACCCGGCGAGGGGAATCTCGTCTCGGGCAACGCCGGCGACGGCATCGACAACTCGAGCCCCGGGGTCCGCATCGCGGGCAACCTCATCGGCACGGACCTCGGCGGCGCCGCCCGCGTTCCGAACGGCGGCCACGGGGTCCGGCTCCAGTTCGCGCCCGGCGCCGTGGTGGGGGGCGCGCTTCCCGGCGAGGGCAATCTGCTGTCGGGCAACGTCAATCACGGGCTCTTCGCCGCCGCTCCCGCCCACCGGAACTGCATCCTGGGCAACATCGTCGGCCTCGATGCGGCGGGCGCGCTCGTGCTGTCCAACGGCTCGTCCGGCCTCGGCCTCTCCGGTTCGCTTTCCAATCTCGTGGGCGGCCCCACGCCGGGGGCGGGCAACCTGATCTCGGGGAACTTGCGGCACGGCCTCGAGTTGAGCCTCGGTTCCCAGTTCAACCGCGTCCTCGGCAACACCATCGGCACCGACCGCGCGGGAACGCTCGCCCGTTCCAACGCGCTCCACGGCGTGACCCTGGCCGGGACCAGCCAGTTCAACGACCTCGGCGGCCTCGACCCGGGCGAAGGCAATCTGATCTCCGGCAACGGCCTCGACGGCATCAGCCTGACCGGCTCCGCCTCCGACAACCGGATTCTCGGCAATTTCCTCGGCACCGACCGCGCCGGCTCCGCGCCCGTCGGCAATCGGATCGGCATCTCGACCTTCCAGACCGCCCGCGGGATCCGGATCGACCGCAACCTGATCTCGGGCAATCGGGGCCTCGGCGTCCAACTCACGCACGCCTCCGGTGCGGGGGCCACGCTGGTCGACAACTTCGTCGGGACCGACGCCCGCGGTCTCGCGCCCGTGCCGAACGCGTCCGACGGCGTCGCCGCGTTCAACTCACCCAACCACGTCATTGGCCCCGGCAACGTCCTTTCGGGCAACGGACGGCACGGGCTCAGTCTGTCCCTGGCCGGTTCCACCAACTCCCGGGTCGTCGGGAACGTCGTCGGTCTCGCCGCCGATCTCCGCTCGCCCCTCGGCAATGCCACCAACGGCATCGCCGTCTTCGACGTCCCCGACGGGCGCATCGGGGGCCCGGACCCCGACGACGCCAATGTCGTCGGCGCCAACGGCGTTCATGGCATCCAGGTGATCGCCGATCCCGCCCGTCCCGGCGGCACCGTCCGCCATGCGATCCTCGGCAATCTCGTCTTCGGCAACGGCGGGCGCCCGCTCGAACTCGGCGGCCCCGCCCACGGCGTCGGCGACGGCGCCAACGCGAACGATGCCGGCGACGCCGACGTCGGTCCCAACCAGTTCCAGAACCATCCCGTCCTCGTCGCCGCCTCCTCCGCCCTGGTCAACGCCACCCTCGATGCCGCTCCGGCCACGACGTATCGCATCGAGTTCTTCGCCGCGCCGCCCGGTCCCGTTCTCGACTCCGTGCCCCGTCTGCTCGGGCACCTCGACGTCCTGACCGATCCTGCCGGGCATGCCGAACCGTCCCTGGCGGTGGCCGACCTGCCCCCCGGCTCCCGGGTCGTGGCCACCGCCACCGATCCCGACGGCAACACGAGCGAGTTCTCCCCGGAGTTCATCGTCGTCGCCGGCGCGGACACCGATCTCGACGGCATTCCGGACGACGTGGAAGCGGCGCGGGGCACCGATCCCAACAACCGCGCGAACCCCGCGTTGCCGCCGGTCGCGCACCCCGACACCGTCGAGCGCGCCCCGCATCGGTCGATCAAGATTCCCATCGCCACGCTGCTCGCCAACGACGCGGATCCCAACGGGACGCTGCCGGTTCTGGCCGGCGTCGCCCCGTCCTCGGCCCAGGGCGCGGTGCTCGCGGTGGAGGGCGGGTTCGTCCATTACCACGCGGTGTCGGGCAGCCAGGCCGACGACGTTTTCGTGTACTTCATCTCGGACGGCGCCCTGACGGGCTCGGGTTTCGTGACCGTGCAGGTCCGGACGCCCGAGTCGGCCACGTTCAACCTCGCGATCGCCGTCGACGGCCCCAACCTCCTCCTGCATCTCGCCGGGATTCCCGGGCGGGCCTATCGGTTCCAGTCCGCGCCCAGCCTCGACCCACCCGTGGCCTGGAGCGACGTCGGGCCGGAAGTCACCGCGGATGCCGCCGGTCGGGCGGTGCTGTCGGTGACCGCCGAAGCCCCGATCTTCTTCCGTGCCGTCGAACCCCTGACCCCAGCGCCATGAAGACCCGTTCCATCCGGGGATCGCTCGTCCTTGCGACGGCGGCGATCCTCCTGTTGTCCGTCCCCCGCGCCGACGCGGCCCTGAGCCTGTTCCAGACCGTCGGGTTGGACATCCCGGATGATTCCGCCGCGGGGTTGGCGAGCCGGGTCACGGTCGATCTCCCGGGGGCGTCGGTGACGGGCGTCACGCTCGACCTTACCATCACCCCCACCCCGGGGCAGGCGGCCTACCTCGGCGATCTCTACGCCCACCTCGAGCACGCCGGCACCCTCGCCGTGCTGCTCAATCGTCCCGGGCGCGACCTCCAGCGGCTGGGTGGCTACGACGACGCGCAAACCCTCGACATCACCCTCGCGGACGGCGCGCCCGACATCCATGCGTACCGTCCGGTGCCGACCGTCTCCCTGACCGGTCCGCTGGTGGGCACGTTCGGACCGGACGCCCGGGCGTCCGATCCCGCGCTCGCCCTGTTGAGCGACGTCCGCTCGCTTCCGCTGGGCGCGTTCGCGGGCCTGGATCCGGCGGGCGACTGGACCCTGTTCGTCGCCGACCTGAGCGGCGGGGGCGCGCATCGGCTGGTGAGCTGGAGACTTCAGATCGCGACCGCGCCCATTCCCGAGGCGGAAGTGGTGTTGGGCGCCTCGCTGCTGCTGGGCTGGACCCTTTGGCGGAGGGTTCCGCGACGGCTGCTCCGCGGACGGTAGGGCGAAGGCCGGCACCGGGGCTGGCCAGAGGCAGGCAACGTTGCTACAACGCGCGGCGTGTTCTCCCCATCCAGGTCCCGGGGCCGGCCGTTCCGAGGGGCGCCGGCGCTGCGTGGTTGGCTTGGCGCCGCCCTCGTCCTCGCCGCCGCGAACGCCGGCGCGGCCGTCGATTTCGCGCGCGACATCCGTCCGATCTTCGCCGAGCGCTGCGGGTCGTGCCATGGCGAGAAGAAGCAGGAATCGGGGCTGCGCCTGGATCGCGCGGCGTCGGCCCGGGCGGGCGGCGACCACGGTCCGGCCTGGGTGCCCGGGCGGAGCGGGGAGAGTCTGATCGTGAAGGTGCTGCTGGGCACGCACGCCGAGCTGCCGCGGATGCCGCGGAAAGGGGAGCCGCTGACGACGGCGCAGGTCGAGTTGGTGCGGACCTGGATCGACGAGGGGGCGCCCTGGCCGGAGTCCGTGGCGGCGGGAACCGTGGCCAAAGCCGAGCACTGGGCATGGCGTCCTCCCGGCCGTCCCGGCGTGCCGCCGGTGGAGCCCGGAGCGGACGGGAACTACTGGGTGGTGCGGAACCCGGTGGACGCGTTCATCCAGGCGCGGCTGAAGCGGGAGGGGCTGGTGCCCTCGCCGGAGGCGGACGCGGTGACGTTGCTGCGCCGGCTGCATCTCGACCTGACCGGATTGCCGCCGACGCCGGAGGACGTGGACCGGTTCGTGGCGGACGCCGCGTCGGGGGCGTACGAACGGACGGTGGACGCCCTGCTGAAGTCGCCGCATTTCGGGGAACGCTGGGGGCGGCACTGGCTGGACGCGGCGCGGTACGCGGACAGCGACGGGTTCGAGAAGGACAAGCCACGGTTCGTCTGGGCCTATCGGGACTGGGTGATCGGGGCGTTGAACCGGGACCTGCCGTACGACCGGTTCGTGACGGAACAACTGGCGGGGGACCTGCTGCCGGACGCGACGGACGAGACGCGGGTGGCGACGGGATTTCTCCGAAACTCGATGTTGAACGAGGAGGGCGGGGTGGATCCGGAGCAGTTCCGGATGGACGGGTTGTTCGACCGGATGGATTGCCTGGGGAAGGCGGTGCTTGGGGTGACGCTGCAATGCGGCCAGTGCCATTCGCACAAGTACGATCCGCTGACGCAGGAGGAGTACTACCGGGTGTTCGCGTTCCTGAACAACGACCACGAATCGTCCCGGATTTATCACCCGCCCGAGGCGCAGCGGCTCGTGGCAAATCTGACGCGGGAGATCCGGGATCTCGAGGAGGGCTTGCGCCATGTCACGCCGGACTGGGAGCAGCGCCTCGCGGCGTGGGAGGAATCGGTGCGGAACGACCAGCCCGAGTGGCACGTCGTGCGGTGCGAGAACGCCGGGGACAACGGCGAGCGGTTCTACCAGCACGAGGACGGCTCGATCCGGGCGGCGAGCTACGCACCGACTCAGTGGACGGCGCAGTTCCGGGGCACGAACGCACTGGACTTCATCGGGGCGTTCCGGCTGGAGCAGTTGCCCGACCCGAACCTGCCGTGCGGCGGGCCGGGACGCTCGATCCAGGGCATGGCCGCGCTCAGCGAGTTCAAGGTGGAGGCCGTGGACCTCGCGAACCCGACGAACAAGGTGGAGGTGAAGTTCGCGAAGGCGACGGCGGACTTCGCGAACGCCGAGAAGCCGCTGGAGCCCGAATTCGACAACCGCTCGAACCGCAAGCGGACCTACGGCCCGGTGGAACATGCCATCGATGGCAACGGCGACACGGCCTGGGGCATCGACGCCGGCCCCGGGCGGCGCAACGTGGCGCGCCAGGCGGTGTTCGTGCCCGACCGTCCCGTGCGCTTCGCGCGGGGTGCGATCCTGAACTTCCGGCTCCAGCAGAACCACGGGGGCTGGAATTCCGACGACAACCAGAACCACAACCTGGGCCGGTTCCGGTTGAGCGTGACCACGGACACCAACGCCGTGGCGGACCGGGTGCCCGCGGCGGTGCGCGCGATCCTGAAGGTGCCCCCGGATCGCCGGACGCCCGCGCAGGTGGCGACCGTCTTCTCGTACTGGCGGACCACCGTCGCGGAATTCCGCGAGGCCAACGAGAAGATCGAGGCCCTGTATCGCCGGTGGCCCGAGGGGACCCCGACGCAGACCCTGGCCATGCGCCGGGATGCGGGGCCCGGGGACGAGCGGCGCCCGACGCGGATGTTCCGGCGCGGCGACTGGCTGAAGCCGGGCAACGAGGTGACGTTCGGCGTGCCGGCGTTCCTGAATCCGCTGCCGAACGACGCGGATGGCACGCGTCTCACGCTGGCGCGCTGGCTGACGGACCGCCGGGCGCCCACCACCGCGCGGGTGGCGGTGAACCGGGTCTGGCAGACGCTGTTCGGCACGGGGATCGTCGAGACGCCCGAGGATTTCGGGACGCAAAGCCCGGCGCCCTCGCATCCGGAGCTGTTGGACTGGCTGGCGACGGAGTTCATGGACCAGGGCTGGAGCCTGAAGCGGATGATCCGGCTGCTGGTGACCTCGGCGACCTACCGGCAGCAAAGCCACGCCACGCCGGTGCTGCTGGAGAAGGACCGGTTCAACCGCTGGCTCGCCCGCGGTCCCCGTTTCCGGGTGGAGGGCGAGGTCGTGCGGGACGTGGCGCTCGCGGCCAGCGGGTTGTTGAACCCGGCGCTGGGCGGGCGCAGCGTGTATCCGCCGGCGCCCGAGTTCCTGTTCCAGCCCCCGGCCAGCTACGGACCCAAGGTGTGGCTCGAGGAGACCGGACCCGAGCGCTACCGGCGCAGCCTGTACATCTTCAAGTTCCGGTCCATCCCGTTCCCCGTGCTCGCGAACTTCGACGCGCCGAACGGTGATTTCTCGTGCGTGCGGCGCCAACGCTCGAACACGGCGTTGCAGGCGCTGACGACGATGAACGAGACGGTGTTCCTGGAATGCGCGCGGGAACTGGCGGCGCGCGCCCTGCGGGAGGGCGGCGCGACGGACGACGATCGGATCCGGTACGCGTTTCGGCGTGTGCTGAGCCGCTGGCCGACCCCCGACGAGGGCGCGGAACTGAAGGGCCTGCTCGAACGGCAGCGGCAGCGGATCGCGGACGGCTGGGTCAATCCGCTCGAGCTGGCGACGGGACGGAACGAGCTGCCGTCCCTGCCGCCGGGAGCGACTCCGACCCAGCTGGCGGCGTACACGGTGGTGGCACGGGCGTTGTTGAACCTCGACGAAGCGATCACGAAGGAGTGAAGGCCATGAAGCGAATCTCGATTCCGGAACAGGTGCGGGCGGAGCAGCGGACGGCGCTGTCCCGGCGGTGGTTCTTCAAGGATTGCGGCGTGGCGCTGGGGGCGGTGGCGCTGCACGGGTTGCTCGCCGGCGAAGGCGCGGTGCAGGCGGCACCTGCCAACCCCCTGGCGGCGCGCGACGGCCATTTCAAGGGCCGGGCCAAGCGGGTGATTTACCTCTTCATGGCCGGGGCCCCGAGCCACCTCGAGCTGTTCGACCACAAACCCCAGCTCACGAAGTTCAGCGGCACGCTGCCGCCCGCCGAATTCCTGCAGGGCTACCGCGCCGCCTTCATCAACCCCAGCAGCAAGCTACTCGGACCCAAGTTCGCGTTCCGCAAGGTCGGGCGGAATGGTACCGAACTGTCCGAGCTCCTCCCGCACCTCGCGGAGGTGATCGACGACGTCACGCTCATCAAGTCGATGCAGACCGACGCGTTCAACCATGCGCCGGGCCAGATCATGATGAACACCGGCTCCCAGCAGTTCGGGCGGCCGAGCTTCGGGGCATGGACGACCTACGGGCTGGGCTGCGAGACGCAGGACCTCCCGGCGTACGTGGTGTTCAGCACCGGCAGCAAGGGACCCAGCGGCGGAGCCTCGAACTGGGGCTGCGGCTTCCTGCCGACCGTCCACAACGGCACGCTGTTCCGGACCGGCGGCGATCCCGTCCTCTACCTGTCCAATCCGCGGGGCGTGGACGACGCGATGCAGCGCGACACGCTGGAGACGGTGAACCGGCTCAACGCCCGGCGGCTCGGCGCCGTGGGCGACCCGGAGATCGCCGCCCGCATTAGCGCGTACGAAATGGCGTACCGGATGCAGCACGTGGCGCCCGAGGTGATGGACCTCTCGAAGGAACCCCGGCATGTCCTGGACCTGTACGGGGCCGAACCCGGCAAGCCCACCTACGCGAATGCCTGCCTGCTCGCGCGGCGCCTGGTCGAAAAGGGGGTCCGGTTCGTCCAGATCTTCCACGAGTCCTGGGATCAGCACGGCAACCTGAAGGCGGACCTCAAGCGCAACTGCGAGGTCACCGACAAGGCCAGCGCCGCACTCGTCCGGGACCTCAAGCAGCGTGGACTGCTCGACGACACCATCGTCATCTGGGGTGGCGAGTTCGGTCGGACCCCGATGGTGCAGGGGGGCGACGACGGACGGGACCATCATCCGAGCGGATTCTCGACCTGGGTGGCCGGAGGCGGCTTCAAGCCGGGCCTGGTCTGGGGCGAAACGGACGAGCTCGGGTTCCACGCCGTGAAGGACAAGGTGCACGTTCACGATTTCCACGCCACGCTCCTGCACCAGCTCGGATTCGATCACGAGAAGTTGACCTACCGGTTCAACGGGCGGGACTTCCGCCTGACCGACGTGTTCGGCGAGGTGGTGAAGGGGTTGGTGGGCTGAGCGACGCTGCGAGGTGCGGTCCGCCGATCCTGCGTGCCCAATGGCGCCGGGTCGGGGGACCCGGCCTACAAGGGAAGTCGACGCATCTGTAGGCCGCGTGCCCTCACGCGGCGGCGAGGTGCGGTCCGCCGATCCTGCGTGCCCAATGGCGCCGGGTCGGGGGACCCGGC
>CAZSOV010000051.1:0-16329 GCA_964608505.1 uncultured Verrucomicrobiota bacterium
CGTCCGGCCTATTCCATCGTCATCCCTCCCCCGAACGTCACGGGTGTCCTCACGCTCGGCCATGTGCTGAACAACACCATCCAGGACATCCTCTCCCGCAAGGCGCGCATGGAGGGCAAGGAGGTGCTCTGGCTGCCGGGCACCGACCACGCCGGCATCGCCACGCAGACGGTCGTGGAGCGCACCTTGAAGAAACAGGGTGCCATCAAGCACCGGGATGACCTCGGACGGGACGCCTTTCTGGAGAAGGTCTGGGAATGGAAGGAGAAACACGGCGGCATCATCATCCAGCAACTCCGGAAGATCGGAGCCTCCTGCGATTGGACCCGCGAGCGGTTCACGATGGACCCGGAGTATTCCCGCTGCGTGCAGAAGGTGTTCGTCGACCTCCATCGGAAGGGCCTCATCTACCGCGGACGCCGCATGGTCAACTGGTGTCCGGTCTCGCTCACCGCCCTCTCGGACGAGGAGGTCACGATGAAGGAGCAGAAGGGCCAGCTCTACTACTTCAAGGTCGAGGTCGTCGAACACCCCGGCACCTTCCTCACGATTGCCACCACCCGTCCCGAAACCATCCCGGCGGACACCGCCGTCGCGGTCCATCCCAAGGATCCGCGCTATGCCCATCTGATCGGCAAGCACGCCCGGCGCCCGCTCCCGCTCGAAAACCAGGCGCCGATTCCCATCATCGGCGACGATCACATCGACATTCAGTTCGGCACCGGCGTCCTGAAGGTCACCCCGGCCCATGACAAGGCCGACTTCGAAATCGGGTCCCGGCACAAGCTCGAGATCATCGACGCGCTCCACCCCAATGGGGTCATGAACGACGCGGCGGGACGCGACCTGACCGGTCTCGACCGTTTCGCCGCCCGCAAGAAGGCGGCCGAACTTCTGGAATCCATCGGGGCCCTCGACAGGACGGAGCCGTACACGAACAACGTTGGGTTCAGCGAGCGCGCCGACGTTCCCATTGAACCCCGCCTGAGCCTGCAATGGTTCCTCCGTTATCCCAGCGTCCGACCCTCCGCCGACTGCGTGGCGAAAGGCACGCTGCGGTTTCATCCGGAACGCTGGGCCCGGGTCTACGAGCACTGGATGGACGGCATCCAGGACTGGTGCATCAGCCGCCAGCTCTGGTGGGGTCATCGCATCCCGGTGTGGTATCGCGGCGACGAGATCCATTGCAGCCTCGAGGCTCCCGAAGGGGACGGCTGGGTCCAGGACAACGACGTCCTGGACACCTGGTTCAGTTCGTGGCTCTGGCCCTTCGCGACGATGGGCTGGACGGGGGACCCCGCGGTGGATGCGCAGAACCCGACCCTGCGCACGTTCTATCCCACCACCGACCTCGTGACCGGACCGGACATCATCTTTTTCTGGGTCGCCCGCATGATCATGGCGGGGTACGAGTTCATGGGCGCGATGCCGTTCCGGAACGTCTATTTCACCGGCATCATTCGGGACAAAGCGGGGCGCAAGATGTCCAAGAGCCTGGGCAACTCGCCCGACCCGCTCGATCTGGTCGCCAAGTACGGCGCCGACGCCCTCCGCTTCGGGGTGATGCGCTCGGCCCCGCTCGGCCAGGACGTCATCTACGACGAACTCAACGTCGAGCTCGGACGGAACTTCTGCAACAAGCTGTGGAACGCCTGCCGGTTCCGCCAGATGCAGGCCGGCGACGTCCAGGCCGAGATCAAGCCGGAGTTGCTCACCAACGACGACCGCTGGATCCTGATGCGGCTCGACACCGCCATTCGCGAGATCGACCAGGCGTACGAGGGTTACCGTTTCAACGAGGTCACCCAGGCCCTCTACCGGTTCTTCTGGAGCGAGTACTGTGACTGGTATGTCGAGGCCAGCAAGGCCGCCTTCGCCGGCCCGGACTCGGCCCTCAAGGCCAACAAGGTCGCCGTCATCGACTTCGTCCTGGCCCACATGCTCCGGCTCTTCCATCCGTTCATCCCCTTCATCACCGAGGAACTGTGGCACGGGCTCGGGTTCCACGCCGACATGCCCGCCCAGCAGGGCGGCGCCACCATCATGAACGCGCCCTGGCCCAAGCCCCTCGAGGACGCCGAGAAGGAGGAGTGGGGCCTCGACGACGCCGTCGCGCGGGTCGCGGAAGCCAAGTTCGAACTCGTCACCCTCGGTCGGAATCTCCGGGCCCAGTTCAACATTCCCGGCAACAAGAAGGCCCGGTTCATCCTGAAGCCTGCCGGCGAACTGCCGCCCTCCGAGGCCAGCGTCATCGGCCTGCTTCTCAACGCCGATCCCTTCGAGATCGCCGCTCCCGACTGGACCGCCGACAAGGGTGTCCCGATGGCTTCCAACGCCCTTGGCGACCTCTACCTGCCCCTCACCGGCCTCGTCGACGGCTCCGCCGAACGCACCCGCCTCGGCAAGGAACTGGACAAGATCCGCGCCGAGATCGCCAAGGTGCAGGAGAAGCTCGCCAACCCGAGCTTCACCCAGAAGGTCCCCGCCAAGGTCCTCGAGGAGCACCAGCAACGCCTCGTCGACTGGCAGGCCAAGCAGAAACAGATCGAGGCTTCCCTCGCCAACCTGCCCGGCTGAGGGCACGTCCGTTCGGATTGGCGACGTCATTGTGAAGGGGTCGCCCGGGGCCGGCGGTACACGCTCGAGTAGGGACGGGTGAATGCCCCTTGGACGCCCTCCGGGCGTCCACCCCCTCGGTGTCATTTCACTTGAGTCAACGCGCGATGATCCGGCCTGGCCCCGCCCTCTTGACAGTCCGGGGGCGGGGGAGTAACTCCGGTCCACGGTGGCGGACGGCTTGAGTCGTCGTCCCTGTTCTTCCGCGAACTCACCCTGGGCGTTCCTCACCCCACGTCATGAAGACAAGTTTGCTCGCTCTCGTGTACCTGTCCCTCGCTCTCGCCGCCCGAGGTCAGGGAACAACCCAGTTGATCAACCGCATCGTCGGCGCCCTGGATGCGCCGGTTTTCTATTCCTTCGGCACGGAGGCAGGCGCTGCGGACGGGAGATTCCTGGCGCAGCTTTACGGAGGGCCGGTGGGTGGGACACTGCTTCCCGCGGGGGAGCCCCTGCCGTTCCGCACGGGAGTCGGCCAGGGCTACGTGAACGCCTTGGGGCAGGACACAACCCGCGCCATTCCCGGCGTACCGGACGGTGGCACCGCGCAGGTCATGCTGGTGGCGTGGCCCTCCGCCCTCGGGAACAACTACGCGGAGGCCAAGGCCCTCGGCATCCTGGGTGAATCGGCTCCGGTCACCATCGCCTTGGGCGGGAACCTGATGCCGCCAACCGCGCTCCGCGGCCTCCAGGGTTTCACCATCACCGCCTCGAACCCCGAGTTCGTCCTCAATGCCATGGCCGCCCAAGCCGCCGGCGGTTCCCTGCCCGAACCGTCCGCCGCGGTGCTTCTGGGTGTCGGCGCCCTGGTCACGCTGGCCGGGCGCCGTCGCGCCTGATTGACCTGTCGCGCCCGGCCCCTACGCTCCGGGCATGCCCCCCCGCGCGCCCCTGCCCTCCCTGGAGCACCTCCGGGCGGCGTGCCGCGACATCCCGTTCCAGCCCCACCGGATTACCCACCTTCTGGATGCCGAGGGTCGCCACGACCTCGAACTCCCGGGAGGCTTCCCATTTGCCGTCAGCCTCTTCCGCTTCCGCTCGGGGGAAGTCACGCGTCGTCTGACCTGGCATCGCCGGCTGGAACTCCTCGTCCCCCTCGATGGTCCCATGCAGGAGCGCATGGGAGATCTCATCGTCCCGCTGCACCCGGGCGACCTGCTCGTCGTCGACCATCTCAAGCCGCACCAGGTGGTGGACGCGCCGGGACTGGACACCCGGGTCATCGTGCTGTCGTTCCTGCCCGAATGCGTGTTCACGCCCGGGTCGCCGCCCACGGACTATGCTTTCCTGATTCCGTTCCATCGCCGCCGCGAGGCCGCCCCCAACCTCCTGCCGTCCGGCGCCGCGTCCACCCTCGGCGTTCACGAAGCCCTGGCCCGCCTGCTGGGCTGTTACTTCGCCGCCCGGGACCCCCATCGCGAAGCGGGCTGCAAGGCCTGGCTGCTGGTCGTGCTCCATGCCCTCGTCCATGCCTTCCGCCATTCCGACCTCGAACGTGCCGAGGTCCTGCAACGCCAGGAGCAGGCCACCCGCCTCCAACCCCTCCTCGACCACGTCCGCGACCACTACGCCGACCGCATTACGCTCGCCGCCGCCGCGGCCATGTGCGGCATGAGCCCCGCCCGGTTCGGACGCGTCTTCAAGCAGGTGGCCGGCATGTCCCTAGGCGGCTACCTCAACCAAGTCCGCATGGCCCGCGCGGTCGAGTGCCTCGAACAATCGACGGATTCCATCGCCGCCATCGCCCTCGCGCTCGGGTTCAGCGACCAAAGCCATTTCGACCGCCGCTTTCGCCAGACCTTCGGGCGTTCCCCCAGCCAACACCGGGCCGGCGTGCGCCCGGGCAGGACTCCCCACCGGTAACCGTAACCGCCGGCAGGCGCGGGCGTCCCGCGCGTCGCGTCGAATTCATTCCAGTCCGGATCAGGTTCGTCCAAGGCACGGCCCCGAGCCGGTGGTAGGAATGGTCCATGCCCGTTCGTTCCGACCGCGCCTTCCGCACCCATTCCCGGGCTTTCACGCTGATCGAACTGCTCGTGGTGATCGCGATCATCGCGATCCTGGCGAGCATGCTCCTGCCCGCCCTGAGCCAGGCCAAACTCAAGGCTCATGGCATCAAGTGCATGAGCAACATCAAGCAACTCGGCCTCGCCTGGTACATGTATGCGGAGGACAACGACGACCGGGCCCTCGGCCCCTACGCCTCCACCCTCGCTCCGGCCTGGGCCGAAGGCGACATGGTGAACGCCGCCGATGCGACCAACGACCGGTTCATCACCAACGGCCCGACCTGGCGGTACCTGACCTCGAAGGACATCTTCCATTGTCCCGCCGACACCGCCGGCCTGCGCCTGGGCACCCGCATCGTGCTCCGCAACCGCAGCTACGCAATGAACGCCTTCATGGGCGACACCACCACGTCCTGGGTCCAGAACCACAAGGACGCCTACCTCACGGTTCTCAAGATCACCTCCGTCAGCGCCCCCGGCCCATCCGCCATTTTCAACCTCGTCGACGAACACGAGAACAGCATCAACGACTCGCACTTCTTTCCCTTCGACAATCTCCGGACCTACCAGAACAACCCCTGGCTCGATGCCCCTTCCGGTCGGCACGGCAAGTCCGCCGGATTCAGCTTCGTCGATGGCCACGCCGAGATCCGCAAGTGGAAGAGCCCGGGCGTGGAACAGGTCAAACGCAGCGGCCCTGTGGTCCTCCCCAACAACATCTCCTGGCTCCCCCGCACCCAGGCCATCGACCACGAGTGGTTCAAGAACCACATCGCCCCGTTCAAATGAAGAGCGATGGCCGGCAAGGCAAAATGCCATTCCGATCCGGGATTCCCGCCCCGCTCCCCGTAGCCGTCTGGAGCTTTGAGCTTTGAACTTGGAAATTCGACCCAGGAACCTCCTCCCCGCTCCCGCGCCCTTCCCACACCTCACCCGAATAACCCAGCATGATGCCCATCCCCTCCGTGTGCCGTCTGCTCGCCGCGCTCGGCACCCTGACCATCTCGTCCGTGGTCGCCGTCGCCGCCGCCCTGCCCGCCCTCAAGGTGTCGGACAACCACCGCTTTCTGGTCACCCAGGACGGGCAACCGTTTTTCTGGCTCGGGGACACCACCTGGGAACTGTTCCATCGCCTCGACCGCGAACAGGCCGGGCAACTGCTCGAACACCGTGCCCGGAACGGTTTCAACGTCGTTCAGGCCGTGGCCATCGCCGAACTCGACGGCCACATCGATCCCAACTCCTACGGGCACCTCCCCCTGGTCGATCTCGACCCCGCCCGCCCCGCCGTGAAGGACGGGCCGGACAACGATTACTGGGACCATGTCGATTTCATCGTCGACGCCGCGAACCGGCGCGGCATCTACGTCGGGTTCCTCCCGACCTGGGGCCGGTACTGGCGCGACAAGGTCAGGGAGGGCCAACCCCTGTTCACTCCCGCCAACGCCGAGACCTACGGTGAATGGCTGGGCCGCCGGTACCGCGACAAAGGCCTGATCTGGATTCTCGGCGGCGATCGCCCCGTCGAGAACGACACGCATCGGGAAATCATCCGCGCGATGGCCCGGGGACTCCGTCGGGGCGACGGCGGCACGCACCTCATGACGTTCCATCCGCCCGGCGGCAACGGGTCCTCGACCTGGTTCCATCAGGACGACTGGCTCGACTTCAACATGCGCCAGAACGGTCACGTGGCCGAGTTCACCGGACGCTATGACCAGACCCGCGTCGACTACGACCGCACCCCGGTGAAGCCCGTGCTGGATGGCGAACCGATCTACGAGGATCACCCGGTTTCCTTCGATGCCAAGAACCGCGGGCACTCGACCGCCGCGGACGTCCGGCGCCCGATATACTGGGACGTCTTCACGGGAGGTTTCGGTCACACCTACGGGCACCATTCCGTCTGGCAGATGTGGGCCCCGGGCCGCAACCCGATCAACAATCCGCTCATGCCCTGGTCCGACGCCATCCTTCAGCCCGGCGCTCTCCAGATGCAGCACGCGAAGCACCTCATGCTCTCGCGCCCCTTCCTCACCCGCGTCCCCGACGATTCGGTCCTCGTCACCGACCGCGTCCCCACCTCCGTTCCCGGAGCCGGACGATACCGCTTCGTGGCCACGCGCGATGCCTCCGGCAGCTACGCGATGGTCTACGTGCCCGTGGGACGTTCGTTCAAGGTCCGCATGGACAAGGTCTCCGGTCCCCGAGTGAAGGCGTGGTGGTTCGATCCCCGCAACGGACAGGCCCACGCGATCGGCGAATTTCCGAACACGGGCGAGCGCGAGTTCTCGCCGCCCAACCCGGGCGAGCAACTCGACTGGGTGCTGGTCCTCGACGATGTGGCGAAGGGCTTCACCGCTCCGGGTCAGCCACCCCGCCAGCCCTGAGGACGCCACTTCGGTTCTGGTACGTGGGCCGGTTTTTGGCAGGGTTCCGCCATGCGCCTCCCGTACGTCCTTGCGCTCGGCGTGCTGCTTCTGGCCGCGCCCCCGCCCGTCCTCCTCGCCGCCTCGTTCCAGTCCCGCCTCGCCGAAAGCCCCGCCCGCGTCCTCGGCACCAACGACGTGCCCCTGCCCGCCAGCGTCGTGGTTTCCCGGCGCTGGGAGGGCCAACGCTGCCTCGCCTCCGTCGAGAACCGCGGCCCGGCACCGGTCCTGGTGGGCAGCATCGTCCTGGCGGAATTGCGGCACGGTCTGGCGCCCGAGACCCCGGTCTATGGAGAAGGGTTCACCATGCTCAGCCAGACCGGCGGCACGCTGGCCCGTCCCGTCGACGAGGGCTACTACACCGACCGCCAGCACTACCGGATTCCCGAACCGCAGGGACGTCGCACGGTCTATGGCGTGCTCACCTTGCGCCCGGCGCCGGACCGAAGCGTCCTCCTGGGTTTCACCGGCGCGCGACGGTTCGTCGGACGATTCGCCTTCGACGCCGAGTCGCTTTCGGTCTCGCTCGACGGCGAGGGCCTGACCCTGGCCCCGGGCGCCCGTTGGGAGCTCGAACCCCTGCTGGTCCTCGAAGGCGCGGATCCCAACGCGCTGTACGAACGCCTCGCCGGGGAGCTCAACCGCAGCCACCCCCCCATCTTCAAAACCCCCGTCGCCACCGGCTGGTGCTCCTGGTACTGCTTCGGCCCGTCCGTCACCGCCGACCAGATCCGCGGCAACCTCGCCTGGGCGAAACGGAACTTCCCCGGCCTGCGCTACATCCAGATCGACGACGGCTTCCAGCCCTGGATGGGAGACTGGTTGGAGACCGGGAAATCGTTCGGCGGCGATCTGCGGGCGGTGCTGAAGCAGATCCAGACCGACGGTTTCGAACCTGCCATCTGGGTCGCCCCGTTCGTGGCCAGCCCCCAGTCGCGCCTCTTCCGCGAACACCCGGAATGGTTCGTGAAGGATGACCAGGACCAACCCCTTCGCTCCGACCGCGTCGGCTTCGGAGGCTGGCGCCTCGGCCCCTGGTACGTCCTCGACGGCACCCATCCCGGGGCCCAGCGCTGGCTCGAGGACCTCTTCCGCACCCTCCGCGTCGACTGGGGCTGCACCTACTTCAAACTCGATGCCAATTACTGGGGCACCCTCCACGGCGGACGCCACCACGACGCCAACGCCACGCGCGTCGAGGCCTATCGCCGCGGCATGGAGGCGATCCGCCGCGGAGCCGGGGACGCCTTCATCCTCGGCTGCAACCACCCGCTCTGGCCTTCCCTCGGCCTCATCCACGGCTCCCGCGCCTCCATGGACGTGAGTCGTGAATGGAGCGACTTCGCCAAGACCGGACGGGAGAACCTGCTCCGTGGCTGGCAGAACGGGCGCCTCTGGTGGAACGATCCCGATGCGCTGTGCCTCAATGGAAGCGTGCTCGTCGAATCCCCCGGCGCCCCGCCCAAAACCCGGTCCGTCGGCAAGGCTTCCCCGGACGAATTCCTCTTCCACGCCACCCTCGTCTATGCCACCGGCGGCATGCTGCTCGCCGGCGACGACCTCCGGACCTACGGCGAACTCGAGAAGCAACGCCTCGGCATCCTCTACCCGCCCACCGGACGGGCGATGACGTTCTCCGAAGGGGCGTTCGACGTCGGACGACTCGCCTTGCCCGACGCCGAGATGGTCGCCGTCCTCAACTGGGAGGATAAACCGAGGGACTTCCGCGTGCCCGTTTCCCGACGCGTCCGCGTTGCCGAGCTCTGGTCGGGCCAGGACCTCGGGATCCACGAAGGCTCCATCCCGCTGCCGGCGCTCCCGGCCCACACCGGGCGCTTGCTGCGCCTCGTACCCGCTCCATGAACCGCTCGCTGCGACCGTTCCGCCCGGTGAGGGCACCGGGCTCGCATGGTGTCGGCCGCGTGCCCTCACGCGGTGTCGTGCGGTCCGCGGTTCAACCTCCCGATTCAGGTCCTAAATTCGGAAATCTCAACCGTCCATGAAACGCATCCCCTGGTCCGGCCCGCGCGGGCACTCCCGTCGTTCCTTCCTCCAACGTGCCGCCGTCGCCGGAGGCGGACTGGCGCTGCCCACCCTGATCCCGTCGTCGGTCCTCGGCGCGAACGGCCAGGTGCCCCCCAGCGAGCGCATCACGGTCGGGTTCATCGGCACCGGCGACCACGGCGTGAACTGGAACCTCAGCTTCTACCGCCGCCAGAAGGCCGCCCAAATCCTCGCGGTCTGCGACGTCGACGAACGGCGCCTCTTCCGCGCGAAGGAAACCGTCGACGAACACCACGGCAACGACGATTGCTTCGCGACCAAGGATTTCCGCGAGGTCCTCGCCCGGAAGGACATCGACGCGGTGATGATCTCCACGCCGGACCATTGGCACACCCTGATCAGCCTCCTGGCCCTCCAGGCCGGCAAGGACGTCCAGTGCGAGAAACCCACGCTCACGATCCACGAGGGCCGGGTGCTCGTCGAAGCGGTCCGCAAGACGGGGCGTGTCTTCCAGACCAGCACCGAGGACCGCGCCGTCCCGGTCTATCATCGCATGGCCGAACTGGTCCGGAACGGGCGCATCGGCAAGCTCCGGCGCATCGAGGTGATCCTGCCGAAGCAGCCCGGCGTCCCCGGCGATCCCACACCCCAACCCGTCCCGCCCGGCTTCGACTACGAAATGTGGCTCGGGCCCGCGCCCTTCGCGCCGTACACGAAGGACCGCATCCACTTCAACTTCCGGTGGATCTGGGATTACTCCGGCGGGATCATCTGCGATTGGGGCACGCACCTCTTCGACACCGCGCAATGGGCCAACGACACCGAGCGCAGCGGTCCGGTGGAGATCGAAGGCACCGGCACGCACTGGGAGGGAGGGCTCTACAACACGGTCAAGGACTACGACATCACGTTCCGCTATGCCAACGGCGTCGTCATGACCTGCAAACCCGGCGAGCCCAGCATCAAGTTCATCGGCTCCGAGGGCTGGGTCGGCAACTCCGGCTGGCGCGCCCCCCTCCAGGCCAGTTCCCCCGCGATCCTCGACTCCAGGATCGGGCCCGACGAACTCCACCTCTACACGAATCCCGCCGGCGAACACGACGACTTCCTCAAGTGCGTCAAAAGCCGCAAGGAACCCTACTTCCCCGTCGAGATCGGCCATCGCGTCTCGACGGTCTGTCACCTGGCCAACCTCGCGATCCGGCTCGGGCGCAAACTGGCCTGGGATCCCGTGCGCGAGCGCTTCGTCGGCGACGACGCCGCCAACCAGCACCTGGACCGTCCCCGCCGCGACCCCTGGCAACTGCCGAAGGTCTGAGCCGAACGCTTCCGTCCAAGGCCGGAACGATTTCGTCCAAGCCGCCCCGCCCGCGTCTCCCGCAGGATCGTCCCGCTCGCCCGCCACCCACCACCCACCCGCGGAAGCGCAGCCAATCCGAAGATGACTCCCCTCAACCTCGCCCTCGTCGGCGCCGGCGGCAAAATGGGCTGCCGCGTCACGGATCACCTGAAGGACCACCCCGGCTACCGCCTGCTCTACGTCGAGACCGGAGCGTCCGGTCTCGAGCAACTCGCCCGCCGCGGGGTCACCCCCACGCCCCGCGACGAGGCCGTGCGCGCCGCGGACGTCATGGTTCTCGCGCTGCCGGACCGCATCCTGGGCAGGGTGGCGCACGAGGTGGTGCCGCTGCTGCGTCCGGGAGCCCTGGTCATCACCCTCGACCCTGCCGCCGCGCATGCCGGCGAACTGCCCGATCGACCCGACATCGGATACTTCGTGTCGCACCCGTGTCATCCCAACGTCTTCGACCACTTCGAGACCCAGGCCGAACGCGACGACTTTTTCGGCGGCACCCGGGCCCGCCAGGCCATCGTCTGCGCCCTCATGCAGGGTACCGAGGAACAGTACGCGCTCGGGGAACGGATCGCGCGCGACTTCTACGCGCCGGTCACCCGCTCCCATCGCATCACGGTCGAACAGATGGCCATCCTCGAACCCACCATGGCCGAGACCTGCGGCATCGCCCTCGTCCTGACCCTCCGCGAAGTGATGGAAGCTGCCGTCCGCCGCGGCGTGCCCCGCGCCGCCGCCGAGGACTTCATGCTCGGCCATATCAAGGTCGAGCTCGGCATCGGCTTTGGCCGGACCGAATTCCCCTTCTCCGACGGCGCCAAGCTCATCGCCGAATTCGGACGCCGCCAACTCCTCCAGCCCGGCTGGGAGAAGCTGTTCGAACCCGAAAGCGTCAAGGCCCAGGCGCGCATGATCGTCGAAGGCCGCCTGCCCTCGCCCTGACCCGGATCCCATTCCCCCCACGAAGCCCCGGCTATGATTCCCCTCCGCCACGCCCTCGCGTTGCTCGCCGTCGCCGCACTTGTCGCGGCGGGCTGCAAGCCTTCCGATTCCCCCGCGCCCGGTCCCGCCGGCGCCCCGTCGTCCCACGCACCGCGGCGGACGATCGGCGTCGCCTTCGAAACCCTCCAGACGGAGTACTGGGTCGCCGGGTTCGAGGCCATCAAGGCGGAACTGAAGAAGCGCGATCTTGGGGTGGTCGAAGCCATCGCCGACGGCGACGCGAACCGCCAGCTCCAGCAGGTCCGCACCTTCATCACCCGCAGGGTCGACGGCATCATTCTCGTCCCCAAGGACGCCAACACCTGCCTGCCCGCCCTCAAGGCCGCCAACGAGGCCCGCATCCCCATCGTCCTGTTCAACCGCCCCGCGGCCGAAGCGCCCGGGGTCACATCCACCGCCGTCGTCGCGGACAACCGCAAGCTCACCCGCGAAACGGTGGAGTTCATGATCGGGGAGGCGCGCAAGACCGGGCGGAAGCACAAGGCCATGGTCGTCATCGGCGATCTCGGCGACATCAACGCCGTCGGACGCCGGGACGGATTCGAGGACGCCGTGAAGGGCCAGGAGTCCGTCGTCGAGGTCGTGGCCGTGGTGCCCTCGGAATGGAACCAGGAGAAGGCCCGCAGCGGCGTCGTCAATGCCCTCCAGGCCCATCCCGACATCTCGTTCATCTTCACGTCGTCCGACTTTCTGTTCCCCTCCATCGTGGCCGCCCTCAAGTCGGCCAACCGCTATCACAAGATCGGCGAGCCCGGCCATGTGTTCCTCGGCGGTTTCGACGGCGACGCCACCGCGTACCGAATGCTGGCCGACGGCTACCTCGATGCCACCGGGGTCCAGGACGTCTACTTCGAGGCGGAGCAATCCGTCTCGGCCATCCTCGACGCCCTCGCCGGGAAACCCGTCGCGCCACTCGTTCTCGACCCGGGATTTGTCATCCACCAGGGCAATCTCCAGGAAATGAAGTCCCGGATGTGGGGCGCGAACGTCGGACGGAAATGACGGAGTCCGCCGCCGCCCCGCACCGGCCCCGGGTTCCCGGCGGAGCCCGGGCCCTGCTTCGCCGCGTCGTCCTCTCCGAGTACCTGGTGCTCTGGCTCGGCCTGGTCTACTTCGCCGTCCTGGCTCCGTTCACGCCGGGCTTCGCCTCGCCCGACAACCTGCGGACGATCCTCGCCTACGCGCTGCCCCTCCTCGTGGTCTCGGTCGGCCTGACGCTCGTGCTCATTCCCGGAGGCATCGATCTCTCCGTCACCTCCATCATCGCCCTCGCCAGCGTGGTCGGGGGCCGGATCCTGTCCTCCGAACAGGGCTGGCTCGCCGGTCATCCGCTCGCCGTCCCCGCCGCGCTGCTCGCCATGCTCGCCGTCGGCGCCGCGGTCGGTGCGGTCAACGGACTCGTGATCACCTCCGGACGGGTCCCGCCCTTCATCGCCACCCTGACCACCATGATGTTCGTCGGCGGTTTCGCCATCTGGTTCACCCAGTCCCGCAAGATCGGCGGTTTGCCGCCCGGATTCCTCCGGCTCGGACAGCACCTCGGCCTCGCCCTGACCCTCGCCGCCGTCGCCCTGGTCCTGGCCCACCTCCTCCTCTCCCGCACCCTGTACGGGCGCTGGCTTCATGCCATCGGACACAACGCCCGCACCGCCCACGTCTCCGGCGTGCCCGTCGCCCGTGCCACCTTCCTCGTGTACGTCGTCTCCGGACTCTACGCCGGCCTTTCCTCGATTCTCTTCACCGCCGTCCTCGAAACCGGCAATCCCGAGATGGCCCGCGACAACCTGCTCGACGTCGTGGGCGCCGTCGTCCTCGGCGGCACCAGCCTGTACGGCGGACGGGGTGGCATTCCCGGGACCGTGTGCGGCGTGCTCTTCCTCGCCCTCGTCGACAACAGCCTGAACCTGCTCGGCCTCTCGTTCTACGCGATCACCATGATCAAGGGCGCCCTCATCCTCGCCGCCGCCCTCGCCGACGTCCTCCGCCATCGATGGTCCGTCGCCCCATGATCGAGTTCCTCGGCATCGACAAGAGCTTCCACGGCGTGCGCGTGCTCCGCGACGTCACCTTCGCCGTGGAACCCGGGCAAACCCTCGGGCTCGTCGGCGAAAACGGGGCCGGCAAGTCGACCCTGATGAACATTCTGGGCGGCAATCTCCGCCCCGACGCCGGCACGATGCGCCTGGATCGCCGACCCTACTCCCCCCGATCCCCGCGGGACGCCGAGCGCGGCCAGGTCGCCTTCATCCACCAGGAACTCAACCTGTTCCCGAACCTCTCCGTCGCCGAGAACCTGTTCGTCGGTCGGTTTCCCCGGGCCCTCCCCTGGCTGCCCCTCGTGGATCGCCGGCGGCTTCACCGCGACGCCGCCGCCTGGCTCGCCGAAGTCCACCTCGACGTATCCCCCGACATCCCCCTGGAGCGACTCTCCGCCGGCGAGCGGCAGCTGGTCGAAATCGCCAAGGCCCTCTCCCGCGACGCCCGCCTGATTCTCCTCGACGAACCCACGACCTCCCTGACGGATCGCGAAACCGACCGGCTCTTCGACCTCCTGGCCCGGCTCCATCGCCGCGGGATCTCCATGATCTACATCTCGCATCATCTCGGACACGTCCGAGGCCTGTGCCAGCGCATCGTGGTTCTCCGCGACGGCGCCGTCGTCGGGCACGATTCCACCGACGCCATGCCCGTCGACCGCATGGTCACCCTGATGGTGGGCCGGGAGATCCGGCAGCTCTTCCCCGCGCGCCCGCCCGCGGCACCGGGACGGATGGCCCTGGAAGTCCGCGGGGTCTCCCACCCCGGCATCGTGCACGACGTCTCCTTCCAGATTCGCCGCGGCGAAATCCTCGGCCTCGCCGGCCTCATGGGCTCCGGACGCTCCGAACTCGCCCGCATCCTCTTCGGCCTCGATCCCTGCGACCAGGGCGAGATCCGGATCGCCGACGAACCGATCCACGACCTTCCCCCGCGCGAGCGCATCCGCCGCGGCCTGGCGTTCCTCACCGAGGATCGCCGTGCCGAGGGCCTCTGCATGGACGCCTCCCTGGCCGACAATCTCCGACTCGTCGCCCTGCCCCGCTTTGCCCGTCCGCCCTTCGGCGGCATCGACCGCCGGGCCGCGCGCGACGCCGTCGCCCGCCTGCGCGAATCGGTTCCCCTGCCCGCCCCAGATCGCGACGAGCACCCCGTGCGAACGCTCAGCGGGGGCAATCAACAGAAGGTGGTCCTCGCCAAATGGCTCCTCGCCGAGCCCCGGGTCCTGATTCTCGACGAACCCACGCGCGGCATCGACGTCGGCGCCAAGGCCGAGATCTACCGGCTGATCGCCGAACTGGCCGCCCGGGGCACCGCCATCCTGCTCGTCTCCTCCGAGCTCGAGGAACTCGTCGGCCTCTGCGACCGGCTGCTCGTCCTGCGCCGGGGCCGAATCCAGGCCCGGTTCGAACGACCCGAATTCGACCGCGAACGCATCCTGGAGGCGGCCCTGCACGCCGACCCGGAGCCCACGGCGTCCTGACATGAATCGCCGCCTTGTCCAGCCGCTTCTGGATCACGCCTCGGTGGTCGTGCTGGCCGTCGTGCTGCTGACCTTCGGCACGCTGTCCCCCGCCTTCCTGCGCGGCTCCAACCTGCTCAACATCGTCGTCCAGACCTCGTCCACCGGCATCCTGGCCGTCGGCATGACCTTCGTCCTGCTCACCGCCGGCGTGGATCTCTCCGTCGGCTCGGTCATGTTCGTCGCCGCCGCGGTGGGCGGGAAGCTTGCCCTCGGCGGCTGGCCCCTGTCCGTCGTGCTTCCCGTCATGATCGCCATCGGGGCGCTCGGCGGCGCCCTGAACGCGCTCTTCATCACCCGTCTCGGGGTCCTCGCCTTCGTCGTCACCCTCGCCACCCGCTACTTCGGACGCGGCCTGGGTCTCTGGCTCACCGAAACCCGCGCCATGAACCTCCCTGAGGCCTTCTACGAGATGGGCGCCGCCCGTTGGCTGGGCGTTCCCCTCCCCGTCCTGTGCCTCGGCCTGGTGGTCCTCCTCGCGCACGTCACGCTCACCCGGACGCCCTTCGGGCGACATGTCTACGCGGTCGGGGCGGATCCCGGGGCAGCCCGCAAGGCCGGCATCAACACCGCGTCCGTGCTCTTCGCGGTCTACCTCGTCTGCGGCGTGTGCGCCGCCCTCGCCGGCATCGTCTCCCTCTCCCAGGCCCCGGCCGTCTCCCCGGGCTTCGGCAACAACCGCGAGTTCATGGCCATCGCCGCCGCCGTCCTCGGCGGCACCAGCCTCTTCGGCGGACGCGGCGCCGTCTTCCCGGGCACCGTCCTCGGCGCCCTCCTCATCCAATCCATCGAGAACGGCCTCAACGTCCTGAACGTCGATCCCTACCTCTACCCCCTCGTCACCAGCACCGTCATCCTCCTCGCCGTCCTCCTCGACGCCGTCCGCTCCCGCCTCCTCGCCCTTCGAAACCGTCGCCTCATCCTCACCCCATTGCCCTGCCGCCGGGGCGCTACTCCACCCTCCGCCCCGCCGCCCACAGCAATCCCCGGCTGATGTAATCGAGGAAGACCGGATCCGAAAACGTCTCGTCCGAGTGCCCGTAGGTGGTCCCGAACACGCGCGCCTTGCCGTACTGGTTGGTCCAGATCACGGGATACGCCCGGTGATCCCGCTCGCTCGTCGAGGTCGCGAGGGCCTTCGTGTTCGGCCACGTCTTGTCGATGACGTACAACTCGTCCATCGGCGTCACCCAATCGTCCGGGATCCCCTTCACGATGGGGTGTTCGGGCGCGACCTTCTTCACCGGGTAGCGGCTCATGTGATCATGCCGGCGGCTCGTCACGCCGAGGAACTCCCTCCAATCGTCGAACGTCGCCGCGCGATAGGTGTGCATCGCGCAATGAATGACCACTGCC
>CAZSOV010000051.1:16339-27568 GCA_964608505.1 uncultured Verrucomicrobiota bacterium
CCCGGTGCGCCGCCGTGATCTTCCGCACGTAGTCGGGCGCGTCCGTGTCGGCGAAGCACTCGTTGTGAACCACGGCATCGTAGCCCTTCGCCCAGTCGGGCCGGTCGTACAACGGAATCATCGCCCGCGTCCCCTTCCCGCCCTCGTTCACGATGGTCCAGTCCACCGCGGCGTGCCGCGCCATCGCGTTCGTGAACTGCGCCGTCTGGAAGGGATAGTTGTGGCAGCACCCTCCCGTGATCAGCAGAACCTTCAGCGGTTTGCCGGAGGAATGGCCGGACCGGTGCGCGCACCCCGCCCCGAGCACCGCCAGAATCCCGACGACAAATCCCCACCCGCGAATGGATATGGACATGGCCGCGGACGGTAGAGCGCCCTTCGAGGCCGTCAATCGCGGGGTACACCCTCGATTGGCTCCGGCGCCGCCGCGACGAACCGCAGCGCGGCCCAACCGGGAGGCGATTCAGCCCCCCGCGTTCACCCGCCTGAATGCCTCCATCGGAGCACCCCGCCTGAGCCACTCGATGCCGGACTCGGGTTCCTCGGCCGGATTGACCCACTGGAGTTCGGCGAGTTGCGGAACGTTATCCAGCGCCCTGCCCAGCCGCCGCCGCAACTTCCTGTCGTTGGAGGCGAGAATTTTGTCCGCTTCCAACGCCACGGCCACGTAGGGGAGGTCCTTCTCGATCTCCGACTTCGCCAAGTCCCGAGGGTTGGAGGCGTGAATCCTCTCGGCCAATTCGTCGCAGTACTGCATGGACACGGGCACGTCCAGGATCTGGCCGCGCGCTTCCATCGCGGTCAGCCAAGTCCTCGAGAACTTGCTCATTTGCTCGGCCCATTCCTTGCGGATCGCCTCGCAGCGAGCCAGGACGTGGCCGCCCTCGCGAACCTCGATCAGGAATTCGCGACAGGCGATTCCCGGTCCCCCGGCGCCGTCCGCGGTCGAATCGACGGAAGAGCCGCCGGCAGCACGGGCCAGGTTGGCGTCAATCACGAGGCGCAGGGACACGGGCACCCTCATGCGGGGCGACGGAGATGATCGACGGCGTCGAGATAGCGACTCTGCAGCTTCAACTCGACCGAATCAAAATCCACCGGCCAATCCCCGTACGCCCCCTTCTCATCGAGGCCTCGGCTGCTGATCTGCGTGGCTCCGCTCTTCGGGTCGCGTTCGAACCAGTGCAGCATGACGTCCTTCGCCTCCAGTCCCCCGCTCTCGGCCACGAGGGCCTGAAGGGCGAGCAGCAGGGTGGCGCTGTGCGTCTCCACGATCACCTGAACGCCCCGCTGGACCGCTCGGGCCAGAACACCGGCCATCTCGATCTGGGCCCGGGGGTGGAGGTGCAACTCCGGTTGCTCCAAGTAGACGCACTGTCCCGGCTCCGCCGCATGCAACGCGACCACCACGGGCAGGGCGTGGGAGACGCCCAGGCCCACGTCGGCCAGGTGAACCAGGCCACGGTCGTCGTCCACCGTCCCCGCGCCCGGTCGCCAGGGAACCTGAACATCGATCCAGGCGTCGCTTCGACGCCGTGCCACGATGGCATCCACCAGTCCCAGTGCGCTCAAGTCGTCCACGACCTGGGGCAGGCGATTCTGGTCCGTGGGCAGTTCCTGCCAGCGAAGCAGCAGCGAGGCCACGTATTCGGTGAAGTCGCCTCTCAGGGGAGGCCGGATGGCCAGACGCCGGTAGGACCGCTGGGGACGTCCGCGGCTTCCCGGAACCCGGCACAGCGCCCAGAGCCAGTCGACGGCCGCCTCCACGCCAGGGCTCAGCAGGACCGGCCAATCCTCCCGCAGAACCAGGGCCTCCGTTTCATTCGAAGCCCGCTTCGGCACTCCCCAGCGCGTGCCCAGGACGAACCCATATCGGCGCCCCAGTTCCCTCCGAAGCGCCTCTTGTGGCGGCCTCTTTTCCCGAGTCATGTCCGCCACGTAAGCCTCCGCGCTGGCGTTCCAAGCGCGGAAGTCCGAGTTTGGCGTCAGAATTTCCGGTTCCGCCCCTGAACGGTGCTGCTCCTGTTGGTCCAACACGATTCCCGGAGCCCCAGGTTCACCCGGCCGCCGGAACATCCACTCCACGGCCTGATCGGGTCCGAACTGGAGTTTCACCTCGAGCCGATCGTCCGTCTCCGTCTGCGCCCCGCCGCCGACGCGGGAAAAGAACTCCGAGGCGTTCGCGAACTGGACATGCGCACCGTCGAGGACCAGCGCCTCGGGTTCCTCCCTCGATTCCAGCGTCTGCTTCATCAGCAGCAACGGCTGGAGGAGGCTCGACTTGCCCGAACTGTTCGCTCCTGCCAGGACGGTCAACGACCGGATCTCGGCCATCGACGCGTTCTCGTGCGTCAACGACTTGAAACCGGCGACCCGGATTCCGGTCAGGCGGGAGGCGGGTTGGACCTTGCGGGATTCGGTTTCGGACGCACCCATGTTGACCTCCGGCTCGGGGGCCCCCGGCGTGGCTGCCGCCGGGGGCTCGTACCCGTTCGCGTTGCTGATCGGCCCCCGCGGCCAGCGGGAACCGCGATACCCGCTAGCGCTTCTTCGATTTCTTGTACGCGCCCATTTCCGGCGCGTCGGGATTCACCTCGGGGCCGAAGTAGCGCAGGCACACCAGCGGTTCGGTCTCGCTCGTGTTCTCGAAGGTGATGCCCGTCTTCGCGCCGTCCTCGGTGCAGAAATACTCGTCCTCGGTGAGCTCATGGAACCGGATGAGCTTCGGGCTGTTGAGGGGCAGGCCGTTGATCGTGCCGGTGCCCTGGACGCAGATGAGGCCGTAGGCGCCGCCGTCCTTGACCACCACCCTCGCGCCCGGATCGACGGTCAGTTCCTTGGCCGTGAACAACTGTTCGCCGTCGATCTTGCCGTAGACGATCCAGCGGTCGACGTAGCCTTCTTTGGCGGTGTTCGCGACGGGGATGGGTTCGAGGTAATGGTTGTCCTTGAAGTGCTCGTCGACGTTCCCCTCCCAGTCGAGCTGGTCCACGATGAAGTCCAGGTCCTGGTGTTTGTTTTTGGGCATGTCCTTCACGAGCAGGCTCCACGGGACGTAGCGGCCCTCGACCATGCTCTGGTACATGCCGAAGACGTCGCTGCCCCACTGGGGCTCGTAGGTGCAGAGGCTGCCCGGCGCGTGAAGGATGCACGGCGGAATCAGCCAGCCGGTGCCCGGCTTGAGACGGTAGGCGCGGCTGAGGTCCAGGATCCCGTTGTCGCCCCTGTTCCAATCCTCGAGACACTTCCGGACCTGGGCCTTGGTGGTGCCGGGTTCGAGGCCCATGAAGGTGTAGGGGAAGTTGTTCCCCACGTTGTTGTGCTGCGGCGGGAAATAATACGACTCGGGCTTGCCCTCCTGCCCCACGAGCTTGGCCTGCTTCGCGCTCTGGTGCATGTGGTGCGGGATCGGGCCCATGTTGTCGAAGAACTTCGAGTACACCGGCCACTTGCCGTACTTCTTCCAGATCCCCTTGCCGATGAGCGTGGCGCCGCAGTCCTCCACCGCCTTGCGCAGGGTGAAACGTTCGTCGCCCACGACGCAGTAGCTCAGGCCCTCGTCCGGCACGCGCCCTTCGTTGGCGGCCTCCGTCGTCGAGGCGAACCAGCGCTCGTCGATGCCGCCGCGGTTGGCCCCGTAGGCGTAGGTGTCGTCGGGGTGGAGCTTGAGGCGCAGTCCGGGCTGCAGGAACGACCGCGGCACCCACGCGGGGGCGAGGCGAAGCAGGCCGCCGGTGCGGGAGATCTCGGCCTCCACCTTGGACCGGGTGTTGCGGGTGATGGTCTTGAGCTGAGTGACGGTGTTCATGAAACGGGATTTCGCCGACGCGGTCGGAACCTCGAGGGCACTCGCCTTCGGTCCGCCCCGCGCGTCGGTCGCATCCGGGGCGTCGCCAAGGGTATCGAGCCGGGCTCCGGTGCCGCCATCGGAAAATGGGAACCGTTCGCCTTCGTGCGAACCCGTAGCCGGCGCGCGCAGCGAGCAATGGCCCGCCGCCCTACCCGCCGCCCACGCGCTGCACCAGCCACACCGTCGCCAGCGCGGCCGCCGCGCCGGAACCCCAGCGCAGCACGCCGTGGCGATAGAGCTTCCCCGCGCGCCACGGATAGGCGAGCGGGAGGAAGGCCGAGACGATGGCGATCTGGCCCAGTTCGACGCCCAGATTGAACCCGACCAGGGCACGAACCAGCGAACCGGGGGACAACCCGAGATCCCCCAGGACGCTGGCGAAGCCGAAGCCGTGCACCAGACCGAAGGCCAGGGCGAGTGCCCAGGTCTTGGCATTCGCCACGGGCCGGAGGTTGTTCAGCGCCGCCACGACGATGGAGACGGCGATCACGGATTCCACCCAGCGCGACGGCAAACGCACCCACTCCAGCGCCGCCAGACTCAGCGTGATCGAATGGGCCACGGTGAAGGCCGTCACGACCTTCAGGATGCCCAGGAACGCGCCCCGCAGGTTCTCGACCGGGTGCCAGCCGCCATTCTCGCGGCGCAACACCGACGGCAGGAGGAGCACGATCAGGAACAGAACATGATCGTAGCCGATCCCGATGTGCCAGACGCCCTCCCAGACGAACCGCCCGAACTCCCGCCAGGGCCGGGGCCGTTCCAGATCGAAACGCAGGCGCGTCTCCAGCGGATTGAAGACGGCCTGCTGTGATTTCCCCCCGTGCTCGATCACCACCAATCCGCGGTGCAATCGGTTCTCGTCGAAGAAGAGTCGGTACTCCAGGCCCACCACGCGGGGTTCGTCCGGTGCCTCGGCTTCCCAACGCAGGACCGCATAGGTCCCGTTCGCCAGCGCATCGACCTGCAAATCGGGCAGGAACCGAAGCTCCAGTCCCCGACCGTCCGCTTCCACCCCCAGGTGGCGCCGCGCGTAGTCCCTCACCGCATCGCCGCGTCCGCGCAGTTCGCCCCACGTGATCGCGCCGTCCTCGTTTCCGTCCAGGCCCACGGCGAATTCGAGATCATGCAGGGCCAGGGCCATCTGCCCGCTCAGACGCGAATCCGACACGGTCAGGCGCAGGAAGCTGTCGCTGACCTTGTGCGCCCGCGCCTCCGCCCCCGTCCACAACGCCACCAGGGCCACGAGGGACCCCAGCCAACCCATCCGGCGCCGACGCCCGGCGCTCACGGGCGGCCCCCCTGCTCCGCGGACGCGGAACGCCAGGCCGCCCACCGGACGTCCTCCCACCGATGCTCCCGAAGCCACGCCTCCACCTGACCGGCCAGCGCCGCCCCGTTGCCCACCCGCGCCGCTTCCAGAATCCATCGGACATCGGCGAACTCGCGCCGGACGGCCCACAAGTCCCCGGCCCGTTCCAAGGCCCGCGCCGGCGACGGGCGCACGCGCAGCCGAAAACGCAGGTCGTCGGGAATCGAGGTCGCGTCATCCCGCCTCCGCCGGGCCTCCAGCCGCTGCTCGAGTTGGTTCAACGCGGTTCGCCGTCGGTCCGCCTCGTCGCGATCCCGGGCCGGAACTTTCGACCAGGCTTCGCCCAAACGCACCACCACCGGGTCCAACGGCGGCTCGTCCTTCAGCAGCCCGACGACCTCCTCGGGGCGTCCCTGATCAAGCCACGCGTCCGCCCGCGCGAGCAGTCCCGCGACGTCCCGATGTCCCATTCCAGCGATGGCGCGAAAGTGCCCTTCCGCCGTCGATGGGTCACCGAGCTGAAGCGCCAGATCCGCCAGAAGCAGCAGGGCCCCGAACCGCGCCTGCGCCCGGGCCCCGGACCCGTCGGCGTTCCCATACTCGCGCAGCAACCCGTCCCGGGCCTCGCGGGCGGCACCCGTCGACCGGCGCAGACGGGCCTGTGCCGTCGCGCGTTCGAGTCGCCCGAGATCGGGCGGCCAACGGCTCATCAGCCGGGTGGCTTCGGCTCCCTCGGACCGCGCCAGGCACGCCTCGAGCGCGCCCTGCCAGGCGGACAGCTCGGTCGCGTCCAGGGCCAGTGCCGCCCGGAAATCCACGAGGGCCCGATCGTATTCCCACGCCATGGCCCGAAGGGTGCCCCGGGCCGCGAGCACGCCCGCGGGAGGACCGGCCTGATCCCACCACGGTCCCAGCACCGCGTGTGCGTAGCCCGCGTACCGCGCGTCCCCCTCCACCCGGGCCGTCTCGAGATAGCTGCGGGCCAGGTCCAGCGATTCCCGGAGATTGTCCGCGTCCGCCGCCAGTTCCTCGCGCTGCCGGCGCAGATCCGCGCTCCGCGGTCCGGGCGGCAGACGCTCCAGCACCTCGTCGTCCGACCGCGGCGTGTAGGGTTGCGCCCGGGCCGCGGGAGGAAACACCAGTGCCATCCCCAGCGACGCCAGCACCCAGCCCGCCCCGAACCCGGGAGGCAGGCGCGCGAACCATGGTCTGCCCGGCTCCGGCGTCACGCGCGGGACGCTAGACAACCCCGGTTCCGATAACAATCACCCCTCCGGCAAGAATCGGATTGCCCCGATTCTCGCCTCAAACCACGGACGGCACTTGCGACCCTTCACAAGCGGTGCGACGAAGGGCGGCCATCGTGCCGAATCCGTTGTCCATGAACCACTCCCTGCTCCGACTCCTCCTGCCGATCCTCGTCGGGGCCGCCCCCGGCTCCCCGGCCTCCGATCCCGGCTCCGAACCCCGGATTCCCGCCTGCCGCATCGACGCCATCCAGTATCGGTCCGAATCGGGCCTCGTGCTGGTCATCACCGCGACCCCCGGCTCGTATTGGCGCATCGAATCCCGCCGCCCGGACTCCACCGAGTGGCGACCCGTGCGGCTTCACCTCCCGACGACCGGTCAGCAGGAGGCGGTCCCGGTGGGAGCCCTTCCCGACGGCGCCGGACGCCTGTTCCGTGTCGCATCGCTGCCCATGGTCCTGCCGGGCGACGCCGACGCCGACGGACTCGACGATGTCTTCGAACTGCGCCGCAATCACGTGCTCGATCCGCTCCGTCCGGACGACGCGCTCGAGGACCCCGATGCGGACGGCCTCGACAGCCTCACGGAATACCTCCTCGGGCGCGAGGTGGCCCCGCCGCACCCGTCCGCGTCCCAGGTTTTCGAGACGATCTCCGCCCTGCTCGCGACCCGCTTCGCCCCGCTTCCCTCCCTGATTCGCGTGCGCGGCTTCGAATCCAACGACGACGGTTGGGGCGGCTGGTTCCGATATCTTCCCGAAGACCGGCGCCCCCCCGACGGCGCGATCGTGGCCGACCTCGGCCCCGGGGTGCCGGGTCGGTTGGAGCGCCTCGTCGACGCGGGAGCGCCGATTCTCTCCGGATGGTGGCGCCCGCCGGCGGATGGCGTGGGGGACGCCGGTCCCGCCCTGCAGCGGGCGTTGTCGTTTCTGCAGGGTCGACCCGCGCCGAAACTCGTCATCGGTCCGGGTCGCTATCGCCTCGCAACCCGGATCGCCTACGCGGATCCCGCGCTCGCCGTTCTGGTGGCGACGAACCTGACCGATTTCGAGATCGACGGAACGGGGGCGACCTTGCTGTCGCGGGAGGACGGCGAGTTCCTGATGCTGCTGGATTGTCGCCGGGGCACGGTCAAGGGCCTGACCTTCGAGGGAAGCGGCAGTGACCGGGCCGGGACCGGGCCCAACTACGCGATGATTCAACTCACCGGCCAGGGCTCGGATCTGCACTTCGTCGATTGCCGCCTGTTCGGATTCATGCACGGCATCAGCCATCTGCACGGCCCGAAGACGACCGTCCGCGTCACCATCCGCGACTGCTACTTCGAGGACGGCGGGGATACGCGGCACGCCTTCCTCGGCATCGACGGCGCCGCCATCAGCGGCATCGGGGACGACTGGACGGTCGAGAACAACGTCCTTCACGAATGCGCGCGCGGGATCGAGGTCGAGAATACCGCCAGCACCCATCCCATCTCGCGCGTTCGCATCGTCGGCAATCGGCTCACGAACATCCGCAACCTCGGCATCATGGCGTTCCTCGGCGGCGTGTCCGATCCGTCGGGCCAGCAATCCGACATCGTCATCCGCGACAATGTTCTCTTCGGCAAGCCCGACCGCCATCGCTACGCGGACGGCACGGTCATCCCGGTCATGCCGATCAGTCTCGGGGGCGGCTCCCGTTGGATCATCACGGGCAACACCTGCCGGGACGGTGATTTCGCCGGCATCTCCCTCTACTCCACCCAGGCCCCGATCACCGATTCCGTCGTCTCGGACAACGTCGTGGCCGACATGAGCTACCGCGGCATCCAGATCGTGTCCGACCGCGCCTGGCCCACCACGGGCATCGTGGTCGCCAACAATCGCGTCAGCCGTTGCGGCGACCGCGGCCTGCTGCTCGCCGCCAACAACGTCTCCGCCCAGGGCAACCTCGTCGAGGAGGTCGGCGTCGCCGGCATCGCGGTCGGGGATTCCTGGCTGCCCGAGGTCGACGTCCGTGACGTCGCCGTGCGCAACAACGTGATCCGGCAGGTGGCCGGCGGCGCGCCCGCCATCCTCGTCCTGGCCCATCCCACGGGCACGATCATCTCCGGCAACGACCTGTCCGACGCAGCGGTCGGCATCCGCATCCACGCTCCGGACACGCAACTTTCGCCCAACAGCTTCCTCCGGATTCCCCTCGAAACCGAGTGGCTCGAATGACGCGCCGGCGCGTCTCCCCGTTCACGCCTCCCCGCCCGGAACCGGCACCGCCCTCCGCCGGTGGGCGCCCGCCGCGAACAGCCCCAACCGGAACTCCGACCTGCCGCGCGTCGCCAGATCCGCGACGACCTCGCCGACCACGCTGCAGAACTTGAACCCGTGCCCGGAGAAGCCCGCCGTCACGATCACCTCGGGATGTCGAGGATGGCGGTCGATCACGAAGTGCAGGTCCGGCGTGAGGGTGTACAGGCACGTCGTTCCACGGATCAACCGCCCGTCGAGGGCCGGAAGGAAATCCCGCACCACCTCCCGCAGGTCCTCCTCGTCCTCCACGCGCAGTGTCCGGTCCACCGTATCCGCCGTGCACGCCTCGACCCGCGGCTTCCTGTAATAGGCGATCTTCACGCCGCCCGCCGGTCCGTCGACCGCCGGGAAACCGTACGGCGACACCCCGGGCGCGCGTTCCCAGATGTAGATCGGGAAGCGATCCCGCGTGAACGGCGCGATGCCCCCGGGGGGATCGAACCAGCATGACACCTGCCGCTCGACCGCGAGCGCCCCGCCCCATTCGCCCAGCAGCTCCGGCGCCCACGGCCCCGGGGCCATCACGAGTTGCTCGGCCCGAAAATCACCCGAGGCCGTCCGCACCCGGACCCGCCCCGCCGCCGCCTCCCACTCCAGGACCGGCTGCCGGTAGCGCAGATCCGCGCCGGCCCGCGCGGCCTGATCGAGATGCGCCGCCACCGCGGGCTCGCACCGCAGAAATCCCGCCGCCCGCTCGAGCAGCGCCACCGTCCCGTCGGGCACCCGGAAGACCGGATAGCGGCGGCGCAGTTCCCGGGTTTCCAGCAGTTCATGCGGCAAGTCATGAAGCCGCGCGCTCGCGAGGCTGCCGGTCACCACCTCGGAGCCGGGAGCGCCCATCATCAATCCGCCGCACGACTCCAGCAGCGCCTCGCCGTGAACCCCCTCGAGCTCGCGCCACAGCTCGTACGCGCGAAGCAGCAGCGGGACGTAATCCGGGTGCTCGAAATAGGCCTGGCGGATCACGCGGGTCGATCCATGGCTCGAGCCCCGGTCGTGCGGCGGTTGGTACCGATCCAACCCCAGCACCTTCCGCCCGCGACGGGCCAGATGGCACGCCACCGCGCTTCCCATCCCGCCCAGGCCGACCACGATGACGTCGTATCCCGACATGCCCCGGATCGAACCCGGGCCGTCGCGGCGGATCAAGCATCGTCCCCGCCCCGATCCGGCCCGGCCCTCCGCGGTCCTCCCGCGGCACCCGGCTTCAGCTTCAAGCCGGGGGCCGGGCGCCCGTGCCGCCCAGCACCGAGCGGACGGCGTCGTTCACCTCCTGGAGGGAAAACGGTTTGGACAACATGGCATGGGCTCCCATGAGCTTGGCCATGGCCAGGTAGTCGCGTGACCCGATGCGCCCGCCGCCGGACATCGCGATGACCTTCACGGAAGCGTGCTGGCGGCGCAGCGCCATGAGCGTCTCGAGGCCGTCCTTCTCGGGCATCACGATGTCGAGCAACACGACGTCGGGCACCCGCTCGCCCAGGCGCTTGGCCGCCTGCACGCCGTTCACCGCCGTGTCCACGTCGTACCCGAGCCGCAGCAACCCGAGCCGCAGCGTCTCGCGCAGGTCGGCATCGTCGTCCACCAACAGGATCCTGGGAGACGTCGCCCCGCTCGTCGCATCGGTTTTCTCGTTCATACGCATCAACCTCACCCTTGGACCACCAACCGCTCCTCCGTCCGTCCGCCGCCCGTGGGTTGGCCGCCGCGGGCGTCCAGGCATTCGCGCACGCGGACGGCCAGCGCGACCGCGCTGAACGGCTTGACCACCACCATGCCGAAGCCCTGTTTCGAGGCCTGCTCCGGCGAAAAATCCTGCGACATGCCCGTCGTCAGGATCATCGGCAGATCCCCGCGCACGCCCCGCACCGCGGCACCCAACTCGAATCCGTCCAGACCCGGCATCACGAAATCGGTGACGAGAATCTCGAACGCGCCCGGATCGGCCCGGAACTCGGCCAGCGCCTCGGCGGGGCGGGTGTGCGCGCTGACCTGGTAGCCGAGCAGGTTCAGCAGTTTCTTCGCGGGGTCCAGGATCGACTCCTCGTCATCCACCAGCAGGACACGCTCGCCCCTGCCCTGCATGACCCGGGGCAGGGCCGGCTCCTCGGACTCGGACGCCCCCGCCTCCTCGGAGGCCCCGACCGGGAGATAGACCCGGACCATGGTGCCTTTGTCCTGTTCGCTATCGAGGGAAAGCGCCCCGCCGTGGGCCCGGACGATGCCATGCACCAGGGAGAGCCCGAGGCCGGTGCCTTTGCCGGGAGGTTTGGTCGTGAAATAGGGCTCGAACACCCGCTCCCGGATCGCCGCCGGAATGCCGCATCCATCGTCCTCGACCACCAGCCGAACCCAGGGTCCCACCACCAATCCGTGGCAACCCCGGGCCGTCTCCTCGTCGACCAGGCACGCTCCGGTCGCGACGCGGATCCACCCGTGCCGGCTGCCAATGGCGTGCGCCGAGTTGGTCAGCAAATTCATCAACACCTGCTGCATCTGCTTCCCATGCTATACTTGTATTGTTAGCCATGC